>NZ_FOKH01000004.1:0-268498 GCF_900111955.1 Pseudomonas sp. NFIX10 | reverse complement strand
GCTGGCGCTATCAATGTTCAACCTTTTTGCGCCAGACATTTGTCGAGTGGGCTGCCCACAGCATCAATCAATCGGTATGGGCAGGGGCGTACTATCGCCAGCAGAAGGCCAAAGGCTGCTCTCATCAAGCAGCCCTGAGGGCACTGGCTTTTAAATGGATCAGGATCGTTTATCGGTGCTGGAATGCTGGATCCCAGTATGACGAGAGCGTCTATTTACAAGCCTTGGCCCGCCACGACTCGCCTTTGATAAGAGCACCGGAGGCAACGAAAGCATGTTGACGGAAGAGCTCAGGGCGTGAAGCAGCCCCAAAAGCCCGGCACCTCAGTGTGTCAGGCTCATTGAGTCGACCTGATCGGGGCTGCTGTGCAGCCCAGCGGGAGCAAGCTCCCTCGCCACAGGGATTCATGGCGCCTGTTCAACGCCGCAAATAAGCCCCGAAATCAATATCCCCGGCACTGAGGATTGCCTGCACCCGGTTGTGCACATTGAGCTTGCGCAGGATCGCCGAGACGTGGGCCTTGACCGTGGTTTCGGCGATGTCCAGGGTGTAGGCGATCTGCTTGTTCGACTCGCCCTTGGTCATGCGTTCGAGCACCAGCAGTTGCTTGCGGGTCAAGGCCTGGAGCAGTTCCGGCGGGAACGCCGGGGTTTCGTTCAGGCGCCGGCCCACCGGGCTCTTTTGCGTGCGGATGATGTCCGGCGGCAGGTACACGTTGCCGTTGAGGATCTGCTCGATGGCGTCGGTCATCTGAGAGCGCGGCGAGGATTTGGTGATGAAGCCCACCGCGCCATAGGTGATGGCCTGCAGCACCACTTGCTTGTCCTGTTCGGCGGAGACGATGACCACGGGAATGGTCGGTGCCTCGTTGCGCAGGTTGATCAGGCCATTGAGCCCGTGCATGCCGGGCATGTTCAGGTCCAGCAGGATCAGGTCCAGGTCGTCGTGCTCGGCGGTCAATGCCAGGGCACTGTCCAGGTCGGCGGTTTCCATGACTTCGCTGCCAGGAAAACCGTCGCTGATGACGTTGTGGATGGCTTCGCGAAACAGTGGGTGATCGTCGGCTATCAGGATTTTATACATGGCCATTCACCTCGTTATTGTCGTATGGGGCAGGGCAGTTGCGCGCATTTCTTTGCAAAATCAGGGAAAGGGTTCGGGGTGGGCGGCCTGCAGGGGCAGGTTGGCCGCCTCCCAGGCATCGAGGCCATCGCGATACCAGTACACTTGCTTATAGCCCATGGCAGCGGCGCGTTTTACCGCGTTCCAGCTCAACCAGCAATCGGAGCGACAATAAAAGACCAGTGGTCGATCCGTCTGCCCGGCGGTGGCCTTGCGCAAGTGATAGGCGAAATAGTCCTGCCAGGTCGGCGAGAGGTCACCGTCGCCGGTATTGGCCAGCCACAGGCTGCCTGGAAGGTTGACATGGGCTTCGTTGTCGATGAACTGCCCCTGGACCCAGGGCCGGCGGTACACGTCAATCAGCAGCGGAGGCGACGCTTGCCCGAGCAGCCGTTGCAACGCCTGGGTGTCCAGGGTTTGTGCACCGTCGACGGTGGCGGGCGTCGGGCTGCGGTATTGGGCGATGCGGTAGCCCTGCGCTGAAAACAGCGCGGTCTCGGCCTGGGCGACATTCAGCGCCAGGCCCAGCAAGAGGATCGCCAGCAAACGGGGCATAGGATTTATCCTTTTTGTATGCGCCCATTACATGCCAGGGTCGAGGTCTTGTGAATGCGACCATAGACAGGAAAACCGGTACTAAAGTAGTAATTTCAGCCATGGGGCCCTGCTCAGAACCCTTGTGGGAGCGAGCTTGCTCGCGATAGCGGTGTGTCAGTCAACATCATTGCTGAATGATCCGCCGCTATCGCGAGCAAGCTCGCTCCCACAGGGTTTCCACCCATAGGGATATTGGGATAGGGCAGGATCAACTGGCCTTGCGCAACGCCGCATGCTGCGGATTGAATGTCCATACCGCCAGCAGCGCGAACACCAGGGTCAAGCCCAGGCACACCGCCATCGCCAGCAGGTTGAACTGCTCATACAGCGCAAAACGCACCAACTCCACGCCATGGGTGAACGGATTCACCGCGCAGAGCCAGTACAGCCAGGGGCTGGCTTCCTGCATTTTCCACAGTGGGTACAGCGCCGAGGACAGAAAGAACATCGGGAAGATCACGAAATTCATCACCCCGGCAAAGTTCTCCAGTTGCCGGATGGCGTTGGACAGCAACAAGCCCAGGGCGCTGAGCATCAGGGCCACCAGCAGCAAGGCTGGCAAGGCCAGCAGCAGGCCCATGGTCGGTGGCTGGATGCCGTACAGCCAGGCGATGGCGAGAAAGGCATAGACCTGTAGCAGCGAGATCAGCGAGGTCGCCAGCAACTTGCTCGCCAGCAGGAAAGCCCGGGGCAGGGGGCTGGTGAGCAGGACGCGCATGCTGCCCATTTCCCGGTCGTAGACCATCGACAGCGAGCCCTGCATGCCGTTGAACAACAGGATCATGCAGGCCAGCCCCGGCACGATGTATACCTCATAGGGAATGTAGGTGTTATAGGGCGCGATGATGGCGATGCCCAGCGCTGCGCGAAAGCCGGCGGCGAACACCAGCAGCCACAGCAGTGGCCTGACCAGGGCGCTGAGCAGCCGGGTGCGTTGCAGCACGAAGCGCAGCCATTCGCGCACCACGATGCCGCTGAAACAGTGCCAATACGCGTTCATGGCCGGGCTCCCGAGGCGGTCAAATGGCTGAAGGCCGAACCGAGGGAGCCACCGTGTTCCAGGCTCACCGCGTCGGCCTGGCCGCTGGCGACCAGGCGGCCCTGGTGCACGATCAACAGGTCGTCGCTGGGTTGCACTTCGTCCAGCAGGTGAGTGGTCCAGAGCACGCTGATGCCCTGTTCGCTGCACAGTTGCCGAATGTGCAGGCCGAGGGCAAGGCGGCTGGCCGGATCGAGGCCGACGCTGGGTTCGTCCAGTAACAACAGGCGCGGCTCATGGAGCAGGGCGCGGGCGATTTCCACCCGGCGCCGATGGCCGCCATTGAGGTCGCGTACCCGCTCGTGGCGGCGCTCGGTCAGGTGCTGGCGGGTCAGTTCGGCATCGATGCGGGCGCTGCCTTGGCGTCGCGAAAAACCATGCAGCGCCAGGTGATAGCGCAGGTTCTGTTCGATGCTCAGGTCCAGGTCCAGGGTGCTCTGTTGAAACACCACGCCCAACTGGCGCAAGGCCGGTCGTGGTGACTTGTGCAGGGAGTGGCCGCCGACGCGGATATCGCCGCGTTGCAGGTCGTACAGGCGCGTGAGCAGGGCGATCAGTGTCGACTTGCCGGCGCCGTTGGGCCCCAGCAGCGCGGCGAAACGGCCGGCGGGCAGGATGAAATTCATCTGCTTGAGGGCTTCGCGCGCGCCGTAGGCAAAGCTCAGGTCGCTGACTTCCAGGGCGTTCATGGCGTGACCACCACGCCCCAAGGGTAGCGCCCGACTTTCACCGACTTCAGGACTTTGCGGCTCTCTACATCGATTACCGAGACATCGCCACTGACGCCATTGGTCGCCAGCAGTCGCTTCTGGTCCGGGGTGAACGCCAGTTGCCAGACCCGGCGGCCCACCAGCAGGTAATCCAGCACTTCGAAGGTCTTGGCGTCGATCACCGCCACATGGTTGGCCGGGCCCAGGGCGACGAACGCCAGCTTGCCGTCGGCGCTGAGCTTGATGCCCACCGGCTGTACCTTGTCCGGGTGCACGCCTTTGATCTGGAACGTCAGGGTCTTGAGCACCTGGCGCGTGGCGACGTCGAGCACGGTCAGGGTGCCGCCGATCTCCGCCGAGGCCCAGAGCTGCGTTCCGTCGCGATTGAACTCGACGAAACGTGGCCGTTGGTCCACCAGGGTGTTGTCGGCCAGGGTCTGGGTGCTGGTGTCGATCCAGTGCAGCATGTTCGTGGTTTCACTGGTGTTGACCGCCCACTTGCCGTCGGGGCTGACGGCCATGCCTTCGGGCTCGACACCCACGCCAATCTGGCCCAGCACTTCGGAGGTCTGGGTGTCGATCACTGTCACCAGCGCATCGTCTTCGTTGGACACGTAGAGCCAACGGTCGTTGGGATGCAGGGCGAATTGCTCGGGATCCTTGCCCGAAGGCAACTCCTTGACGATCTTGCGGGTGGCGACGTCCATCACCTGGACCCGGTCCGAGTCGCTGGCGCAGATGTAGAGCAGGCGATTGTCATGGGACAGCAACAGGCCGCGGGGGCGCTGGCCCACGGGCAAGGTCTCGATGACTTCCAGGCTCTGCATGTCGATCAGGCTCAGGCTGTTGTCTTTTTCGTTGGAGACCCAGGCGATGCTGGCAGCGGCGGGACCGGCAGCCAGCAGAACAGCACCCAGGGCAAGGACTTGGCAGAGCAGGGCCGGTTTGAACAGCGGGCGGCGCATGGTGGTTTTCCTTATTGTTGTTATCGATCAGGGGTAACGGCAGCTCACTTCGGGCCGGTCATAGCCCAGGCTGTCCATTTCATTGGAGGGGTGCAGAAAACCGTCCTGGGGCGAGGTGCTGACCAGTGCACGGGGCTGGACCAGGGGAATCGGTTGGCGTAGTTGGCCATTCCACGGTCGGTAGCTGAGCTTGCGTCCCTTGAAGCCGTCCAGGGGCAATTGGTCGCTGAGGGCCAGTTGGCGGATGGCGAACGGGTCGGTCTGACGCAGTTTGCTCACCGCGCTGGCGATGCTGCGCACGGCGATCCAGGCCGCGAAGTCGCGGTCGTTCATCCAGCGCCCGGCGAGGGCTTCGAAGCGCTTTTGCAACTGCGCCGCGCCATAGGTTTCCACGGTCTTGTGCCAGCCGGTGGGCGTCAGTCCCTGGGTGCCGGCCACCGGGCGTGGGTACCAGGTCTGGTAGGGCAGGTATTCGCCGAAGTCGCCGCGCTCGTCGGCCACCAGCACCACGTCGTACTCGGCGGTCTGGGTGAACAGCGGCATGTCGGCCTGGGCGCTGCGGCGCTGGTCGTTGTCGAACTGCCAGGCTTTTTCGGCGACGATCTTCATGCCGAAGCGTTTCATGGCCCGGCGCAATGCGGCGGCATAGGCTTGGTCCTCGGGTGTCTGGCCGACGATCAGCAGGGCCCGCTGCCATTTGCGCACCACGCTGAACTGCACCAGGGCATCGGCGAGCATGGCGCGGTCGGGCAGGCTGTGCAGCACGTTGGCCAGGCAGTCGGTGGTGCGCAGGCTGTCGTCGGGGCTGCCGGCGTTGAACAGCAGGCTGTCGGGCAGGGCGGCGCTGAGATCGCGCAGGCTGGTGGCCGGTGCATTGACCACGAACAGCCGCAGGCCTTGGTCATGTTGGGCGCGGGCGGCCTGGAGCAGGGCTTCGGGACTGTCGACGCTGGCGCTTTCCAGGCGATAGCCGTGCTGGAGGAAACGCCCGGTGCTGTTGCTGTCGACGATCGCCAGCTCAGCACCGCGCAACCCGGCATCGGCCGGTTCGGCAATGACGT
The DNA here is from genome assembly GCF_900111955.1 of Pseudomonas sp. NFIX10. Taxonomy (NCBI): domain Bacteria; kingdom Pseudomonadati; phylum Pseudomonadota; class Gammaproteobacteria; order Pseudomonadales; family Pseudomonadaceae; genus Pseudomonas; species Pseudomonas sp. NFIX10. The sequence continues at coordinate 263,003 of NZ_FOKH01000004.1, read as the reverse complement.
TGGACAGCAGCGGGCCCGGGTCGGGGCGATAACCCAGGTAACCGATGCGCACTTGCAGCGGCGTGGCATCGCCCGCGTGAGCGGTCGCCGCTGCCAGCAGAAAAACCAGGGCGTAACTGACGAGCCGGCGCATGACGTCCTCCATTGCGGGTAGCGCCAGCATAGGAAGGCTGTGGCCCTGGGGAAATATGCAGAAAGTACCGCCGGGGCAGTACCAAGGTAGTAACTCGCGTTGGAAGCCGGGGTTTTAGGATGCAAGGCATCGTCATTGCCCAGGATGGGACAGACCATGCGGACTCTCAAGACCCTGCTGTTGACGTTGCTGCTGATCCTGAGTTTGATCGGGGTGAATCGTCCCCAAGCCTGGAACTCTCCAAGCCCTCCAGTGGGAGCGAGCTTGCTCGCGATAGCGGTGGTTCAGTCGGCCTCGGTATCGGCTGTGCCGCCGTCATCGCGAGCAAGCTCGCTCCCACAGGGTGTGGGTGGCTATTCAAGGTTGGAACGCTAGCCATGTCAGCCCTCTGGCGCATCAACCTCTGGGTGTCAGCTTTCTTCGCCCTGGTCACTCTGGCCTCTGCCGTCCTGCTGTTGCACCAGGCCATGGCCGATGTGAAGCGAGAATTGCAATCGGCCGAGTCGGTGGTGCATTACCTGCGTGAAACCGCCGAGCGCGACCCGGCCAGTCTCCAGCCGCGGTTGACCGGCAGCCTGCGTCATGTGCGGGTCCGTTGGCTGGCCCCTGGGGAACGGTTCCCCGCGGATGAAAACGGGATGAAAGCCTGGCTCGGCCGCCAGCTACTGGACGACAGCCCCGCAGCCCAGGTGGTGGAATTGCCTGACGGTCGACGGGCCTGGATTGCCGTCGATCCGCGGGACGAAATCGACGAGATTCTCGATTCGTTGGTGCAACTGTTGTACGTCTGTGCCTTGGCACTGTCGCTCAGCCTGTTGGTGATCCGCTGGGCGGTACGCCGGGGCATGGGTTTGCTCGATGAATTGCTCCAGGCACTGCGTCAGGTGTCTGCCGGGAACCTGCAGGTGCGCCTGGGCATTGAAGGTGTGCCGGAAGCGCAGCAACTGGCGGGGCATTTCAATCGCATGACCGCCGCCCTGGCCGAGGCCCAGGCCGATAACGCCCGGCTCACCCAGGCCTTGCTGGCCGTGCAGGAGCAGGAGCGCACCCGGCTGGCCCAGACCCTGCACGACGACTTGGGCCAATACGTGGCCGGCATTCGTGCCCGCGCCTGCCTGTTGCGCCTGGTGATGGATCAGCCGCCGGCGCTGGAGCAGACCGTCAGCCAGCTCGAAGACCATTGCGAGCATTTGCAACAAGGTTTCCGGGCGCTGGTGCATGACTTGTACCCGGTGGTGTTGCAGCACTTGCCGTTATGCGAGGCCATCGGGCTATTGGCCGGGCAATGGCAGGCCAGCCAGGGCATCGCCTGTCAACTGCGGATCGACGAACCCTTGCCGCCCATGTCCGGATCGGACAAGACCCACCTGTATCGCTTGTTGCAGGAAGCACTCACCAACGTTGCCCGGCATGCCGGTGCCACGCAGGTAAGGATTCGTCTGCAACATCGTGCCGGACGCCTGCGTTTGCTGGTGCGCGACAACGGCCGCGGTGCGACGCAACCATTGCGCGCCGGTGTGGGCTTGCACTCGATGTCCGAGCGGGCGCGCAGCCTGGGCGGGGCGTTGCGCATCATCAGCCAGCCTGGCGCCGGTTGGGCGCTGGCCTTGAATATGCCTTGGAGGCGTGATGAACATTTTGTTGGTGGATGACCATGCGGTGGTTCGGCAGGGCTATGCCAGCCTGCTACGGGCGTTGATGCCGGACCTGCAGGTCCGCGAAGCGGCGACGGGTGAAGAGGCGCTGAGCCTGGTGCAGGAGCAGGTGCCGCACCTGGTGATCATGGACTTCGGCCTGCCCGGTATCAGTGGTCTGGAAACCACCCGCCGGTTGCGCCAGCGCCTGCCACAATTGCGGGTGTTGTTCTTCAGCATGCACGACGAATTGCCGCTGGTGCGCCAGGCATTGGACGCCGGTGCGGCGGGCTACCTGACCAAGAACTCGGCGCCTCAGGTGCTGGTGGAAGCGGTACGCCGGGTGCTGGCCGGCCATGCCTACATCGAACAGTCCCTGGCCACGCAACTGGCCTGCGCCAGCTCCCGGCACGACACCGACCCACGCCTGCAATGCATGACCCAGCGGGAGCTGGAGATCTTCGTCATGCTCGCCAAGGGCACACCGGCGCGCACCATTGCCGAACAGCTGTGCATCAGCGCCAAGACCGTGTCCAACCACCTGACATTGCTCAAGAGCAAGTTGCAGGTCAGCTCCCATGCCGAGCTGGTGCACTTGGGGATCGACCTTGGGGTGGTGCGGGTGGCGGGGTGAATCCCAGGTTCCACTGCGATGGTCAACTGTGGTGAGAGGATTTATCCCCGCTGGGCTGCGAAGCAGCCCCCAAACCTGACAACTCGGTGTGTCAGATTCACTGAGTGAGCTGCTCCAGGGGCTGCTTCGCAGCCCAACGGGGATAAATCCCCTCGCCACAGGGTTGTGTGTGTCCGCAGACTTCACTGATCCCAAGACGTCGGGCAGCCGGTGCAGCCTTCCATATTCGCATCCTGGAAATTTCCATAGTGCTGGCGGGAGCCGCTCAGGTTGGCCTGTTCCAGATTGCTTTCGCCGAGCTTGGCCTCCTGCAGGTTGGCGTCGCGCAGGTCGGCGCCCTTGAGGTCGGCCTTGCTCAGCCAGGCCATTTCCAGGTCAGCGGCCTGCAGGTTGGCACCCTGCAGCCGCGCGCCGGACAAGCGGGCGAACTGAAGGTAGGCGGCGGTCAGGTCGGCACGTTGGAACTGCGTGCCTTGGGCGAACAGCCCCCAGCCCTGGATCGCCTTGAGCGTGGCGCCGCTGAAGTCCGCCAGGCGCAGGTTGCTTTGTTGCAGGCTGGCGCGGGTCAGGTTGGCGCCCTGTAGCTGGGCTTTCTCAAGGTTGGCCAGGTCCAGCCGCGCGTGCCGCAGATCGGCGTCGCGCAGGTCGGCACCGCTGAGGTTCATTTTGCGCAGGTCCTGGTTCGCCAGTTTTGCGCCACGCAGGTTGGCGCCGGGGCATTGGCTGGCTTCGGCGATGATGCAGCCGTTGATGGTCAGCGGTGTTTCGGTCTCGTCGGCGTTGGCATGGACGCCGATGAACAGAAGCAGCAGAGGCAGAAGTCTCATGACAGTAAACTCGGTTGGCTGTGGAAGCCTGCTCGCGATAGCGGTGGGACATTCAACATCACCGCTAACTGGTCCATCGCTTTCGCGAGCAAGCCCGCTCCCACATTTGATCTCGTTGGACACGAATGCTGTGCACGCCATACAACCCCTGTGGGAGCGGGCTTGCTCGCGAAGGCGTCGGCACATCCAACATCATTGCCAACTGAACCACCGCCATCGCGAGCAAGCCCGCTCCCACAAGGTTTATTGGCGGGCCACCTTGTTATCCCAACTCGGAATCTTGAACACCCAAAACGACCCGCCCTGGGCCACGGGCTTGGTCAGTTCGGCCATGTCGCCGCCCCACAACGGTACGGCGCCGCCGTAACCGACGGTCACGCCGATGTACTGCTCGCCGTCCTGTTCCCAGGTGATGGGCGGGGAGACAATGCCGCTGCCGGTCTGGAACTTCCACAGCTCCTTACCGGTTTTCGCATCAAAGGCCTTGAAGAATCCGTCGCCAGTGCCGGTGAACACCAGGTTGCCCTTGGTTGCCAGCACGCCGGCCCACAGCGGCAGCGCTTCCTTGTGCTCCCAGACCACCTTGCCGGTGGTGGGGTTCATCGCCCGCAGGCTGCCAACGTGATCGTCGTACATGCGCTTGATGCGGAAACCCATGCCCAGGTAGGCCGAGCCTTTCTTGTAGTTCACTTCTTCGGTCCAGTACTCCTCTTTCCACTGGTTGCCGGGGACGTAGAACAGGCCAGTGTCCTGGCTGTAGGCCATGGGGTTCCAGTTCTTGCCGCCGAGGAACGGAGGCGAGACTTCCACCGGCTTGCCCTTGGTTTCGCCGGGCAGTGGCTTGGCCGGACGCTGGCCCGGATTTTCCACCGGGCGGCCGGTTTTCAGGTCGATGTGGCTGGCCCAGGTGATGTTGTCGACGAAGGGGAAGGCGTTCTGCAGCTTGCCGTTGTTGCGGTCCACCACGTAGAAGAAGCCGTTGCGGTCGGCGTGGGCGGTGGCCTTGACCACCTTGCCATCCTTGTCCTTGTAGTCGAACAGCACCAGCTCGTTGTTGCCGGAGAAGTCCCAGGCGTCGTTGGGCGTGTGTTGGTAGAACCACTTCACTTCGCCCGTGCTTGGGTCGACACCGACCTGGCCCGAGGTGTAGAGGCTGTCGTAATCGTGGGGGTTGCCGTCCTTGGCTGTGCGCGCCCAGGTGTTCCAAGGGCCCGGGTTGCCCGCGCCGACGATGATGGTGTTGGTCTCGGCGTCGAAACTGGCGCTCTGCCAAGGTGCGCCGCCGCCATGACTCCAGGCTTCGACCTTGCCGGTTTCGGTGGTCTTGTCGTCGGGCCAGGAGGGCGCCTTGACGTCGCCGGTCGGGGTGCTGTCCTTGCCGTTGAGGCGGCCCATGTGGCCTTCGACGAACGGGCGCATCCAGACTTCTTCGCCGGTTTCCGGGTCGCGGGCGAACAATTGCCCGACCACACCGAACTCGTCGCCGGAGCTGCCGTGGATCAGCAGCACCTTGCCGCTGGTCTTGTCTTTGATCAGCACCGGAGCGCCGGTCATGGTGTAGCCGCCGGCGTGGTCGCCGAACTTCTTGTTCCACACCACCTTGCCGGTGTTTTTATCCAGGGCGACCACGCGCGCGTCCAGGGTGCCGAAGTAGATCTTGTCGCCATAGATCGCCGCGCCGCGGTTGACCACATCGCAGCATGGGCGAATGTTGTCCGGCAGCCGGTGGTTGTAGGTCCACAGGCGTTTGCCGGTCCTGGCGTCGAGGGCGAATACCCGCGAATACGAGCCGGTGACGTAGACCACGCCGTCGCTGACGATGGCCTGGGACTCCTGGCCGCGCTGCTTTTCGTCACCGAATGAGTAGGACCAGGCCGGGGTCAGCTTGAAGACGTTCTTGTCGTTGACCTGGGCCAGCGGGCTCCAGCGTTGGGCGTTGGTGCCCATGCCGTACTGCAGCACGTCCTGAGTGGTCAGGTGGTCGTTGGCAATGTCTTCCCAACTGACCCCTGGCGTCGCGGCGTTGGCCAAGGGGCTCAGCGACAGACTGCCGGCCAGCAGCAAGGCAACAGTCAGGGTGGAAAGGGCGGGTAGCGTTTTTATTCTCATGGTGGCAGTTCCCAGTGAAGGTTTTGGCCTGACTAGGTTGGGTCGCGCCGGTGCCTGGCCGATACGGAAAAAGTCCCGCTCTTGCCGGGAAGACTTCCCGAACCGCCTGTCTTTGCGACTTGCGTCGGATGGCCTGCTACCAAGGGACTAGACCCCGGCCACCAAAGCAGCATTCGGGTGGCGCCCCAGGGTTCCTAAGATGACGGCACGGCTTCTTCACAGAGGTCTTGCGTGCAATCCAGAGGGCATAACAATGACAACAAAATGCAACGCCATCATCGCTACCGCATTGCTGATGGGGCTGATCGGCGCAGGCTCCGCGTGGGCCCACGGCAACGTAGTGCCCCAGGCAGTGGAAACCAAGGGACTGACCCCGATCAAAGACACCGGGGTGGCCGTGGACGGCGACGGCTGGGCGACGGTAAACCCCTATCGCACCTCGTCCGAGCATGATCGGGCCGTGGAAATCGGCGCCTCGGCCTACAACCAGAACTGCGCCGCGTGCCACGGCCTGGAAGCCAAGTCCGGCGGGATCGCCCCGGACCTGCGCATGTTGGACGCCGCTGAAGCCGGAGACGAATGGTTCGTCGAGCGCGTGCGCCACGGCGCGGTGCGCGACGGTCGGGTCTACATGCCAAAAATGGCCGATTACCTGAGCCAGGAAGCCTTATGGGCGGTGCGCACTTATCTTGACAGCGTGCACGTCGAGGAGTGATTGCCATGCGCTGGTTCGCCTGGGTCATCTGCTGCGTGTTGCTGGGTGCCCAGGCAGTTCAGGCCCAGGTGCGCAGTTACGACCAGATGATTGCCGCCGGGGAACTGAAGGTGGCGGTCTACAAGGACTTCGCCCCCTACAGCTTCGAAGACCAGGGCCAGCCCAGGGGCGTCGACGTCGAACTGGCCCAGGCCTTGGCCAAGGCCCTGGGCGTGCGCCTGAAGCTGATGTGGGCGCCGCCCGGCGAGAAGCTCGATGACGATCTGCGTGATTACATCTGGCGCAGCAGCCCGCTGCATGACCGGCAATTGGCCGACTTGATGATGCGTGTGCCGTACGATCACGACTACGTGCAAAAGCGCAACGACATCGGTGAGCTGGAAAACGCCCAGGTGGTGATGTTCGGGCCTTATCAGCAGGAGTGCTGGCAGGTGGCGTATGACCGCCGCCGGCTGGATTCGGTGGGCAGCGTCGCGGTGTTCCAGCAGCACCCTATCGGGGTGGAAGTCGACAGCGTGCCGTCGTTCTACCTGACTTCGGTGTTCAACGGCATGCTCAGCGCCAAGACCCGCCATTACCCTGGTGTCAGCCAGGCCTTCAAGGCCATGCAGGCTGGCGAGGTCGACGCGGTCATGGCCATGCGCGGGGAAATCGACTGGCAAGTGCATGAGGCGGCCGATCCGCAACTGGCACTGGCGGAGAATGCCTATCCGAACATGGGCAAGCAACGCTGGGAAATCGGCATGGCGGTGCATGAAAGCAACCGTCAGTTGGCCTATGCGGTGGAAGAGGCGCTGGAAGGCTTGATCCGCGATGGCAGCGTCAAGGCTGTCTACGCCCATTACGGCCTGCGTTACGAAGTGCCCGAGATGTACCAATAGGAGCACAGGGATGAAATGGCGTGCTTATCGCTTGGGCTGTTGTCTGCTGTGGTGTGGCCTGTCGTTGATGGCCCAGGCGGCGGTCGAGCCCGGCGAGGATCCGGTGCCCTCGGTGATGTGGGCTTTCTACCACAAGCAACTGTTGGGTGATGCGCCATTCGTGTTCGATGACCGGGTGCGGTTGCTGGCGCCGCCCTTCGCCGAGGATGCACGCCAGGTGCCGCTGGAAATCGATGCCCGGGCCTTCGCCGGCGACGTCGTGCGGGTGCTGGCCTGGGCCGAATTGAATCCGTTGCCGAAAATCGTCGACTTCCAACCGGGGGAGCGGGTGCTGCCGTGGTTGTCGATCCGCATTCGTATCGAACAGGCCACGCCACTGCGGGCCGCCGTGCAGACCCGGGACGGTCTGTGGCACGTCGGCTCGACTCTGATCGACGCGGCCGGGGGTGGCTGTACCGCGCCCAGCGTGGTGCGCACCCAGCCAGGCTGGGAAGAGCACCTTGGCGAAGTTCTGGGGCGGCGTTTTCCTCGTGGTGACACCAGCCGCCTGCGCGTGCAGGTGGCCCATCCGATGGATAACGGCCTGGTGAGTGGCATCCCCGAATTCTTCCTCAACCAGGCCAAACTGCTGGACGCCGACGGCCAAGTGCTGGCGCGCCTGGAGCTGTTTCCGGCGGTCAGCGAAAACCCCAACCTGGGCTTCGATATCCAAGGCCCCGGACAGACCCGCCTGGTACTGCGCGACAACAGCGGCAACGCGTTCGAGGCGGTGATCCCCTGACCACAAGGAGCGCGCCATGCGTTGGTTGCTGCTGATTGTCATGTGCCTGAACGGGCCAGCCTGGGCCGGTACGGACTACTCACTCAAGCCCCGGCAGATCGCCGAAGGCACCTGGCTGCTGGAAGGCAGCACCGAGAACTTTGCCAAGGCCAACGGCGGCAACATCGTCAATACCGGCTTCATCGTCACCGATGCCGGTGTGGTGGTGATCGACACCGGGCCGTCGAAACGCTACGGCGAGGCGCTGCGCCAGGCCATTGCGACGACCACCGACAAGCCGGTCATCCAGGTCCTGCTGACCCACCATCACCCCGACCACGTATTGGGCAACCAGGCGTTCAGCGACGTGCCCATCGGTGCCTTGGCGGGGACCACGGACTTGTTGCGGCAGCAGGGCGATGCCATGGCGGAAAACATGTACCGCCTGGTGGGCGACTGGATGCGCGGCACCGAAGTGGTACTGCCCAGCCAAATGTTGACGCCCGGTGTGCTCAAGGTGGGCAATCACGCGTTGCGACTGCTGCAAGTGGCCGGGCATACCGGGGCCGACCTGGCAATCCTCGACGAAACCACCGGTGTATTGTTCGCCGGCGACCTGGTGTTCTACGAACGGGCCCTGACCACCCCTAACAGCCCAGGGCTGGAGGTCTGGCTCCAGGACCTCGACACCCTGCAGGCCTTGCCCTGGAAACAGATCGTGCCCGGCCACGGCCCGGTCGCGAACGACGCCCAACCCTTTGCGCAGATGCGCGATTACCTGGGCTGGCTCGACCAACTGATGCGCGACGGCGCGGCCCGGGGCGAGGACATGGCCGAGATGATCCGCAGCCCCATCCCCGAGCGCTTCGCCGGGATCAGCCTGAGTCGGTATGAGTTGATCCGTAGTGTCAGTCATCTCTATCCACGTTATGAGCGGGCGGTGATGACGCGGGTGGATGCCCATGACCCAGGCTGAAGACACATCCCTGTGGCGAGGTGCTCGCCTAACTGAGATCACATTGCCGAACTGTGTTTAGCAGAATTTTTTTAAAATCAGCAGGTTGTGATTTTTTTCATGAAGGCTTGCTCCCGCAGGGCTGCGCAACTGCCTGAAGCATCCAAAAGCGCGGTGTTCCAATTCGCTCACCTAACAGTTCTGTTAGTAGTCGCCTGATGCCGCTATCGAATACCCTTCTGGTGCAAGTCAAGGCTTACGAGAGTGTCATCCCATGCCTACCAGATACGAACCGTTGCTCTGTCGATATCATTATGACCCGCTTGACCGATTGATCGGCCATACGCTACCGGATGAGCCTGAATTTCAGCGTTTCTACTGTAAAAAACGCCTGGTTACAGAGATTCAAGGCACGATAAAAAATTCAATATTCCAACACGATGACCAGCTACTCGCGCAACAGAGTCACAGCGATAAGCTTGATACAAGGCTGCTGATAACCGATTGCCAGCGGTCGGTGTTGCACACGCTCGGTGAGAACAATCAACGACAACCCATCGCCTATTCACCTTACGGCCATCGTCTTACTGAAAATGGTTTGACCAATTTGCTGGGTTTCAACGGCGAGCGAGCGGATCTGGTGACCGGGCATTACTTGTTGGGTAATGGATATCGGACGTTTAATCCAGTGTTGATGCGTTTTAACAGTCCGGATAAGTTGAGTCCATTTGGACGAGGTGGCGTGAATACTTATATGTATTGCTTGGGTGATCCAATAAATAAAATCGATCCGACAGGAGGGTTTCCTATCATAGGCTGGATACTTAGGCAAGTCGGGTTAAGACCAACGCACTTAGGTCATGAGGCATGGACAAGAAGGTGGGTCCCGGCTCAAGTGGGGAAGAAAGCCTATTCTCGTGTAGCAAAATTAAACAGTGAGATTGCTGATTTGGCTGTTAGAGCTGAGAATGGACTTTGGCGGGCGGACGAAATTACCCTGTCTATAGGTCATAATCTTCAGGAACCCTCTATGGCAGCAGCAAATAAATATAGCTTTAAAAATTCCCATGCGGATGATGGCTATATTTCAAAACTCATGACTGACGATAGGATGCTCGATCCAGCAAAACATCGCCCCCTGTTTGAATACTTGGGTGCATTACCCAGTCATGAATTACCTTCTCAGCGTTTAGTTCCTCATTTGGGTAGGCACCTTGATCCGGAATTAAAGTCTGCATATGGAAAAAGGTTGGCGTCAGTTCGTACTGATGAGATGTCTTTGTTAATAAGTAAAAGGGATCGAATCAGAAATAAATATATGAGGTACGGTAATGAAAATGACTACTCAGCAGGTCGTTGATATTCGGCGTGCGGCCGGATTAAATGCTGCCGGTACAGTTTGCGGCTATTAAGGACTAGGCACATTTCCCATGCGGGCGGAATAATCCACCTCGTCACTGGGCGAGGTTCGCTATGTACCAAGGAACTAGAAAACTCAACACAGCGGGCAATTGTTGCCAGCGGCCCAGAGCCTAAGAATCTGCGACAGACCGGGAAAATTTCCCGGGTATAACAAAAACCGCAGAGGTAGCCGTCATGAGTCATCCCGCACGTCGCCAACCCTTCGCCGTGAGCCTGCTGCTCAGTGCCATGCTGCTGTCCGGTTCGGCCCTTGCAGCCGTGACCGATCAGGAAATTCTCCAGGATCCGAAGAACCCCGAGCAGATTGTGACCAATGGCCTGGGCGTCCAGGGCCAGCGCTACAGCCCGCTCGACACGCTCAACGTCAGCAACGTCAAGGACCTGCGTCCGGTCTGGGCGTTCTCCTTCGGCGGTGAAAAGCAGCGCGGCCAGCAGGCCCAGCCGATGATCAAGGACGGGGTGATGTACCTCACCGGTTCCTACTCGCGGGTGTTTGCCGTGGATGCGCGCACCGGTAAGAAACTGTGGCAGTACGACGCCCGCTTGCCCGATGACATCCGCCCTTGCTGCGACGTGATCAACCGCGGCGTGGCCTTGTATGGGGACCTGGTGTTCTTCGGCACCCTCGACGCCAAGCTGGTGGCCTTGAACAAGGACACCGGCAAAGTGGTGTGGAGCAAGAAGGTCGCCGACCACAAGGAAGGCTATTCCATCAGTGCCGCTCCGCTGATCGTCAACGGCAAGCTGATCACCGGCGTGGCCGGTGGCGAGTTCGGCGTGGTGGGCCAGATCAGTGCCTATGATCCGAAGAATGGCGAACTGCTGTGGACCCGTCCGACCGTGGAAGGCCACATGGGCTACGTCTACAAGGATGGCAAGGCGGTCGAGAACGGTATCTCCGGCGGCGAGGCGGGCAAGACCTGGCCGGGCGATCTGTGGAAAACCGGCGGTGCCGCACCCTGGCTGGGCGGCTACTACGACCCGGAAACCAACCTGTTGCTGTTTGGCACCGGCAACCCGGCGCCGTGGAACTCCCACCTACGTCCTGGCGACAACCTCTATTCTTCGTCGCGCCTGGCCCTGAACCCGGACGACGGCACCATCAAATGGCACTTCCAGAGCACGCCGCACGACGGTTGGGACTATGACGGCGTCAACGAGCTGATCTCGTTCAACTACAAGGAAGGCGGCAAGGACATCAAGGCCGCAGCCACCGCCGACCGTAACGGCTTCTTCTACGTGCTTGACCGCACCAACGGTAAATTCATCCGCGGCTTCCCGTTTGTCGACAAGATCACCTGGGCCACCGGCCTGGACAAGGACGGCCGGCCGATCTACAACGAGGCCAGCCGTCCGGGTGCGCCGGGCAGCGAAGCCAAGGGCAGTTCGGTGTTCGTGGCACCGGCGTTCCTCGGCGCGAAAAACTGGATGCCCATGGCCTACAACCAGGACACTGGCCTGTTCTACGTGCCGTCCAACGAATGGGGCATGGACATCTGGAACGAAGGCATCGCCTACAAGAAAGGTGCGGCGTTCCTCGGGGCCGGCTTCACCATCAAGCCGCTGAACGAGGATTACATCGGCGTGCTGCGGGCCATCGATCCGAAGACCGGCAAGGAAGTCTGGCGCCACACGAACTATGCGCCACTGTGGGGCGGGGTGCTGACCACCAAGGGCAACCTGGTCTTCACCGGCACGCCTGAAGGCTTCCTACAGGCCTTCAACGCCAAGACCGGGGAAAAGGTCTGGGAATTCCAGACCGGCTCCGGTGTGCTTGGCTCGCCCATCACCTGGGAAATGGACGGCGAGCAATACGTCTCCGTGGTGTCCGGTTGGGGCGGCGCGGTACCGCTGTGGGGCGGCGAAGTGGCCAAGCGTGTGAAGGACTTCAACCAGGGCGGCATGCTCTGGACCTTCAAGTTGCCCAAAGAACTTGTCGCCAAGCGCTGAGCCAACCTTGGCAAATAGCGAACCTGTGGGAGCGAGCTTGCTCGCGATAGCGGTCAATCGGGCACCCTCCATGCTGGAGATGCCGACCTCATCGCGAGCAAGCTCGCTCCCACAAAAAAGCCCGGCTTATCCTCGGATCGCAGCAAAACCTACGACCAAATAACGAGAGTCCCCCCTGCCAACGACGCATTCGTCCGGCCGGCGGGGCTCTCTACCATCGGCCTATCGCTTGTCCCGTGACAGGCATCGACCAGGCAGAGGCCCCATCATGATCTATGCACAACCCGGAACCCCAGGCGCCGTCGTTTCCTTCAAGCCGCGCTATGGCAATTTCATCGGCGGCGAGTTCGTCGCGCCGGTCAACGGCGAGTACTTCACCAACACGTCCCCGGTCAATGGCGAAGTCATTGCCGAATTCCCGCGCTCCAGCGCCGCCGACATCGACAAGGCCCTGGATGCCGCCCATGCCGCCGCCGACGCCTGGGGCAAGACCTCGGTGCAGGACCGCTCCCTGGTGCTGTTGAAAATCGCCGACCGCATCGAGCAATACCTGGAAGTCCTCGCCGTTGCAGAAACCTGGGACAACGGCAAGGCTGTACGCGAAACCCTCAATGCCGACGTGCCGCTGTCGGCCGATCATTTCCGTTACTTCGCCGGCTGCATTCGCGCCCAGGAGGGCGGGGCCGCCGAGATCAACGAACTGACCACGGCCTATCACTTCCATGAACCGCTGGGCGTGGTCGGGCAGATCATCCCGTGGAACTTCCCGCTGCTGATGGCCGCCTGGAAACTCGCCCCGGCCCTGGCCGCCGGTAACTGCGTGGTGCTCAAGCCGGCGGAGCAGACGCCGCTGTCGATCACCGTGTTCATCGAACTGATCGCTGATCTGCTGCCGGCCGGTGTGTTGAACATCGTCCATGGTTTCGGTCGCGAAGCCGGCGAAGCCCTGGCCACCAGCAAGCGCATCGCCAAGATCGCCTTCACCGGTTCCACCCCGGTGGGCTCGCACATCATGAAATGCGCCGCCGAGAACATCATCCCGTCGACTGTGGAATTGGGCGGCAAGTCGCCGAACATCTTCTTCGAAGACATCATGCAGGCCGAGCCGGCCTTCATCGAAAAGGCCGCCGAAGGCCTGGTACTGGCGTTCTTCAACCAGGGCGAAGTCTGCACCTGCCCGTCGCGGGCGCTGGTGCAGGAGTCGATCTATGTACCATTCATGGCTGAGGTGATGAAGAAAATCGCCAAGATCAAGCGTGGCAACCCACTGGATACCGAGACCATGGTCGGTGCCCAGGCTTCGCAGCAGCAATACGACAAGATCCTTTCCTACCTGGAGATCGCCCGGGAAGAGGGGGCCGAATTGTTGACCGGTGGTGCGGCCGAGCACCTGGAAGGTGACTTGTCGAGCGGTTACTACATCCAGCCGACCTTGCTCAAGGGGCACAACAAAATGCGTGTGTTCCAGGAAGAGATCTTTGGCCCGGTGGTGGGCGTGACCACCTTCAAGGATGAAGCCGAAGCCCTGGCGATCGCCAACGACACCGAGTTCGGCCTCGGCGCCGGCCTGTGGACCCGCGACATCAACCGCGCCTACCGCATGGGCCGGGCGATCAAGGCCGGTCGCGTCTGGACCAACTGCTACCACCTGTACCCGGCCCATGCCGCGTTCGGTGGCTACAAGAAGTCCGGCGTGGGGCGTGAAACCCACAAGATGATGCTCGACCATTACCAGCAGACCAAGAACCTGCTGGTGAGCTACGACATCAATCCGTTGGGGTTCTTCTAACCTACGGGGGATCGTCCCACGCAGAGTTGATCGTTCCCACGCTCTGCGTGGGCATGCAGCCCGGGACGCTCCGCGTCCCAAAAAGCCGAACGCGGAGCGTCCGTTGAGGCATTCCCACGCAGAGCGCGGGAACGATCGAATGGCCTGTGCTACCAACGCACCCCACCCACCGCTTCGAAAGTAGCATTCGAGCCCCAGGCGTGGCGTGCATTAATGACCTTGCCGGAATGGCCCGGTACAAGAAGAGGAAAGACCCATGTGGACTAAACCCGCGTACACCGACCTGCGTATCGGCTTTGAGGTGACGATGTACTTCGCCAACCGATGAGTACTGGCCCGGCCTGGAACATTCAGGCCGGGCTACCCATTGGTCTGATTGCATTCACAGCGGGATGCTTTAGGCTCAAGGTATCCCCTGACAATAACAACAGGCTTACCGATGAGCCACGTAACTGAAAAGATGAGCCTCAGCCCGCTGCGCAAGTTCGTTTCTCCTGAAATCATGTTCGGTGCCGGTTGTCGGCACAATGTCGGCAACTACGCCAAGACCTTCGGGGCACGCAAAGTGCTGATCGTCACCGATCCCGGGGTCATCGCCGCCGGTTGGGTGGCGGACGTCGAAGCCAGTCTCCAGGCCCAAGGTATCGATTACTGCCTCTACAGCGCGGTCTCGCCCAATCCACGGGTCGAGGAAGTGATGCTCGGGGCCGACCTGTACCGGGAAAACCATTGCGATGTCATCGTCGCGGTGGGCGGTGGCAGCCCGATGGATTGCGGCAAAGGCATCGGCATCGTCGTTGCCCACGGCCGCAATATCCTCGAGTTCGAAGGCGTCGACACCCTGAACGTGCCCAGCCCGCCGCTGATCCTGATCCCCACCACGGCGGGGACGTCGGCTGATGTGTCGCAATTCGTGATCATCTCCAACCAGCAAGAACGCATGAAGTTCTCCATCGTCAGCAAGGCGGCGGTACCGGACGTGTCGCTGATCGACCCGGAAACGACCCTGAGCATGGACCCGTTCCTGTCCGCCTGTACCGGCATCGATGCGCTGGTGCATGCCATCGAGGCGTTCGTGTCCACCGGTCACGGCCCGTTGACCGACCCCCATGCCCTGGAAGCCATGCGCCTGATCAATGGCAACCTGGTGCAGATGATCGCCAACCCGGCGGACATCGCCCTGCGGGAAAAAATCATGCTGGGCAGCATGCAGGCCGGGCTGGCGTTCTCCAACGCGATCCTCGGGGCCGTGCACGCGATGTCCCACAGCCTGGGCGGGTTCCTCGATTTGCCCCATGGCCTGTGCAACGCGGTACTGGTGGAGCACGTGGTGGCGTTCAACTACAACTCGGCACCGGAGCGTTTCAAGGTGATTGCCGAGACCCTGGGCATCGATTGCCGGGGGCTCAACCACCGGCAGATCCGCACCCGCCTGGTGGAGCACCTGATTGCCCTCAAGCACACCATCGGTTTCCACGAGACCCTGGGCCTGCACGGCGTGAGCACCTCGGACATCCCGTTCCTGTCGCAACATGCGATGCACGATCCGTGCATCCTCACCAATCCTCGGGAGTCGAGCCAGCGGGATGTCGAGGTCGTCTATGGCGAAGCCCTCTGACGAGCAGCAAAAAGCCTTGGAGGGGCTGCTGGGGCTGGGCAATCACTCGACGCGCAAGAGTCATTATCCGGAACTGACGGCGCGCCTCGACGAGCTGGAACAGGCCCGGCGACACCTGCAACAGCTCAACGACCAACTGGAGCAGCGGGTGGCCGAGCGCACCGATGCGCTGTTGGAGGCCAACCACAACCTGCAGCAGCAGATTGCCCAGCGCGAACGGGTAGAACAGCAATTGCGCGATGCCCGGGACGTCGCCCAGGCCGCCAACCGCAGCAAGGACAAATACCTGGCCGCCGCCAGCCATGATCTGTTGCAGCCTCTCAACGCGGCCCGCCTGTTGATCGCCACGTTGCGTGAACGCGAACTGCCTGCCGCCGAGCACGTGCTGGTCGAACGCACCCACCAGGCACTCGAAGGCGCCGAAGACCTGCTCACCGACCTGCTGGACATTTCCCGGCTGGATCAGGCCGCCGTCAAACCCGACCTGGCGCCGTATCGGCTGGATGAGTTGCTGGGGCCGCTGGTGTCGGAGTTTCAATCGGTGGCCGATGCCGCCGGGTTGGAGCTGCGAGTGCGGTTTGGCGACGAAGCGGTGCTGACTGACCTGCGATTGATCAGCCGTATCCTGCGCAACCTGCTGAGCAACGCCTGCCGCTACACCGACCAAGGCGGCATTCTCCTGGCGGCCCGACGCCGGGGAGGGCGCCTGAGCCTGGAAGTCTGGGACACAGGGCGGGGGATCGCCGCCGATTGCCTGGAGTCGATTTTCCTCGAATTCAACCAACTGGACGTCGGCCGGGCGGCGGATCGCAAAGGTGTGGGCCTGGGGTTGGCGATTGTCGAACGCATCGCCCATATCCTCGGCTACCGGGTGCAGGTGCGTTCGCGGCCGGGACGCGGCTCGGTGTTCAGTATCGAGGTGCCGCTGTCCAGTGAAAAACCACTGCCCGTGTCGCTGGCCCCGGTACAGCCGGTCGCCGGCAACCCACTGCCGGGGCGGCGCTTGTTGGTGATCGACAATGAGCTGAGCATCCTGCAAAGCATGGCCGCGCTGTTGGGACAATGGGGCTGCGACGTGTTGACCGCCACCGATGAGGCGGGGGCCCTTGACGTGCTGCAAGGCCGTGCGCCGGAGCTGATCCTGGCGGATTTCCACCTGGATCATGGTGTCGTGGGTTGTGAAGTGGTCAAGCACCTGCGCGAGCATTTCCGCCAGGCGATTCCGGCGGTGATCATCACCGCCGACCGCAGCGACCAGTGCCGCCGTGCCTTGCGCAAGCTGGATGCACCGCTGCTCAACAAACCGGTCAAGCCGGGCAAGTTGCGGGCGGTGTTGAGTCAGATGCTTGGGGAACGATCTCCATCGGCTTCCTGAAATATCTCTGAACACCAAGGTGGCTGTGGCTCCGTTGCCGGTTAAACGTCAGGCGGAGCCATCAAAATGCCCTTGTTTACCCAGTGTTTTTGTCAGGAATGTAAAAAAGGGGCTTCGGTCTAGTTATTTCATTATGTAAACTCCCCCCGCTGCGACAATCGGGCACGGCCACGCCGCGCCCGATGACGACCGTTTTGCAGTGTCCCTCACCCAGCTGAAGCCAAGACCTACAAGAAGTCAGCGCCGGAGAGACATAAATGTGAGGCCGACGCATTGCTCGGCCCTGTAGGTCCATCTTCCGGTTTTTCTCGATAACCACCGTGCTGGCGTCGCTGGCCATGGGCGTGGTTTATCCTTGAACAGAACCGGAGGGCGGAATGGCGTTCCATCCTAGGGATACACACATGTTGAAGAAAACACACACGGCGCTACTGGGCCTGGCGATGGCGATGGGTCTTGCGACCACGCACGCCGCCGAGCCAAAAAAAGTGGATGTCTTGCTCATCGGCGGGGGCATCATGAGCTCGACACTCGGCGTCTGGCTCAATGAGCTGGAGCCGGGCTGGACCATGGAAATGGTCGAGCGCCTGGACGGTGTTGCCGAAGAGAGTTCCAACGGCTGGAACAATGCCGGTACCGGTCACTCTGCGCTGGCTGAACTGAACTACACGCCGGAAGACAAGAACGGCAAGGTCGATATCTCCAAGGCCATCGAAATCAACGAAGCCTTCCAGATCTCCCGCCAGTTCTGGTCCTGGCAGGTCAAGAACGGTGTGCTGAAGAACCCGCGCTCGTTCATCAACTCCACGCCGCACATGAGTTTTTTGTGGGGCGACGAGAACATCGCGTTCCTGAAGAAGCGCTACGAAGCCCTCCAGGCCAGCCCGTTGTTCGCCGGCATGCAGTATTCCGAAGATCGCGAGCAGATCAGCAAGTGGGTTCCGCTGATGATGCAAGGGCGTGACCCGAGCCAGAAAGTCGCGGCCACCTGGAGTCCCCTGGGTACTGACGTGAACTTCGGCGAAATCACTCGTCAATTCGCGGCCTACCTGCAAACCAAGCCGAACTTCTCCCTCAAGCTGTCCAGCGAAGTGGAAGACATCACCCGCAACGAAGACGGCACCTGGCGCGTTTCGTACAAGAACCTGAAAGACGGTACCGAAACCGAGACCGATGCCAAGTTCGTGTTCATCGGCGCCGGTGGCGGTGCGTTGCACCTGCTGCAGAAGTCCGACATCCCGGAAGCCCGTGAATACGCAGGTTTCCCGGTGGGTGGTTCGTTCCTGGTCACCGAAAACCCGACCGTTGCCCAGCTGCACTTGGCGAAGGCGTACGGCAAGGCTTCGGTGGGCGCACCGCCGATGTCGGTTCCACACCTGGACACCCGTGTGCTCGATGGCAAGCGCGTGATCCTGTTTGGCCCGTTCGCAACGTTCTCCACCAAGTTCCTGAAGAACGGCTCGTACTTCGACCTGCTGACCAGCACCACCACCCACAACATGTGGCCGATGACCAAGGTCGGTATCGAACAGTATCCACTGGTCGAATACCTGGCTGGCCAGCTGATGCTGTCGGATGAAGATCGCTTCAACGCCCTGAAAGAATACTTCCCGGAAGCCAAGCAGGAAGACTGGCGCCTGTGGCAGGCCGGCCAGCGCGTGCAGGTCATCAAGCGTGACGAAGAGAAGGGCGGCGTCCTGAAGCTCGGCACCGAAGTGGTTGCCTCCCAGGACGGCAGCATCGCCGGCCTGCTGGGTGCTTCGCCTGGCGCCTCGACCGCTGCACCGATCATGCTGACCGTGCTTGAGAAGGTCTTCAAGGACAAGGTCGCCAGCCCGGCCTGGCAGGAAAAACTGCGCCAGATCGTGCCGAGTTACGGCACCAAGCTCAACGATAGCCCAGAGCGTGTCGCCCAGGAATGGGCCTACACCAGCGAGGTCCTGCAACTGGACCCGCCACCGGCAATCGGCAAGCCAGGCGCCCCTGCGGCACCGGCCAAGCCAGCTGAGGCCCGTGAGGCCAACCCAGCGGCTGACATGGCGCTGTAAACCGGGCACTGTCTGGTGAGGCAAAAAAAACGCCGCTCATTTTGAGCGGCGTTTTTTTTTGGGGGCTCGGTTAACCCTGTGGGAGCAGCTTGCTCGCGATGGCGATTTACCTGAACAGAAAATGTTGAATGTGCCACCGCTAATCGCGAGCAAGCTCGCTCCCACATAGGCCATCATTGATCGAAAATGTTGTATTCGCCGCATCGCTTGTGGGAGCGAGCCTGCTCGCGATGGCGCCGGTACTACTGGGTGCCAAACATCGCCGTCCAATAGATCCCCGCATCGCTTTTCGGATCGGTCGCATACCCGGCGCCCAATTCGCGGAACTGCGGGTTCATCAGGTTGGCGCAGTGCCCCGGGCTGGCCAGCCAGCCGTCTACGACCTTGAGCGCGGTGTCTTGTCCGGCCGCGATGTTCTCGCCGATCAATTGGCCCTGATAACCCGCCAGTTCAGCGCGGTCGCCCGGCATGCGGTTGTCACGATCCTTATGGTCGAAGAAATTGTTGTTGGCCATGGCCCGGGTGTGAGTGACGGCGGCCAGGGCCAAGGTGGTGTTCCAGGCCAGGGGCGTGGTGGCGGCGAAGGCTTCGGTGCCGCAGCGACGTGGTTGGGCGCGGGCGCTGTTGATCAGTTTCAGCAGTTTCTGGCCTTCGGCTTGCCAATCACCCAGGCGCGCCGACAGCAACGGGCGCGCCAGCACGATGCGCCATTCGCGATCCAGGCGGCTGACGCCGATGTCGACGAACTGCGGGTCGAGCACCACCTGGCAGAAGCTTTCCTGCACGGCTTTCATGGCCGATTGTGCATCGCGCGGCCCGGACAGGCTGATGGCTTGCACATTGACCATGGGATAGGCCGCCCGCGCCAGCGCCTGTTGCAGATCGCCGATGCCATTGGCCGACAGGATCAGCCGGGAGTCCATGGCCAGCGGCGGCAACTCCAGCGAGGCCTGGCCGGCACAGCTTTGGGATTGGCTGCGGTAAAGATTGATGGACTCGACCAGTTGTGTCTCTTCGGTGGCCGTGGCGCTGGTAGCGAAGACCAGGCCCAGCGACAGCACGACAAGACCCATGACGGATGAAATGGCACGCATGTAAATCTCCCTTGAGCGGACGGCGCCTATGATGCGCAATTTTTGCCCCGCTGGGGCAACGGTATTCACGCTCTCTTGAAATCCCTTGGAACGGCACCGTCGGGTACCGTTCGGGACAATCCTCAAGTAGTGGGATCAATTTTTAAGCGAATAGGTCCATTTGCGTCGTTTCAAGGCCATAAAAACCCGGATTATTAGCTCATCCAGTTACCACCATCGACGTTATACGTCTGCGCCACCACGTATTCGCTCTCCGCCGAGGCCAGGAAAATCGCCATTCCGGTGAGGTCCTGCGCAGTGCCCATCCGGCCATAGGGCACCTGCTGCCCGACCTGGCGCTTCTTTTCCCCCGGCGGCAGGTTTTCGTGATGGGCGAACAGCGCGTCCACGCCATCCCAATGCTCGCCGTCCACCACGCCGGGGGCGATGGCGTTGACGTTGATCCGATGTTTGATCAGATCCAGCCCGGCGGACTGGGTCAGGCTGATCACCGCTGCCTTGGTGGCGCAATAGACCGCCACCAGGGCCTCGCCACGTCGGCCGGCCTGGCTGGCCATGTTGATGATCCGCCCGCCGTGGCCCTGGCGGATCATCTGCCGCGCCGCCGCCTGTAGCGTGAACAGCGTGCCGGCGACGTTGATGGAAAACAGCCGCTCGTAGCTCTGACGGGTGATGTCCACGATGGGCGCCAGGTCGAACAGCGCGGCGTTGTTGATCAGGATATCCAGCTTGCCCGCCCGGGCCACCACGGCCGCGATGGCCTGGTCGATGGACGCTTGGTCGGTTACGTCCATTTTGACCGCGTAGGCGCTGTCGCCCAATTCGGCGGCGGTGGCTTGGGCGCGCTCAAGGTCGATATCGGCAATCGCCACCGTGGCGCCTTCGTCGATGTAGGCCTGGGCAAACGCCCTGCCGATACCCCGGGCGGCGCCGGTCACCAGGGCACTTTTTCCTTCCAGTCGTTTCATGGGGCTTGGTCCTTGCTGCAATGGCATCAGAGGGTAATCAGCGTCGCACTCGCCAAATGGCGATGGCAGGTCGATTACAGCAGTGCCGTTGGAAACCGACAAACCCGCGCAGGATGGTGAGGTGGTACTTTTTTAACCTGCGCCGGTGTCTCCAGCCCGGGTTAAAAAAGTATCGGTGGACGGGCGGGCCGAGGCTGGCGAAGCGCTGCACACTCGGCGTAAGGTGCCCGCTATAACGATAAAAGAGGCGCGACATGCCTGATCACCGAACGCCCCTGTTCGAGCAGCGACCGGCCGAACTGGAAGTCATCCTGCCCGAGCCCGACCACAGTTTTCGCTGGTACGAGCATGACTACCCGTACCCGCTGGCGCGCTGGAACCATCATCCTGAATTTGAAATCCATTTGATCCGCCAGGGCAGCGGCAAACTGTTGGCGGGCGATTACATTGGCCCGTTTGGCCCAGGCCATGTGGCGATGATCGGTCCGGACTTGCCCCACGATTGGATGGGCGACCTGGCGCCGGAAGAGCATTTGGCCAGGCGCGACGTGGTGTTGCAATTCGACGGTGCCACGTTGCTGGCCTTGCGTCGCACCTTGCCTGAACTGGGGGACCTGCAAGGGCTGTTCGAACGCGCTCGCCGTGGCCTGGCCTTCAGTGGCAATACGGCGCAGCAGGCCGCGCACCTGCTGGAAGCCATCGGCCCGGCCCAGGGACTGGCGCGATTGACGCTGTTCCTCGAGCTGCTCCACATCCTCAACCAAGCTCCTGGCGATGAGGCCCTGAGCCTGGCGAGCCCTTGCTATGCGCCGACCCTGGATGCGCGCAGTTCCGAGCGCATCCATAAAGCCTTCGAGTACCTGCAAGCTGAACTCACCGGCGACCTGCGCCTGTCGGTGATCGCCCGCCAATTGGACATGAGCGAGCCGGGCTTCTCGCGGTTCTTCAAGCGCATCACCGGACACGGCTTCATCGACTTGATGCGCAAGCTGCGGGTCCAGCGCGCCTGCCGTTTGCTGTTGCAGAGTGAGATGCCGGTAACCGACATCTGCTTTGAAGTGGGCTATAACAACCTGTCCAACTTCAACCGGCATTTCCGCATCGAGATGAACCAGACCCCCAGCGAGTATCGACGGGGCGCTTTAGCCCTGCTTGACGGAGCCGCCACCCGGTAACCCCTGTGAGAGCGAGCTTGCTCGCGATGACGTCAACACAGCCAATATCAATGCCAACTGACCCACCGCCATCGCGAGCAAGCTCGCTCCCACAGGGGGATTGGCGGTGGACGCGGATGCAAGGAACACCACCGATCCATTGTGGGAGCCGAGCTTGCTCGCGATGACGACGGCACATTCAACTTTAATGCAGCTGACCCACCGCCATCGCGAGCAAGCCCAGCTCCCACAGGGGGATTGACGGTGGGCGTGGGAGCAAGGAACACCACCGATCCATTGTGGGAGCGAGCTTGCTCGCGATGAAGACGGCACATTCAACTCCAATGCCGCTGATCCACCGCCATCGCGAGCAAGCTTGCTCCCACAGGGGGTTTGACGGTGGGCGTGGAGCAAGGAACACCACGGATCCTTGTGGGAGCGAGCTTGCTCGCGATGACGACGGCACATTCAACTTCAATGCCGCTGGCCCACCGCCATCGCGAGCAAGCTCGCTCCCACAGGTAATGTTGTTTATTTAAGGCCGTCGACACACCCGTGGCGAGGGAGCTTGCTCCCGCTGGGTCGCGAAGCGGCCCAAGACGAGCCTTTGCAGCATCTCCCAGGTTCGGTGTTTAGCCCGGAACACCTTTTTGATGCTTCTTCAAGCGATACGCGAACTGCGCCCGGCTCAGCCCCAACGAGCGTGCGGCGGCTGCGAGGTTGCCGCTGCTCAGTTGCAGGGCTTCGTTGATCAGGCGTGATTCCAGGCCGTCAATGGAGAAGTCCGAGTCCAGTTGGCTGAGGGACTGGAGCAGCGCCGGTTTTTCCGCGGCATCGTTGGCGGCCAGGCCCATCGGCGAGAGGCCGCCAAGGTGGTCCACGGAGTAGGCGTCCATTGGCAATTGCTCATTGCGAAACAGGTGGACCAGGTCAATGGCCTGGCCTTCTTCGCTGGCGATCAGGCCCCGTTCGATGAGGTTCTGCAATTCCCGCACGTTGCCCGGAAAGTCATAGCGCAACAGCACTTTCAAGGCGCGCATGGTCAGGCCCATCGGCGTGCGGCCGTATTCCTGGCAAAAACGCGTGAGAAAGGCGTTGATCAGCAACGGTATGTCATCGCGGCGCTCGCGCAAGGGGGGCAGGGCGATGGGGTAGACGTTGAGCCGGTAGAACAGGTCTTCACGGAACGCGCCGTCCGCCACGGCCTTGCGCAAGTCGATGTTGGTGGCCGCCACGACGCGCACATCGACCTTGATGCCATGGCCGCCGCCGACCCGTTCGACTTCCCGCTCCTGCAAGGCGCGCAGCAACTTGCTTTGCCCGGCCAGGCTCAGGCAGGTGATCTCATCCAGGAACAACGTGCCACCGTGGGCGCGCTCGAAACGTCCGGGGCGTGAATGGGTGGCGCCGGTATAGGCTCCGCGCTCGACGCCGAACAGTTCAGCCTCGATCAGGTTGTCGGGGATGGCCGCGCAGTTGAGGGCGATGAACGGCCCCTCGCGTCGGCGACTCAATTGGTGCAACTGGCGGGCGAACATCTCCTTGCCCACGCCGGATTCGCCGCTGACCAGCACGGTGGCAGGGGTCAAGGCCACCCGTTGCAAAGCCTGGGTCGCGGCGTTGAAGGCGGCGCTGGCACCGATCAGTGGCTGTTCGCTGTCCGGCAACGGGACCGTTCCGGCCACGCTGTCGGACTGAATGTCGGCGCGGGCGACGACGGTCGGCGGTGAGGCGTTGAGGTAATTCAGGTCCTGCTCGATGTCACCCCATTGTTCAGCGGTCTTGCCGACGACTCGGCAGCGTTCGTGGCCCATGCCCCGGCATTCCACTTCGCGAAAGACCACCAGTTGCCCGAACAGCCCGCTGACGAAACCGATGGCGTAGCCCAGTTCGGTCCAGCACACCGGATCCTGCCCAGTGCCGTAGGCGGCGACATGCTCGTCGGCCTCGCAGGAGTGATGCCAGAGAAATTCCCCCTCATAGAACCCCGAGTCGGCGTCGAACTTGAAATGCAGCGGCTCGACCTTGGTCATGCCCTCGAGGGTATGCAGATGCGTGCCGGCGCGAAACACCGCCGCGGCATCGGCGTGGGGCCAGCGCTCGCGAATCAGCCGGGCGTCGCGGGCGCCGGAGGAATAACCGGTGCGGGTGAGCATGCCTCGGGCCTGCTCCAGCCCCTGGCGTTCGATGATTTCCCGGCGCAATGCACCGAAGGAGGAACCGTGCAGCAGCAACATGCGCTGGTCGTTGAGCCAGATGCGACCATCGTCGGGGGAGAAAAACAGGCAGGCGGTGAGCTCTGCCGGCGTGGGCGAACTGCTGTCGCTCAACTCGTTGCTATCACCCCGTGGATGGAAATGCTCGGTGGCGATCCGGTGATCCGGCAACTGGCAGTGGGGATTATTCATTGTTATGCCCCTGATGACGGGGTGATCGAAATGATCACCTGACGAGATGGTTATTAAGCATAACCTTATCAAATGAACAAGCGACAGCTGGCCAGCGGCCAGGTCGGTGGAGGCACCCTGTGCGTCATTCCTGGCGAAGAGCCTTGAGCCAGAGCCTTGCGCCAGGTTTATCAAGGCCCGCGGGCAAAAATCGGCACAGCGCTTGCTCAAGCACTTGCACGGCGTTTGCGTCGATACCTTCCAGGTGCGGCAAACGATGACAAAAACAAAAGAGCCGGGAGTGTTAAATGTCTGCACCCAAAAGCCACCTGCTGTCCCAGGTGATCGAATCGGAATGTGTCTTCAACGGTGATTGGGTGCCTGCCTCGGGCCCGCTGCAATCGATCATCGAGCCGGCCACCGGTGAACGGCTGATGCGCTGTGCCATGGCCGATGCCGCCGACATCGCCAAGGCCAGTCGCGACGCCGCCCTGGCGCAGCCGGCGTGGGCGGCGCTGGGCCCGCGGCAACGGGCGGCGATTTTCCGCAAGGCCGCCGACGTGGCCGAGCAGTCCTTCGACGAACTGGCGCTGTACGTGGCCCGGGAGACCGGTGCCGCGCTGTTCAAGGGGCAGCATGAAGTGCGCGAAGCCATTGTGCTGTTGCATCAGGCCGCCGGTCTGCTGTCCCAGGCCCATGGGGTGGTGCTGCCCAGCGAGGCAGGGCGCTTGTCCTATGCGCGGCGCCAGCCCCATGGCGTGGTCGGGGTGATTTCGCCCTTCAACTTCCCTCTGGTGCTGTCCATGCGCTCTGTCGCGCCGGCCCTGGCGGCGGGCAACGCGGTGGTGCTCAAGCCGGATCCGCAGACCCCGGTGAGTGGCGGTTTTCTCATCGCCCGGTTGTTCGAAGTGGCAGGCCTGCCCAAGGGCTTGCTGCACGTGTTGCCCGGCGCGGCGGAGGCCGGGGAAGCGCTGTGCCGCGACCCTAATGTGCGCATGATCGCCTTCACCGGTTCCACCGGCGCCGGTCGCAAGGTCGCTGAAGTGGCCGGGCGCAACCTGAAGAAGGTCGCCCTGGAGCTGGGCGGCAAGAACCCACTGATCATTCTCGAAGACGCCGATCTCGACCTCGCGGCCCGGAACGCGGCCTGGGGCGCCTGGCTGCACCAAGGGCAGATTTGCATGGCCACCGGATTGATCCTCGCCCATGAGTCCATCGCCGCCGAGCTGACCCGCAAACTGGTGGAAAAGGCCCAGGCCATGACCCTCGGCAACGCCGCTCGGGAAGAAGCCGCCATGGGGCCACTGATCAATCAGCGGCAGTTGCAACGGGTGCACGACATCGTCAGCGACACCGTGCTCGCCGGGGCCCGGCTGGAGACCGGCGGCGATCACGATCGGCTGTTCTACCAGGCCACGGTGCTCAGCGGTGTGAAGCCGGGCATGCGCGCCTTCGACGAGGAGGTCTTCGGTCCGGTGGCCACGGTGGTCAGCTTCGCCACCGATGACGAAGCCATCGAATTGGCCAATCGCACCGAATACGGTTTGGCGGCGGCGATCATTTCTCCGTCCGTGGGCCGGGCCATGGCCATCGGTGAGCGGTTGCAATGCGGCATGCTGCACATCAATGACCAGACCGTCGCCGATGAATGCGTCAATCCGTTCGGCGGGCGCGGCGCCTCGGGTAACGGCGGCAGCGTTGGCGGCCCGGCGGATTGGGATGAATACACGCAGTGGCAATGGGTCACCGTGAAGAATACTGCGCCGATCTATCCGTTCTGACGTCGTTCTTTCGATATGCCTACACAACAATAAGAGGGCTTGAACATGAACCTGCACAACAAAACCCTGGTCGTCACAGGCGTGGCCTCCGGCATCGGTGCGGAACTGGCGCGCCTGGCGCGTTTCCAGGGCGCCCGGGTGATTGGCGTCGATCGCCATGAACCGCAACTGACCGTGGATGGCTTTTTCCAGGCCGACCTTGGCGATCCGGAAAGCATCGATGCCTTGGTGGCGCGACTACCGCAGCAGATCGACGGGCTATGCAACGTCGCCGGCGTACCGGGAACCGCGCCGGTGCAAGCGGTGGCGAAGGTCAATTACCTGGGGCTGCGCCATCTCACCGAGTCCGTGCTGCCACGCATGGTGCCCGGCAGCAGCATCGTCAACGTCGCCTCGATCCTGGGGGGGCAATGGCCGGAACGGCTGGCGCTGCACAAGGCGCTGGCCGCCGCCGAGAGCTACGGGGCAGGGCAGCAGTGGCTCGCGGCCAATCCGGTGGACCAGACCACCTGTTACCAGTACTTCAAGGAAGCGCTGATCGTCTGGACGTATCAGAAGTCGCAGCAATGGTTTGCCGAGCATTCGGTGCGGGTCAACTGTGTGGCACCCGGGCCGGTCTTCACCCCGATCCTCGGGGATTTCGTCAGCATGCTCGGCGAGGAAAGAGTGGCGCAGGACAGCCATCGCATGAAGCGCCCGGCCCTGGCCGACGAGGTGGCGGCAGTGATCGCGTTCCTCTGTTCTGACGCCGCGCGCTGGGTCAACGGCGTCAACCTGCCGGTGGACGGCGGGCTGGCGGCGACCTACGTATAGCGCTGCCGCGGTGATGTACCCCGGCCCCGTGAGTGCGGTGCCGGGCCTGCGATAACAACAAAAATACAGGACTCACAAGATGCTCAAGCCTATCTTGCGGATGGCTGCTGCCCCGATTCTGGTGACGCTGTCGCCCCTCGTTCATGCCTATGACTTGCCCGGCCTCAACCTGGGCAGCACCAGTTTCTATGACGGTTCCCCGGCGCCGGCCGGCCCAGGTTGGTACCTGGAGGAATACCTCACGTACTCCAAGGCCGACCGGTTCAACGATGCCCACGGCGATAAACTGCCGTTGCCCAAGCAAACCGTAGAGGTCTTCGCGCCGACCACCCAGATCATCTATGTGGGGCAACCCTGGGCCAACGGCGCGATGCCAGGGTTCACGCTGATCAACACCTCCCTGGTCCACGCCGATGTGGACGATGGGCTGGACAATGCAGCCCTGAGTTCGCGGGAAGGCTTTGGCGACCTGGTCGTCGGAGCTTTCCTGCAATTGCCCACGCTGACCCGCGCCGACGGTAGCCCTTTGCTGACCCAGCGTGTCGAGTTGGACGTGTCGATGCCGGTGGGGGCCTACAACCGCAACCGGTCGATCAACCCGGGCAGCAACTTCTGGTCGTTCAATCCGTATTACGCCGCCACCTATTGGTTCACGCCCAAATGGTCGGCCAGCGGGCGCTTCATGTATTTGTGGAACGGCAAGAACGACGACCCGTCGGCCAGTTTTGGCGACGTCTCCGATACCCAGGCGGGCCAGGCCCTGCACGCGAACCTGACGTTGCAGTATGCCTTGACCGACCGATTCAGTGTCGGACTCAACGGCTACTGGCTCAAGCAGTTCACCGACACCCAGGTCGATGGGCACGATGTCAACGGGCGCCGGGAGAAAGTCTGGGCGATCGGGCCGGGGTTCAACTATGTCTTTCGCAAGGAGGACACGCTGTCGGTCAACGCTTACTTCGAGCAGGATGCCGAGAACCGCACCGAGGGGAACAAGCTGGTGTTGAACTGGTTGCATCAGTTCTGAGCCTGGACAACTGCGAGAGGTTGCAGGCGCTGTGATGGGTAACGAAGCTGCGATCTTTCCACGCTCATCGATTAAAGCGCGAAAGATTCAGGATCGCAGGCTTCGCCAGTTCTACAACAGCGCTTAGCGCCGAAGCGGCTCGCCATGCACCACTTGCGATTGTTCCGCCGCCACCGCCCGGGCCATCACGCTGATCGCCGCCACGGCCGCGATCAGCAACCCGGGCGACGTCGCCAGCAACACGCCTGTCGTGCCTGCCCCTGCCGCCAGGATCTGGCCCGCAGCCAAGGGGCCTGCGACCGAACCCAGGCGACCGATAGCCACTGCCGCGCCGACTCCCGTCGCGCGCACCGTGGTGGGGTAGGAGGGCGGCGCCAAGGCATAGAGAACCAGTTGCGCGGCCATGACGAATAACCCGGCTGCAAACCCGGCGATGCCCATCGGCACGATGCCGACCGACAAACCGACTCCGGCCAGAGCACTCAGCAGGCCGGCATAGACGAACAGCACCACCTTGATGCCATTGCAACGGTCCAGCAACAGGCCGCCCAGCAACGAGCCAAGGGCGCCGCCGATGTTGAACAACATCTGCACCAGGCCGGCCTGGGGTTTGCTGAAGCCTTGTTCCAGCAGCAGCGACGGCAGCCAGTTGAGCAACATGTACATGACCGTCAGGGTGAAGAAATAGCTCAGCCACAGGGCCAAGGTGGTACGGCCGCGACCTTCACCGAACAGCGCCTGGACGGTGGAGTCGCGCCGTTGGCCGCCATCCTGCACCTGGCGAAAGGCGCTGGATTCTGGAAGCCATAGAAGCATCAGTGGCACCACCAGCAGCGGCGCCAACCCACCGATGAAAAACGTCATCTGCCAGTGCTCGCCAAACAGCATCGCGACCACGGCAGCCAATGCACCGCCCAGCGGCACCCCCGCATACATCACGCTGATGGCCGTGCCTCGGCGCTGCTCACCCACGGCTTCGGCACACAGGGCTATGAGGTTGGGCAGGGCGGCGCCCAGGCCCAGGCCGGTCATGAAACGCACCAGCAACAGGCTGGAGAAGTGTTCGACATAAGCGGTGCTGAGGGAAAACACGCCGAAGAGCAAGACAGCGGTGATGAGGATTTTCTTGCGACCGATGCGATCAGCGATCCAGCCACCGAAGAAGGCGCCCGGCAGCAACCCGATGATCCCGGCGCTGAACACCCAGCCCATCATTTTCGGGTCAAGGGCAAACGTCTGCCGTAAGCCTGCGGCGGCGGTACCGGCTGACTGCAGGTCGAAACCCTCGATCAACGCAACGATGAAACACAAGGCAATGGTCAGCGTCGCACGACGCGCCGGACGGTCCATGGCAAATCCTCTTATTGTTTTTGTGAAGGGACACCGCTCGAAGAAAACCGGCGGATGGGATAAAGATTAACAAAGCTAACTAAAAAATGAAGGGTGCCGGAAGGACGTCAATAAGCGGCCAGTTCAGTATGAAAATCAGTGGTTTGGAGAGGATTCATGGACGAATGGGTAAATTAGTTAGTTATATTAATGTTCGATTATCGGACGTCGGTGATTGACGAAGCGCCCGTGCCGTTTCCATTCTTTGTCCGCACGGCCCCCGTCGCCAGGCTCGGGCCGATCAAAACAACAACAATAAATGGACACCGAACATGCCAAACCTTGCTCGGGACACGCTGACGGCGTGCCCTGTTTCATCCCTCGTCCCTCTGCTGGCCTGTCTCGGGCTGAGCCTCGGTTCTCCCGTATCGTGGGCGGAAGGCTTCATTGAGGACAGCCACGGTACGCTGACCCTGCGCAACTACTACATGGACCGCGACTACAAGGACGACGGCGCCAAGACCGCAGCGCGGGAATGGGCCCAGGGTGTGTTCATGAACATGGAGTCGGGGTTCACCCCGGGCACGGTCGGGTTCGGCCTGGATGTCAGGGGGTTGCTGGGCATCAAGCTTGATTCGTCGCCGGATCGCAGTGGCACTGAGCTGTTGCCGGTGTCCGCCAGCGACAAGCGCGCGGCGGACGAATATTCGCGCCTGGGCGTGACCGGCAAGCTGCGTTTCGCTCAAACCACGGTGAAGACCAGCGATGTCTCGATCTTCCTGCCGTTTGCCTTTGCCAGCCCGTCGAGGCTGCTGCCGCAGACCTTTCGCGGGACGACGCTCAGTTCCAAGGATCTCGACGGTTTGACGTTGAACACCGGGTATATCGATCGCATCGCCCGCCGCGATTCCACCGATTACCAACCGATGAGCATCGCTTCGCCCAACCGCCGATTCAACGGCGCGGCGACCGCTTCCCATATGGCGTATGTGGGCGGTGACTACCAGGTCAACAAAGACCTCAGCCTGCGGGCCTACCACGCTGAAGTGGCGGACCTGTACCGGCAGGACACCCTGGCGTTGTTGCATAACCTGCCCCTGGGCGATGGTGTCCTGACCACCGACCTGCGCAGTTTTTTCAGCGACGAAGACGGCGCGGCCAAGGCCGGAAAGGTGGATAACCGCAATGTTTCGGCGCTGGTCGGCTATCGCTTGGGCGGGCATCGCGTGAGCCTGGGCTACATGCACGCCAGTGGCGATACGGCCACGCCTTATGTGTCCGGCACCGAGTTGATGGGCTTGAGTGAAATGACCATGAGCTCGGACTTCCTCAATGCCAAGGAACGCACCTGGCAGGCGATCCATGACTACGATTTCGCCGCCGTGGGCGTGCCGGGCCTGAGGACTCGACTGCGTTATGTGCGTGGCGATCACATCGAACTGGCGGCCCTCAATGCCGAAGATCGCAAGGAGCGTGAGTTCCAGATGGAGTTGGGATACGTGATCCAGGGCGGCCCACTGAAGAATGTCGGGTTGCTGGCCCGCAAATCGATCTATCGCAACAACTTCCCGGGTACGGCGGCGTTTCGCGACGAGAACCAGACCCGGTTCCTGGTGACTTACAGCGTGCCGATCTGGTGAGTTTCAAGTCGGCTGGCTAGCGCTTGTGGGAGCAAGCTTTGCTCCCACATAGCGGTGCCGCAGGGACCCGCGCCAGGCTCGCTACTGGTAAACCTTCTTCAACAACCGCAGCAACTCCTCGCGCTCAGTCCCCGAGAGGGCAGTGGTGGAGTCAAGGTCGCTCTGGGCGGCGATTTGCTTGAGTTCCTTGAGCAGGGTTTCGCCGGTCTTGCTCAGGAAGATCCCATAGGAGCGCTTGTCTGGCTTGCAGCGCACGCGCACCGCCAAAGCCCGGCTTTCCAGCTTATTGAGCAGCGGCACCACTTGCGGCGGTTCGATCGCCAGGGCCTTGGCCAGGTCGGCCTGCATCAGGCCTGGATTCTGGTCGATGATTGCCAGGGCCGAGAACTGGGCGGGCCGCAGATCATGGACGGCGAGCCGGCCAATCAGGTTCTGGAACAGTTTCAACTGGGCGCGGCGCAGGGCATAACCGATCAGGTCATCCAACGCGGAGTCCAGCGGCACCTGAGCGTCGGTACAGGCGACCAGGGGCTCGGCGGGTTCGGCAAGCTTGGAAGACTTGGCCATCGAAGTGAGTGTCCTCAAGATAAGTGATTAACAAGGCTATCCAGTTTGCCGGGGTTGCAGCGCCCTGGCTACGGGCTTGTGCATATTCGAATTTTTAAACCTTCGATCCAGCCTCTGAAAAATACAGATAAACCGGTTAATAGTTAATTGACATAACTAAATTTCCGGTTTAGTTTTTGATCATCTTCAGCCAAGAACAAGAGTGCACGCATCATGAGCAATTACGAAGGTCGCTGGAAAACGGTCAAGGTCGACATCGAGGAAGGCATCGCCTGGGTCACCCTCAATCGCCCGGAAAAACGTAACGCCATGAGCCCGACCCTCAACCGCGAGATGATCGACGTGCTCGAGACCCTGGAGCAGGATCCGGCCGCAGGGGTATTGGTGCTGACCGGGGCCGGTGACGCCTGGACCGCTGGCATGGACCTCAAGGAATACTTTCGCGAAGTGGATGCCGGGCCGGAAATCCTCCAGGAAAAAATCCGTCGCGAAGCGTCGCAATGGCAGTGGAAATTACTGCGCATGTACGCCAAGCCGACCATCGCCATGGTCAATGGCTGGTGTTTCGGTGGCGGTTTCAGCCCGCTGGTGGCGTGCGACCTGGCGATCTGCGCCGACGAAGCGACTTTCGGTCTCTCGGAGATCAACTGGGGCATCCCGCCGGGCAACCTCGTCAGCAAGGCAATGGCCGACACCGTGGGCCATCGCCAATCGCTGTACTACATCATGACCGGCAAGACCTTCGGTGGGCAGAAAGCGGCCGAAATGGGCCTGGTCAATGAGAGCGTGCCCTTGGCGCAGTTGCGTGAAGTCACTGTGGAACTGGCCCGCAACCTGTTGGAAAAGAACCCGGTGGTGCTGCGGGCGGCCAAGCATGGCTTCAAGCGTTGCCGCGAACTGACCTGGGAGCAGAACGAAGATTACCTGTACGCCAAGCTCGACCAGTCGCGCCTGCTCGATACCGAGGGTGGCCGCGAGCAGGGGATGAAGCAATTCCTGGACGACAAGACCATCAAGCCGGGCCTGCAGACCTACAAGCGCTGAGCCAACCGCGCGGCGGGCGCCATCGTGCGCCCGCGGGCTGTTCGTCCCAGGCCCTCGGCGCTACTGTGAACGTGTTCCCGATAAAGACAATAAAGAGGAATCACCATGCTGGACGTGCCCCTGTTGATTGGCGGCCAGTCGTGCCCGGCCCGCGACGGCCGGACCTTCGAGCGCTGCAACCCGGTGACCGGTGACGTGGTGTCTCGCGTGGCCGCCGCCACCCTGGAAGATGCCGATGCCGCCGTGGCCGCGGCCCAGGCGGCGTTTCCCGCCTGGGCCGCGCTGGCACCCAACGAACGCCGCACGCGTCTGCTGCGGGCAGCCGAGCAATTGCAGGCCCGCAGTGGCGAGTTCATCGCCGCGGCCGGCGAGACTGGCGCCATGGCCAACTGGTACGGTTTCAACGTGCACCTGGCGGCGAACATGCTGCGCGAAGCCGCGTCCATGACCACCCAGATCAATGGCGAAATCATTCCCTCCGACGTGCCAGGCAGTTTCGCCATGGCCCTGCGTCAGCCCTGCGGCGTGGTGCTGGGCATCGCGCCCTGGAACGCCCCGGTGATTCTCGCCACCCGCGCCATCGCCATGCCCCTGGCTTGCGGCAACACCGTGGTGCTCAAGGCATCCGAGATCAGCCCGGCAGTGCACCGGCTGATCGGCCAGGTATTGCAGGACGCCGGGCTGGGTGACGGTGTGGTCAACGTGATCTGTAACGCACCAGCGGATGCGCCGGCCATTGTCGAACGGTTGATCGCCAACCCGGCGGTGCGCCGGGTCAATTTCACCGGTTCGACCCACGTTGGACGCATCGTCGGCGAACTGTCGGCGCGCCACCTCAAACCAGCGTTGCTGGAGCTGGGCGGCAAGGCGCCGTTGCTGGTACTGGACGACGCCGACCTGGACGCCGCCGTGCAAGCGGCGGCCTTCGGGGCCTACTTCAACCAGGGCCAGATCTGCATGTCCACCGAGCGATTGATCGTCGACGCCCGCGTGGCGGATGCGTTCATCGCCAAGCTGACCGCCAAGATCGCCACCTTGCGTGCCGGTGATCCGGCGGCTGGCGATTCGGTGCTGGGCTCGTTGGTCGATGCCAGTGCCGGCCAGCGCATCAAGGGACTGATCGACGATGCCTTGGCCAAAGGCGCAACGCTGGTCACCGGTGGCCAGTTGGAAGGCAGCATCCTGCAGCCGACCTTGCTCGACGGCGTCACTGCGCAGATGCGCCTGTACCGCGAAGAGTCCTTCGGGCCAGTGGCGGTGCTGTTGCGCGGTGAAGGCGATGAAGCGCTGTTGCGCCTGGCCAACGATTCCGAGTTCGGCCTGTCGGCTGCCATCTTCAGCCGCGATACCGCCCGCGCGTTGGCCTTGGCCCAGCGGGTCGAGTCGGGCATTTGCCACATCAACGGGCCGACCGTGCACGACGAGGCGCAGATGCCCTTCGGCGGGGTCAAGTCCAGTGGTTACGGCAGCTTCGGCGGCAAGGCGTCCATCGAGCATTTCACCCAGTTGCGCTGGGTGACCTTGCAGAACGGTCCCCGGCATTACCCGATCTGAAACCCATCGCATCATGGGTGGTCGAGCCTCGAACGCTGCCGCCCGGATGCAGGCCAGAATAACAATGACAAGGCCGCAGCCCCGCGCTGCCACGCTCCGCTCGCATCGCGACCCGAGCGTGCCTTGGTGGAGGAAATGTACGTGAGTTCCGAGTCCAGATCGTCCTCCCGACCCGAGGCCGGGCGTTATCGCCAGGTGTCGATTGGTCATCCTGCCGTTGAAGTTCGGGAAGAGCGCGGCATTTTGCACATGCGCTCCCAGGAACCCCTGGCTCCGCTGCCGGCGCGTTTGCTCGAACGCCTGGTGCACTGGGCCGAGGTGCGCCCGCAGCAGACGTTTATCGCGGCCCGTGAAGCGGGCGGCGACTGGCGTCGGGTCAGCTATGCGCAGATGCTCGACAGTGTCCGGGCCATCGCCCAAAGCCTGCTCGGTTACGGTTTGTCAGCGGAAAAACCCTTGGCGCTGCTCTCCGGCAACGACATCGAACACCTGCAAATGGCCCTCGGTGCGATGTACGCCGGCATTCCCTATTGCCCGGTGTCGCCGGCTTATTCATTGCTGTCCCAGGATTTCGCCAAGCTGCGCCATGTCTGCGATCTGTTACAGCCGGGGTTGGTGTTTGTCAGCGAAGCCGCCCCGTTCGAGCGTGCGGTCAATGCCGTACTGCCGGCGAACGTTCCCTTGATCACGGTGCGCGGCGAGATGGCGGGTCGGTCCAGGACCAGCTTCGCCAGCCTGTTGGCTCAACCCGGCGGCGCGGAGGCCGAGCAGGCGTTCGCCGCCACCGGCCCGGACAGCATCGCCAAGTTCCTGTTCACCTCGGGCTCCACCAGGCTGCCCAAGGCCGTGATCACCACCCAGCGTATGTTGTGCGCCAATCAGCAGATGCTGCTGCAAACCTTTCCGGTGTTCGGCGAGGCGCCGCCGGTGCTGGTGGACTGGCTGCCGTGGAACCACACGTTCGGCGGCAGCCACAACCTCGGCATCGTGCTGTACAACGGCGGCACGTTCTACCTGGACGACGGCAAACCCACCGCCCAGGGCTTCGCCGAGACCCTGCGCAACCTCAAGGAAATTTCGCCCACCGCCTACCTGACCGTGCCCAAGGGCTGGGAAGAATTGGTCAGCGCCTTGGAGCAGGACGGTGAATTGCGCGAGCGTTTCTTCAAGCGCATCAGCCTGTTCTTCTTTGCCGCGGCGGGCTTGTCCCAAAGTACCTGGGACCGGCTCGACAAGGTCGCCGAGCAGCATTGTGGCGAACGTATCCGCATGATGGCGGGCCTGGGCATGACCGAAGCGTCGCCGTCCTGCACCTTCACCACCGGGCCCTTGTCCATGGCCGGCTACATCGGTCTTCCGGCGCCCGGCTGCGAGGTCCGGCTGGTGCCGGTGGACGGCAAGTTCGAAGGGCGTTTTCGCGGGCCGCACATCATGCCTGGCTACTGGCGTTCGCCGCAGCAGACTGCCGAAGTGTTCGACGAGGACGGTTTCTATTGCTCGGGGGATGCGATCAAACTGGCCGATGCCAGCAATCCGCAACTGGGGCTGATGTTCGACGGGCGGATCGCCGAGGACTTCAAATTGTCTTCCGGTGTCTTTGTCAGCGTCGGGCCGTTGCGTAACCGGGCGGTGTTGGAAGGCACACCCTACGTCCAGGACCTGGTGATCACCGCACCGGATCGCGAGTGCCTGGGTGCGCTGGTGTTTCCACGACTTGCTGAATGCCGGCGCCTGTCAGGCCTGGGCGCGGATGCCAGCGACGCCCAGGTACTCGCCAGCCCGCCGGTACGCCAATGGTTCGCCGACTGGCTGCAACGCCTGAACCGCGACGCCAGCGGCAACGCCAGTCGCTTGGAGTGGATAGCCTTGCTCGATGAACCGGCGTCCATCGACCGTGGTGAAATCACCGACAAGGGGTCGATCAACCAACGGGCGGTGTTGCAGTGGCGGGCGGGGAAGGTGGAGGCTTTATATCGCGGGGAGGATGCGTCGATCCTGCGGGCTGGCCCCGCCGCTTGAGGCAATCAAA
Source organism: Pseudomonas sp. NFIX10 (assembly GCF_900111955.1). Classification (NCBI taxonomy): domain Bacteria; kingdom Pseudomonadati; phylum Pseudomonadota; class Gammaproteobacteria; order Pseudomonadales; family Pseudomonadaceae; genus Pseudomonas; species Pseudomonas sp. NFIX10. The sequence continues at coordinate 226,766 of NZ_FOKH01000004.1, read as the reverse complement.
AGCCCCTGTGGGAGCGAGCTTGCTCGCGATGGCGAAGGTCCGGCAGCAGAGATATTGTCTGGCACACCGCTATCGCGAGCAGGCTCATTCCCACATCAGGCCCAGGGGCTGCTTGCTATTGTTTAACGCCGACCCAGCAGCAAACCCACCACCAGCCCGAACCCCGCGGAAATCGCCACGGTCTGCCAGGGGTGGCCGCCAATATAGACCTCAGTGGCATCGACTATGGGACGGGTACGTTCCCGGGCGCTGGTGACCGAGTCGCGCGCCTGTTGCAGTTTCTGGGCTATCTGGTCTCGCAGGTTTTCGGCCTCTTCGCCTACCAGCGAGGCGCTGCTTTTGAGCAGCTTTTCCGATTCTTCAATCAGCGCCGTCAATTCGCTGAAGGCTTGATCCTTGATTTGTTCTCCGTTCGCTTGCACGGTGCCTTTACGGGCCATGGAAGTACTCCTTGTGTGGATGAATGGCATTGAACAGTGGAGTGCCGCGCGGGTTAAAAAGTTGCAGCGCTCGGCCTTGGCAGGGCAATCCATCGCAAATCGTGGTTAAGACGTTTCCCTGCAAGGTGTAAGATGGCGCCTATTTACGCAACAGGTAATTCCCATGAGCTTCAATCTGGCTGACAAGCCCCTGGCCGAGCGCGCTGCGCTGGAAGACGAAAAATCCCGACTCTTTGAACTGTGGCAAAACAACCTGGGCAAGGCCAAGGGCGATGCCGCCCGCCTGTTCGGCGAGCGCTCCAAACGCAAGGGCAAGTGGGCCGAGTGGGTGCGTGCCGAACTGGACGGCATGTCGCCGCCGGAATACGCCAACATGGTGCGCAGCGAAGTCAATCGACTGATGGCCGCCAACAAGTAAACCTCAGGCAAACGTCGCGCTAATGGCCTCGCGCACCTTGAGCACTGCCGGATCCATTTGCGTGTGGGTCCGCCAGCCCAGTTCGATGGGGTAGCGGGGCAAGGCCAGGGGGCAGGGCAGCAAGGCCAGGCCGCTGAGGTCGGCGATGGCCCAGGCGGCGTGGGCCGGAATCGTCGCTACGGCCTGGCTGCCCTTGAGCAGGAATGGCAGCGCGGCAAAGTGGGTGGTCGAGGCACAGACTCGCCGACTCAGGCCAAGCCCGGCCAATCCTTCGTCGGTGATGCCGATGAAACCCCCCGAAGACACTAGCAGATGCTCGCGGGCCACGAATGCCTCCAGACTGAGGGATTGTTGGCCATGCGTCAGGCTCGCCGGGTCCAACAGGCAGGCGTAATCGCCTTCACCCAATACCTGGCGGCTGAGCAACCGCTGCGCGAAACCACCCGCCGTGATCGCCAGGTCGAGATCGCGCTCCATCAAGGCCCGGCCGACGATCTGGCTGTGGGTCTGACGGAAAATCAAGCGCAGGCCCGGCGCACGTCGGGCCACTTCGTCGATCAGGCGCCGCCCATGGGCAATCTCGAAATCGTCCGACAGGCCGATGATGACCGAGCGGCCGTCATAGTGGCTGGCATCCGGGTCGACCATCGCCAGGCTCTGGCGACATTTGTCCAGGGCTTCGCTGATCACCGGCTTCAGTTGGTTGGCCCGCAGCGTCGGTGCCAGACCGCGGCCTGTGCGCACGAATAATTGATCGTCATACAACCCCCGGAGCCTGCGCAATGCGGCGCTGATGGCCGACTGGGTCACGCCCAGGCGCACGGCGGCGCGGCTGGCGCTGGATTCGTCATGCAGGGCTTCGAAAGTCTTGAGCAGATTGAGGTCGATGTCGGCGATATTCATGAGGCTCATATCATTTAGCAGCATTCGGGGCTTTATTCATGATCGGCCGCTCCTTGAGAATCAGCAACACCTGATGATCAAGGAGTTGAAACCATGCCCAAATCCATTGTGGCTGCCCTGCAGATCGGTTCGTTACCTGGCGGCAAGGGCGAGACCCTGGCGCAGATCCTTTCCTACGAAGACGCCATTCGCCAGGCCGGCGCACGCCTGGTGGTGATGCCTGAAGCGTTGCTCGGTGGCTATCCCAAGGGCGAGGGGTTCGGGACGCAACTGGGTTACCGGCTGCCGGAGGGGCGTGAAGCGTTCGCCCGCTATTTTGCCAACGCCATTGATGTGCCCAGCGTGGAAACCGAAGCGCTGGCCGGATTGTCGGCGCGTACCGGGGCGAGCCTGGTGCTGGGCGTCATCGAGCGTGTCGGCAGCACCCTCTATTGCACCGCGCTGTATTTCGAACCCGATGCGGGCCTGGTGGCCCGGCACCGCAAGTTGATGCCCACCGGTACCGAGCGGCTGATCTGGGGCAAAGGCGACGGTTCGACCTTGCCGGTGATCGACAGCCAGGTTGGCCGGGTCGGCGCGGCGGTGTGCTGGGAAAACATGATGCCGCTGTTGCGCACCGCGATGTACGCCAAGGGGGTGCAGGTCTGGTGTGCGCCCACGGTGGATGAGCGGGAGATGTGGCAAGTGACCATGCGGCATATCGCCCACGAAGGGCGTTGTTTTGTGGTCAGTGCCTGTCAGGTCCAGGCCTCGCCGCAGGCGCTGGGTATCGATGTCGCGCACTGGCCGGCCGAGCGGCCGCTGATTGCCGGTGGCAGCGTGATTGTCGGGCCCATGGGCGATGTGCTCGCCGGGCCGCTGAAAGACACCGCCGGGCTACTGACCGCCGAAATCGATACCGATGACTTGGTGCGGGCGCGCTACGACTATGACGTGGTCGGGCACTACGCCAGGCCGGATGTGTTCGAACTGGTGGTGGACGAGCGCGCCAAGCCTGGCGTGCGCTTCATGGCGTGATTCACCACGTCGCCGCGGAGCCCGGCAGTTCGAGGGTCCCGCGGTCGACGAAGCGCATGGTGCCGAACACGCCGCCGGCGAGTTTGCCCTTGAGCACATAGGGTAGGTGGTCCAGGCTTTGGGTCTGGCTCAGGCCCAGAGTCTGGCGCAGCACGGAAAACGCCGAAATGCTCACCGGGACGCTCAGGATCGCTTCGGAAAAGCGCGGGATCGAGCCGGTCTGGTCACTGACCCCTGTCGCCAGCGTACGGCCATTGACCTCCAGGTCCAGCGCCACGCCGTTGTAGTCGATGGCGGTTTCGTTGGGGTTCTGCACGCGCAGTTTCACGGCGAAGCGCACCTCCAGGCCCTGGTTGAGCAACGGTTCGATGCCGACCACGTTGATGTTCAGCGGGTCACGGTTCGGGAAGAGGGCGCAGGCGCTGAGGCTGAGCAGGATCAGGAATACGGAAAGGCCGAGGATTCTGCGCATGGATTGACTCTCAAAGAATGAAAAAACCGGAAGCGATTGAGCACGATACCCCACAGGTGCCCCACGGCAACCAACGAACCCTGGCTCATAGACAGAGGCTCCTGACAGTTTCTGACACCAGCCTCTGCTAATCTGCGCCATCTTTTCTTTGCGGACAGTCCATCGTGTCGCGTACCACTCGGCTGCTCACTTTGCTGCAAGTCTTGCGGGGCAAGCGTTGCCCGGTCACCGCTGCGACGTTGGCGGGTGAACTGAATGTATCCGAGCGCACCTTGTACCGCGACATTGCTGAACTCACGGCCCTCGGCGCGCCGATCCAGGGCGAGGCGGGCATTGGTTATGTATTGCGCAGCGGCCTGTTCCTGCCGCCACTGATGTTCACCGCCGATGAAATCGAAGCCATCGTGCTGGGCTTGCGCTACGTGGATCAGCGCGCCGACGAGGTGCTGGGCAAGGCGGCCGCCGACGCCCTGGCGAAAGTCGCCGCCGTGCTGGCCCCGGATGTGCGGGACGCGTTGCGCAACCCTACGGTACTGCCTGGCCCGCCGGGTTATGGCTATCCGCAGAACACCGTGGAGCTGAATGTCTATCGCCAGGCCATTCGTGCCCAGGCCAAGCTGCATATCGACTACGCCGACGTGAACAAGACCCCGAGCCAACGCCTGATCTGGCCGCTGGCCCTAGGCTTTTTCAACGAGGCGCGGGTGGTGGTGGCCTGGTGCGAATTGCGCGGCGCCTACCGCACCTTTCGCACCGACCGGATCGCCTCGGCCACCGAGCAGGGCGAGCGGTATCCGGGCCGGCGCAGCGATTTGTTGCGGGACTGGTTTGCGTTGATGAAGTTGGACGAAACCGGGCGTTTCACTCCTGACAAAAACTGACACAACGCTGTTCTAGCATGGTGTCAGATCGATAAAACAAGGAGCCGTACCATGTCCAATCCCGTCTCTTCCCTGGCCCCGGCCATCGCCGGCTACATCGCGGCTGCCAATGCCCGTGACAGTTCGGCGGTGACGCGTTTTTTCACCGAGGATGCCAACGTGTTCGATGAAGGCCAGCACCGCGTTGGCACCCAGGCCATCGCCCAATGGATGGAAGACACCGCTCAGCGATTCCAGCCGCGGGTGGAAGTCCTCAATGTGCAGCAACGCACTGGCAAGGTGCTGGTGCAGAACCTGATTTCCGGAACATTCCCCGGCAGCCCGCTGGAGTTGCGATATACCTTTCGACTCGATGAGCAGGGCAAGATCAGTCGGCTGGACATCTCGATTTAGCAGTCTGCACCCTGTTATGTGAACACTATTGTGGCGAGGGGATTTATCCCCGCTGGACTGCGAAGCAGGCACATACGGTTTGAGGCCTGGCGTCTGCTTCGCAGCCGAGCGGGGATATATCCCCTCGCCACAGTCTGCACGGTTCTTCTGAGCGTTTCGCATGGCATACTCCCCACCTTCGTTTTCCGGACCCGGGCCGTATGACTTTCGACTCCCCCTTGACTGCCTGGCAGCATGCCATCGAACACCACGGCTTCGTCCAGGACGAGGCCCAGGAATTGGCCATCATGGCGCTGGAGCAATGCCACCAGGCGTTGCACGAAGGGCGCAAGTCGATCAAGGGCGTTTATCTCTGGGGCCCGGTGGGGCGTGGCAAGACCTGGCTGATGGACCGCTTTTATGAAAGCCTCAAGGTGCCGGCCCGCCGTCAGCACTTCCATCATTTCATGGCGTGGGTGCACCAGCGTTCGTTCCAGCTCACCGGCACGCCGGATCCTTTGCAGGCCCTGGCCCGGGAGTTGAGCGCAGAAGTGCGGGTGCTGTGTTTCGACGAGCTGTTCGTCAACGACATCGGTGACGCGATCATTCTCGGGCGCTTGTTCCAGGTGATGTTCGAGCTGGGCATGGTGATGGTGAGCACCTCCAACCTGCCACCGGAAGAACTCTATGCCAACGGCCACAACCGTGAGCGTTTCCTGCCGACCATCGCCGCGATCAAGCAGCACATGCAGATCGTGCCGGTGAACGGCTGGCAAGACCATCGCCAGCACCCAGGCCAATTGCAGCAGCGTTACTGGCTGCGCGATCCCGGGCAACCCGATCCGCTGGGTGATGTCTTCAACCTGTTGACCGCCGGGCAGGTGCCCAGCCATGCGCCGATTGACGTGGGCCATCGTCTGCTTGAGCCGGTCCAGGCCAGCGATACGGTGCTCTGGAGCCGTTACTCCGACCTGTGTGAGCAACCGTTCTCGGCGCTGGATTTCATGGCGCTGTGCGACCGCTTCAGCGTCATCCTGCTCAGTGATGTGCCCTGCCTGAGCGCCGAACAGCGCGAGGGGCGCATTGCCCGTGGCACCGAGGACGGCGTCGAGCGGGTCGTGGCCGGTGACCGTGAGTTGCCGCAGTTATCGGTCCACGACGACGGCGTGCGACGGTTCATCGCCCTGGTCGACGAATGCTACGACCGCAAGGTTCCGTTGTACCTTTCGGCTGCGGTGCCGATGGATGAGTTGTACACCGAGGGCTATCTGCAATTCCCGTTTCGCCGTACGCTCAGTCGCCTCCAGGAAATGCAAATGCAACGTTTTGGTCAGCCAGCCTGACCTGTATCCCGCCGACGGCGTCGAGCCGCCGGTACTACCGAAGTGAGATGGAAGGTCATGGAAGAAGCCAAGGACATCCTTGTCCTGCAAGCCAGCTACACCAACCCGATCCACGCCGAAGCGATCTGTCATGTGCTCAACGGCTATGCGCAGGACCCGATGGGCGGAGGACATCCGTTGCCGGCCGAAGTGCTGTTGCATCTGCCCGAGGAGCTGGCCAAGCGTCCTCATGCTTTCAGCGTGCTGGCTTTCGTCAATGGCGAACCGGCGGGGCTGGTCAATTGTTTCGAAGGTTTTTCAACCTTTGCCTGCCGGCCTTTGGTGAATATCCACGACGTGGCGGTGATGCCGGAATTTCGCGGCCTCGGGTTGAGCCAGAAGATGCTGCAGAAGGTCGAGGATATTTCCCGCCAGCGCGGTTGCTGCAAGATTACCCTGGAAGTGCTCCAGGAAAATGCCGTGGCGCGGGGCAGCTACGCCAAGTTCGGCTTTGCCCCCGGCATGTTCGACCCCGTCCACGGCCCTATGCAGTTCTGGATCAAGCCCCTGTAAAAGCGGGCATCCGGTCGGTTTCGGTTATTTCTGCACGATTTCGGCCAGTGGCGCCTTGGGCTGCATCAGGCTGAAGTCGATTAGGGCCTTGCGTGAGGTTTGATACGGGTCGCCGATCAGCAGCGGGCGGGCCTTGAAGTCATCGCTGACCAGGCTCTTGCTGCGGTCCAGCTCGTCAAAACTCAAGCCGGCCAGGTCCGCCCAGGTGTGGATCAGGTGTGAACTGCTGTAGGGCCGTGACAGGTCGCCGGCAAAGTTCCAGTCATGGTTTTCGCGCCACTTGGGCGAAGCCCAGGCCATGAAAGGGATGGTGTACATCGGAGCGGTCGGTTTGCCTTCGTTACGACCCAGCGTGCCGTGCCCCTGCGAATCGAACACGTCTTCGCCGTGGTCCGAGAGGTACAGCAGGAAGCCGTTGGGATCGGTCTTGGCGTAATCCTTGATCAGGCTGGACACGACAAAGTCGTTGTACAGCACGGCGTTATCGTAGCTGTTGTAGGTCGGGACCTGATCATCACGCAGGCCCGCCGGTACGCCCTGGCGGTCAGTGAATTTATTGAACGTCGGTGGATAGCGGTACTGATAGCTCATGTGGGTGCCGAGCAGGTGCACCACAATCAACTTGCGCGGGGCGCTGTCGGCCAGGGCCTTGTTGAACGGCTCGATCACGTCGCCATCGTATTGCGCGGCATTCTGGTTGCGGTTGTTGTTCAGGTACACCTGTTCGTCGGCCTGTTGGGAAAAGGTCGTGAGCATGGTGTTGCGCTTGGTCATGGTCTGCTGGTTGGTGATCCAGAAGGTCTTGTAGCCGGCCTGCTTCATCATGCTGACCAACGATGGCGTACTCAGGTACAGGTCTGGATTCTCCTCGTCGGCGAACGTCAGTACCTGCTGCAGCGCTTCGATGGTGTAGGGGCGCGGGGTGATGACATTGTCGAACACCGAAAGCTGGTCCTTGAGCTTGTCCAGCTCCGGCGTGGTTTCCCGCGGGTAACCGTACAGGCTCATGCGCTGGCGGTTGGTGGATTCGCCGATCACCAGCACCAGGGTAGCCGGCTGTTCCGCCATGGCATCCTTGAGATTGCTCAGGGGCGCAATCTTGCTGGCGCTGTGGAGCATGCCTTGCATGTTTTCCAGCTGTTCACAGTAGCGACGATAGGCCACCAGCATCTGCCACGGCACGGCCGGCTCGATGCGATCTTCGAACTTCTCCAGGCCACCGGCGAAACTGCCGGTGCGCTGGGTCTGCTTGACCAGCGGATAACCGACCACCGCGAGCACGATGACCGCGGCCGCCACCCAGGCTTGTCCCCGGGGCAGGTACACTGGACGCAGGCGGGTCCAGAGCCAATAGCCAACGGCGGTGTGGGCCAGGAACGCCGCCACCATCCACCAGGCAAAATACTGGGTCAGGTACTCGCCGGCTTCAGACACGTTCGATTCGAACATGATGAAAATGACGCTCTGGGAAAATTCCTGCTGGTAAATGAAGAAGTAGCCCAGGCTGGCCATGGAGCAAGCCCACAGCACCACGCCGATCAATGCCGCGAGCAAGCGCGTACGGGCGGGGAAGAGCAGCAGGGGGGCCAGCCACACCGCACTCATCACGAACGCTTGGCGAAAGCCGGTGAAACCGGAGGTGTCGCTCAGCAGGATAAGCAGTTGGGTGATGCCCGAGAAGTACCAGAAGAACAGAAACAGCCAGCCGAGTCCGGCCCAGTCGAAACCTTTCGCAGTCGTTTTGCTGCGTTTGAACAAGCTCATCAATCGCTCCAGCTTTGTATCGACGAAGCTGCCGGCACCGGATGGGTGACCGCAGGCCTGCGCCGAGCAACCCTAAAGGCGGGGAGTATTACGAGCCGGTTGTGAAAACTTTGTGAGTTTTTCGGATACAAAATGCACGTGAGGTGCGAATACACTTGTGGCAAGGGGATTTGTCTCTACAGGCGGGACCTGTGGGAGCATGGCTTGCCCGCGTTATCGTTCATCGCGGGCAAGCCTTGCTCCCACAGATAGAATGCTCGCCGCAAGTGGGCACGGCAGGGCTTACATGGAAGTGACACTGTTTGACCAGCGTCACTTCTTCGACTGTGCCTCTGGAGCGGTTACCGAGCCAAGGACTGGCTCTGGTGGGACAGCTGTGCGTGTTGCAGCTGCATGCGCAACTGCGTCACTTCATCGAGCAGCAGATCGCGTTCTTCCTTGAGTAGGCGCAATTCATCGCGACGAATGGTCACATAAAGGGTTTGGGGAGGACGTGCGGTAACGACAGGGCCCATTGCTCACCTCGCAAATGGCGTACATCAACTATAGAGATGTCGCCATGAATTGGTCGACACCTCTACTATCGGCGCCGATTCTGATTTCTTTTGCTTGTGATTGGAACTTTTTTATTTTTCATGGTCGGCTGTGTCTTGGGGCGGATCTTGAGCGTTATCCCTTGTGGTCGCTCGAATTACCCGGAAACTATGCAGCAATGCTCTGGACTAACCTCCATTAGTCGATAGTGTTAAATCTTTGACACACCTTTATTTGTAGTAGGGAGCATCAGCACATGCAACTCGGGATCATTGGACTGGGCCGCATGGGCGGCAATATTGCGCGGCGCCTGATGCTCAATGGGCACGCCACCGTCGTCTATGACCGCAATGCCGCTTTTGTCGAAAACCTGCGCCAGGAAGGCGCCACGGGCGTCGCGGACCTGCCGGCGCTGGTCGCCGGCCTGGAAAAACCACGGGCAGTCTGGGTCATGCTGCCGGCCGGCGCCCCCACCGAAGACACCATCAACGTCCTCAGCGAACTGCTCGAGCCGGGCGACGTGATCATTGACGGCGGTAACACGTATTACAAGGACGACATCCGTCGCGCCCAGGCCCTGTCGGAAAAAGGCCTGAGCTACATCGATGTCGGCACCTCCGGCGGTGTTTGGGGCCTGGAGCGCGGTTACTGCATGATGATTGGCGGCGAGGCCGAGGTGGTGAAGCGCCTGGACCCGCTGTTCGACAGCCTGGCGCCGGGCATGGGCGATATCCCGCGCACCCGTGACCGCAAATCCGACGATGACCGTGCCGAACATGGCTACATCCACGCGGGCCCGGCCGGTGCGGGGCATTTCGTGAAGATGATCCACAACGGCATCGAATACGGCATGATGCAGGCCTTCGCCGAGGGCTTCGATATCCTCAAGACCAAATCCAGCGAAAGCCTGCCACCGGAGGAACGTTTCGACCTGAACGTGGCCGATATCGCCGAAGTCTGGCGTCGCGGCAGCGTGGTATCGTCCTGGTTGCTGGACTTGACCGCCGACGCGTTGGCCAGCGATCCGAAACTGGACGGCTTTTCCGGTGAAGTCGCCGACAGTGGGGAAGGGCGCTGGACCATCGAGGCCGCCATCGAGCAAGCAGTGCCGGTTCCGGTCCTGTCCAGTTCGCTGTTCGCCCGTTTCCGCTCGCGCCAGCAAAGTACCTACGGCGACAAAATGCTCTCGGCCATGCGCTTCGGCTTTGGCGGCCACGTGGAGACGCCGAAAAAATGACCTCGATCGCCAGCAAATCCAAGGCAGAACCCGCGCCGCCGACCACGTTGTTCCTGTTCGGCGCCCATGGCGATCTGGTCAAGCGCCTGCTCATGCCGGCGCTTTACCACCTCAGTCGCGACGGTCTGCTGGATGATGGGCTGCGCATCGTCGGGGTTGACCACAACGCCATCAGCGATGTGGATTTTGCCAAGAAACTCGAAGACTTCATCCGTAACGAAGCGGCGAGCAAGGGCGGTGATGCCGACCGCGCGCTCGACCCGGCGCTGTGGGCCAAGCTGGCCCAGGGCATCAGCTACGTCCAGGGTGATTTCCTCGATGACGACACCTACCAGGCGCTGGCGGCGAAAATCGCCGCCAGCGGCACCGGCAACGCGGTCTTCTACCTGGCGACCGCGCCGCGCTTTTTCAGTGAAGTGGTCAGCCGCCTCGGTGCGGCCGGGCTGCTTCAGGAGCAGGAGGGGGCTTTCCGGCGGGTGGTGATCGAAAAACCGTTCGGTTCCGACCTGCAAACCGCCGAAGCGCTGAACGCCTGCCTGCTCAAGGTCATGAGCGAGAAACAGATCTATCGCATTGACCATTACCTGGGCAAGGAGACGGTGCAGAACATTCTGGTCAGCCGTTTTTCCAACAGTCTGTTCGAGGCGTTCTGGAACAACCACTACATCGACCACGTACAAATCACCGCCGCCGAAACCGTTGGCGTGGAAACCCGTGGCAGTTTTTATGAACACACCGGCGCCCTGCGGGACATGGTGCCCAACCACCTGTTCCAACTGCTGGCGATGGTGGCCATGGAGCCGCCAGCAGCGTTTGGGGCCGACGCGGTGCGTGGGGAAAAGGCCAAGGTCGTCGGGGCGATCCGGCCCTGGTCGGTGGAACAGGCCCGCGCCAACTCGATCCGCGGCCAGTACACCGCCGGTGAAGTCGCTGGCAAGGCGGTGACCGGTTATCGCCAGGAAGCCAACGTCGCCGCCGACAGCACCACCGAGACGTACGTGGCCCTCAAGGTCATGATCGATAACTGGCGTTGGGTGGGCGTACCGTTCTACTTGCGTACCGGTAAGCGCATGAGCGTGCGCGACACGGAGATCGTCATCTGCTTCAAGCCGGCGCCTTACGCGCAGTTTCGCGACACTGAAGTCGACGAACTGCAACCCACGTACTTGAGAATCCAGATTCAGCCCAATGAAGGCATGTGGTTCGACCTGCTGGCCAAGCGGCCGGGGCCGGCGCTCGACATGGCCAATATCGAATTGGGCTTTGCCTATAAGGACTTCTTCGAAATGCAGCCGTCCACGGGTTACGAAACCCTGATCTACGATTGCCTGACCGGTGACCAGACTCTGTTCCAGCGCGCCGACAACATCGAAAACGGCTGGCGCGCCGTGCAGCCGTTCCTCGATGCCTGGCAGCAGGACGCAACGGTCCAGCCCTACAAGGCCGGCGAAGATGGCCCGGCGGTCGCCGATGACTTGCTGACCCGCGACAATCGCGTCTGGCATGGCCTGGGATGAGCGATCTGGTGAAGGGCCCCATCCGATTTTTACTCAGTGACATGGACGGCACACTGCTGCTGCCTGATCACAGCATCAACCAGCGCACCATCGCCGCGGTTCGCGCATTGCGTGAGGCCGGTGTGCTGTTCAGCCTCGCCACCGGGCGGCCGCCGCGGGCGATGTTGCAGCAGATCGAGGCCCTGGGCGTCGACCTGCCCACGGCGGCGTTCAATGGCGGCACGCTGGTTCATCCCGACGGCAGTTTCCTCGCTGTCCATTACCTGCCGCCCGAGGCTGCACTGACCACCCTGGCGCTGTACGCCGATCAGCCGGGCATCGAAGTCTGGGTATTCGCCGATGGCGACTGGCTGGTGCGCGACGCCCACGGGCCGATGGTGCCGGTGGAGACGCGTGGCCTGGGCTACCCGCCGGTCGAAGTCGAGAGTTTCGAGCCTTACCTGGAGCGGATCGACAAGATTGTCGCCACCAGTGCCAACACCGACTTGCTGGTGGAGCTGGAGGCTCGGCTGCATCCGCTGCTCAAGGGCCAGGCCCAGGTGTCGCGTTCACAACCGATCTACCTGGATGTGACGGCGATGAAGGCGAACAAAGGGGAAGCGCTGTCGACCCTGGCCGCCTTCCTCGACGTGCCGCTGGAGCAGACCGCGGCCATGGGCGACGGCGGCAACGACCCGGCGATGTTTCACCGGGCGGGATTATCGATTGCCATGGGCCAGGCGGAGGAAGCGATCAGGCGCCAGGCGGATGTGGTGACCGCCGCCGTGACCGAAGACGGCGCAGCCCTGGCGATCGAGCGATACATCCTGCCGCGATAGACCGCCCAAATCTCTGTGGGAGCGAGCTTGCTCGCGATAGCGGTCTGTCATTCAACATGAACGCTGGCTGAAACCTCATCGCGAGCAAGCTCGCTCCCACCAGGGTTACAGCCAGTAAGTCACCGCATACCAGCCCAAACCGCCCATCACCACGGTATAGGGCAGGGCCATCCAGACCATCTGGCCATAAGACAGGCGTATCAGCGGTGCGATCGCCGAGGTCAGCAGGAACAGGAAGGCAGCCTGGCCGTTCGGCGTCGCGACGCTCGGCAGGTTGGTGCCGGTGTTGATGGCCACCGCCAGGGTCTCGAACTGTTCGCGGCTCATGTGCCCGGAGATGAAGGCCTGCTTGACCTCGGTGATGTAGATGGTGGCCACGAACACGTTGTCACTGATGGCCGAGAGCAGGCCGTTGGCAATGAACAGCATGCCGGGCTGCTGATCGGCGGGCAGAGCCAGGACCCACTGGATCAGCGGCGTGAACAACTGCTGGTCGTGAATGACCGCCACCACTGCAAAGAACACCACCAGCAACGACGTGAACGGCATGGCGTCCTTGAACGCATTGCCCAGTCGATGCTCGTCGGTGATGCCGGTGAAGGCGGTAATCAACACGATGACCATCAAGCCGATCAGGCCGACTTCGGCAATGTGCAAGGCCAGGCAGACGATCAGGATAAGTGCGGCAAGACCCTGGACGATCAGGGCTGCGCGCTGGCGTGCGGTGCGTTCGCGATTGTCCTGCTCAGCGTAATCGGCCAGCACGGTGCGGACGTTGTCCGGCAGCAGCGCGCCATAACCGAACCAGCGCAGCTTTTCCAGGGCCACGCAGGTCAGCAGCCCGGCCACCAGCACTGGCAGCGACACAGGAGCGACTTTCACGAAGAAATCAGCGAAATGCCAGCCCATCTCATGGCCGATCAGCAGGTTCTGCGGTTCGCCCACCAGGGTGCAGACGCCGCCCAGCGCCGTGCCGACGGCACCATGCATCAGCAGGCTGCGCAGGAATGCCCGGAACTGGTCCAGGTCGCCATGGTGCAGTGACGGCATGTCGTGGTCTTCATCGATGCTGCTGTCCTGGCGTGGATCATTGCCCGATGCCACGCGGTGGTACACCGAATAAAAGCCCACCGCGGCGCTGATGATCACCGCCGTGACGGTCAAGGCATCGAGGAACGCCGACAGAAATGCCGAGAGAAAGCAGAACATCAAGGCCAACAGCGCCTTGGAGCGCACACCCAGGAGCAGGCGCGAGAACAGGAACAGCAGCAGGTCCTTCATGAAGTAGATTCCGGCTACCATGAACATCAGCAGCAGGATGACCGGGAAGTTATGCAGCAATTCATCGTACAGCGCCTTGGGTGTGGTCATGCCCAACAGCAGGGCTTCGACCAGCAGCAGCCCACCGGGCATCAGCGGGTAGCATTTGAGGGCCATGGCGAGGGTGAAGATGAACTCCACGACCAGCATCCAGCCGGCGACCACCGGGCCGAGGGTCCACAGCACCACGGCATTGAGAATCAGGAAGGTGATGATGCACGCCTTGTACCAGCGCGGGGATTGCCCAAGAAAGTTGTGCGCGAAAGCTTGAGCCATCGAACCGGACATTGGCTGCTCCTTTTAATTAGAAGCGCGCAACTTGCCGTAACAAATGGGGAATATCAAGCGTAGGCATGAATACCGTTCGCCTACGACGAACTGACTCAGGCCCAATACCGCGCAACCACCGCTCGATAATGCCCCTGGAGCGAGTAGCCGCCCACCAGAATTCTGCCGTCAGACTGCACCGCAAGGGTGGTGGCGGTGTCCAGGCTGTAGCCGAGTCGAGTACGGACCCAGCCTTTGCCTTCACCGAAATCCGGATCGAGGCTGGCATCCGGCAAATGCCGGGCGAGTACGAAGTCGGCTTCGATACCGCCGATGGTGGCGCCAGCGGTCACCAGCTTGCCATCCGGTTGAAGCCGGGCCGCGGTCCACTGGCTGGCGTTGCGCCCGATCGCCATGAGTTGGCACTGGCCCTGGTTGCAATGACGGTCCGGCGTGCCGTCCAGGCGCACTTTCAGGGACAGGCTGTGCATCGGATCGCGGCTGCTGCCGAAGGCTTGTAGATCGCCGTTCGCGTCCTGAACGATCTGGCTGACCATCACGCTATGACCCTGCGCCAGGATGGACAGGAAGCCCTCTTCGCCGAAGCTGTCATCGAGCTTGCCGCTGCTGTCATAACGGGCGATCAAGCCATGCTGGGGCAAGTCAATGGCGCCGCCGACGACAATATGGCCGTCGGCCTGGAGCATCAGGCAGCCGAGCCAGGTATTTTTCAGCGCGCGTCGGACCATCACGAAACCGCGCCCGTTGAACGAGGTATCCAGGGCCCCGTCCGGCAGGAGCCGGATCAGTACGCCGACATGGTCGGACAATTGGTAGTGATGGTTGGCGAGCAAGAGGATCCGGCCATCGGCCTGTACTTGCATGTCGCAGGCCTCGAGCCCCGGCACGCCGGGCGGCAGCCAGGGATCGCGCAGGCCTTGGGAGAGGTGGCCGCAGAGCCGGATGATGTGTCGGCCAGCGTTGCCGAAGTTCTGGACGGCATGGCCCTGTTGATCAAACAGTGCCAGTGCGGGCAGGGTGTGCTCGTTGTTTTCGTAGTGCAGGCCGGACAGCAGGATATGCCCGTCGGGTAACTCGATCACTTTGCCCGCCGTCGCTTCGAAGCCTTGTTCGAACGCACCGATCACGCAGCCATGGCTGCCGAAACCCGGATCGGTCGAACCGTCATGGTTGAGTCGCGCCAGCCCGAATCGGCTGCCATGGGCGGTCTCGATCCTGGCCGCGACCAGGATGCGGTCGGCACGGTCGAGGGCCAATCCGGTGATCAGGCTCGAAGTGCTGCCTTCGAAATGAACCCAGGCTTTGCCGTTGGCGGCAAAGCCTGGGTCAAGTTTCCCGGCGTGGGCCATGGCCGGGGGGAGTTCAACCGCGAACTGATCGAGCATGCCTGCCTCTCCTTGCGTGTCGACCGGCCCGAACGGGCGATGACTGCATGAGGGCAACATTCAATCCCTGAATGTGATAATGCACAACTGTCAGGTACTACAGTTACAGGGGCGATGCGTGCCATAACAATGGCTTTACAACCCAATGCCAAGCCTGCAATCGATAACAGGCTCCAGCGGCGTTTTATTCAGGCATCGACCAGGACTGCAAGGTATAGCCTTCCTGGCTCAGCTCGGCACGGGCCTGTTTCAATAGATCGGCCAGTTGGACCGGGTCGGTATAGGCGCTGCTTGGGATCTGAGTGCGGCCAATATGGGTATTGGTGCGGTCGATGACGGTCAGGCTAAGTTCGCCGTTACCGTCTTGTGGAGCCCAGGCCACGCATTGGAAAGGACGGAATGCGCGGTCGGCAATCAAAAGAGCTTCGTTGATACGGAGCGGGGCGTTCATGGCATTTTCTCTTAAGTGTGCCCAAACAAATGATGTGCCGTCGGTTGGGCGTACCGTGCGGCTGGTTACTTGTACTGATGTCCCGAACCCGTAGGCGGGTCACACATTATTTAAATAAATTTCGATTTTCTTTCAGACCAGGCTGTTGGTCTTTTGTTTGAAAGCACCCTGAAAGAAAAGCCCCCGCGATAACTAACGAAACGCTCGCTTATAACCACTTTGACGTGTTCTCGATAATCAATTGATACAAGGGCGCGTCAAGTTCTTGCTACTGTTACATGCAGGTTTGCCAAACGACTGTTTCTAATCATATTTCTTTATTTTGGCGCCAAGGATCAGTCATGATCGAAGCCAGTACGTCACGTCGTCTGCTCGTGGTTGATCCCTGCGACGATTGCCATCGCCTGTTGCCAGGTCTGCGCAGCATTGGTTGGGACGTGGACAGTTGCGCCCTTGAACATGCCGGCGATCGGACCTGTGACGTCGGCCTGTTGCGCTTGCAGCCTTTTCACCTGGAGCGTCCGGAAGCGGTCAAGGAATTGATCAGCCGTAGCGGCACCGAATGGATCGCCGTGCTCAGCCAGGAAGTATTGCGCCTGCAAAACGTCGGTGATTTTGTCTGCGAATGGTTTTTTGACTTTCATACCTTGCCGTTCGACGTGTCCAGGGTCCAGGTGACACTGGGCCGGGCGTTTGGCATGGCGCGCTTGCGGGGGCAGGGCTCGATTCACATCGATCAGCCCGAACATGAACTGCTGGGCGACAGCAAGCCGATCCGCGAACTGCGCAAGTTATTGAGCAAGTTGGCGCCTGCCGAGTCGCCGGTGTTGATTCGTGGCGAGAGCGGCACCGGCAAGGAACTGGTGGCGCGCACCCTGCATTGTCAGTCCCACCGGCGCAACAAGCCGTTCATCGCCATCAACTGCGGCGCCATTCCGGAACACCTGATCCAATCCGAACTGTTCGGGCATGAAAAGGGCGCGTTTACCGGCGCTCACCAACGCAAGATCGGACGGATCGAGGCGGCCCACGGGGGCACGCTGTTTCTCGATGAAATTGGCGACTTGCCGTTGGAGCTGCAGGCCAACCTGCTGCGTTTCCTGCAGGAAAAACACATTGAACGGGTCGGTGGTAGCCAGCCGATTGCGGTCGATGTGCGGATCTTGGCGGCCACCCATGTGGACCTCGAGGCGGCCATCGAGCAAAAGCGTTTTCGCGAGGATCTCTACTATCGCCTGAACGTGCTGCAAGTGGCGATGGCGCCCTTGCGCGAACGCCATGGCGACCTGGCGATGCTCGCCAGTCACTTTTCCCATTTCTACAGCCAGGAAACCGGCCGTCGCCCCCGCAGCTTCAGCGAGGACGCATTGGTGGCGATGGGCATGCACGACTGGCCCGGGAATGTGCGGGAGTTGGCCAACCGCGTCCGTCGCGGGTTGGTCCTGGCCGAAGGGCGGCAAATCGAAGCCCGGGACCTCGGGCTGGCCAGCCACCAGGGCGTCGCGGCGCCGATGGGCACACTGGAGGATTACAAGACCCGCGCCGAGCGCCAGGCCCTGAGCGATGTGCTCAACCGTCACAGCGACAACCTGAGTGTGGCCGCCCGGGTACTGGGCGTCTCCCGACCGACGTTCTATCGTTTGCTGCACAAGCATCAGATTCGCTAGAACAGCCTACATAGAGCCCATTGTGGGAGCGGGCTTGCTCGCGAAGGCGGTGTGTCAGGTTGATTCATGTCACTGACACACCGCCTTCGCGAGCAAGCCCGCTCCCACAGTAGTTTTGCAATGCCCTTGGGACAGGTGTCCATCACATATCCCTGAGGGCATCAGAAGTAATACGGGAATTTCAGGCTGAAGGTGAAATCCGGCGCATCGTCGGTCAGCCCGATGGACAGGTTGGGCACGATGGTCAGGTTGTCGGACGCGGCGACGGTCATGCCGATATTGAAGTAGCCGGCGTTGGCGTCGCTGGAGGTCACCGACTCCCAGTCGCCGCCGTCCTGTTTGAGCTTGCTTTTCTTTTGGATCAGGTCAGAGACCGAGAACGACATGCTCATCTTCTCGTTCAAGGCGAAGGCAATGCCCGCACCGAGCTGGAAGCTGTCGCCGATCCGCACTTTGCCCGGCACCTTCTGGTTGACGGTGGAGCTGATGTCGTCGAACGACTCTTCGAAGTTGTGGGTGTAGGACAGGGTGCCGAACAAGACCGCCGGGTCGAAGGTCTTGACCAGCGAGAGTCCGGGCGTGATCGACCACACGCCGTTGCCGGTGGGCAGGTCGTCAGGTACGAACAGGTTGGTGTTGGCCTGGGATTGGCGCAGTTTGATGCCAAACGGGTCCTTGCCGGTGGGCGCCTTGACCCGCAGGGTGACCACCGCGTCCGGAGAGTTGATCGATTCATCCATGAACTTGTAGGCGATGCCGAAGTTGACGTCGCCGATGGTCGGGTCGCGGGTTACGGTTTCTTCGCTGGTGACCCCGGCCGCGCCGTTGTTCGCGCCGCCTGACTGATACGTGGATTCGCGGTAGACCACTGGCACGTTAAGGTCGAACTGCCAGCGATTATCGAAGTTATAGCGGCCGGTGAGGTCCAGCGTCCAGGTGTCGGCCTTGATCCGGTCGAGGTTGATGTTGCCCAGGAAAATCGAATCCAGGGCCAGGAAGCCATTGAGGATCAGTTGCCGCGTGTCGTAGCGCGAATAGGTCACGCCGGTCTCGAAACTGAACTTGCCGCCGCCGAAGAAGCCGCTGGCCTCGTCATAGAGATTGGAGACACTCTGGGCCGGCTGGGAATCATCGGCCAGGGATTGCCCATAGCCACTGCCGCCGGCTGTTGTCGCGCCACCGGCCACGGTCTGGTTGCCTTTCATGTCGGCCGGGGATTTGGCCAGGCGCTTGGGCTGCGGCGTGGTGGGTTGGTCCTCTACTTGGCGGACCCGCTGTTCGAGCACCGCCAGGGCCTTCTGCTGGACCTCGTATCGTTGCTTGAGCTCAAGAAGTTCCTGTTTCAGGGCCTCGATGTCGGCGTCCGGGGCCGCCTGCAACATGGCCGCCGGGAACAACGTGCTTAAACACATCACAGCGCGCAACGATACGGATCGATACATGAAATATGCCGTCCCTATTTGCCCAGTGGTCGGAAAACAGCGTAGTTCAGTAACCGAGGTTACGGAGGCCGCGCAGTTGGGTCAGGTTGCAGTCCAGTGCCCCGGCACTGGGGCCGTTATTGTTCAGCACCACGTTGAGCTGGGTCATGTTGTTGACCAGGTTGCTATTGCCCAGCAGGCGAGTGTTTTGCAGCAAGCCGCCCTGGGCCACCTGTTGCAGGGTGCCGCCCTGGTTGTGGCTGGCCTGGATCGCCATTTGCACGCCGTTGCCGGTGGCGGTGACCGCGACGCTGCCGGCGGCGTTGCTGCCGCTGATGGTCTGGCCCTTGGTCAGCAGTTGCCCCTGGGAAGGCACGAGCGCCGGTGCCTGGTTGCTCTCTTTCACATTGATGTTGACGTTGTTGTAGGCCGTGTTGCCGTCGCCGGCGGCACGTACGCTCTGGGTCACGCCCTGGCCCGTGCCAAGGCCGGCGCCGCCGGTAATGTTGCCGCTGCCCTGTTCCGGGACGCTGCCATTGCCGGTCTGCTTGATGGTGGAGACATAGAACTCGGGTTTGACGGTGGCGGCCTGGATCTGCATGGTGCTGGTGGCACCGATCAAGTCGCCGCTGGCGTTGCGCCAGGTACTGCTCATGACGATGCCGAAACTGATGACTCGGCCGGGCATGACATAACGACCGCGTAGCTCGGCAAGCTCCTGGTCCTTGACTTCGATGGGTTTGAAGCCGGCATGGGCATAGCCCGAGGCGGTCGCGAGCAGGCAGGCCAGCGACAGCCAGTGTGACGTTTTCATGTGCTGCTCCCGGAGCGTCCTGCTCCTTTTTTGTACTTATTGTTGGCAGTGGTCGGCGATTAGAAAAAGTCGCTCTGTATGAAGCCGAAATCCATCAGTTCCGCATCCCTGACCGGGTTGAAACCGTCCAGCTTGTTACGGGCTGTCAGGGGTTGAGGAGGGCTGCGCAGTGCATTGGCCTTGTCGTAGCCCGGGCCGACGATCGCAAAGACGATGCCGTTCCAGCCTTTGACGAACTCATCGTGGGCGTAGCGCTTGTGCCCCAGCACCGGGTCGCCGATGTAGACCCATTGCTTATCGGCCCGCTGCAACACCACGAAGTGCTTGTAGCCGCGTATTTCCATCAGGACGACCACCGGAATCGTCACCGCTTCGAGTTTCTCTGGCGGTATGCGGTAGCCTCGGGCACGCATGCCGATGGTCTCCACGTAGCGCTTCATGTCCAGCATGGAAAACCCCTGGGTGCGAACCAGGTTCTGGTCGGCATTGACCAGCATGCCTTTGATGACGTGTTCTTCATCGACGTCAAGCCAATAGGCCTGGCGCAGCACCGTGGCCAGCGCGGCGGCGCCGCAACTGAAATCGGTTTTCTGCTCGACGATGTCGCTGAATTTACGTTCGCGTACGCTTTGCACCGGTTTGTAGACCAGCATGCCGCCAGGCAGGGCGGCGACTGGCATCTGCGCCGCTTCGGCCATACAAGCCAGGCAGAGCAGCAGGGAAACGGCAGAGACACGCATGATCAATACGCCTAGTGGACGTCCAGGAAAAAGCCCCTGTGGGGGCTAGCTGTGGGAGCAAAGCTTGCTTGCGATAGCGGTTTTAAAGCCAGCAGAGGGGCCGTACGTGACGACCTCGATCGTGAGCAAGCTGTGCTCCCACAGAACTACTACCCCCACAGTGGTACTTTTTTACATGCAAGCCTTGCAGCCGGCCGCGATGGACAGCGAGTTGCTTTGCTGGTTGCCCACGCCTGCCGACACGTTGGCGCCGCCGTTACCGGAGAAGCCGTTCATGGAGTTGGTCATGGTGGCGTTGTTGATCACAGGGTTTTTCCAACCGTCGCGGGTCAGCACCTGCTGGGTGTTGCTGCCGGCCAGTTCGAAAGTCCCCACGGCGGAGAACTTGAACTTGTCGTCATCGTGACCGCCGCCGTAGCCGCCTCTGTTGTCCCAGCCGCCATGATCGTTGTCTTCGGCGGTACCGGTACCTTTGGCCTTGAATGTGCCTGAGGCGCTGTAGGTGCTGGTGAGCGTGTCGGTCTTGTAGGTCCGCACGCCTTTGTTGTCGACCACAAGGCCGGTGGAGGACTGGTCGGCCGAGGCCGAGGCCTGTGCGACACGGCCCCCGGATACGGCGATGGCCAGGTTGTTTTTCTGCTGGTTGAAATTCCCGGCGGTCACGTTGATACCGATGTTGCCGGAGCCGTTGTTGCCCGCATTGGTGAGCGAGGCGTTGTTTTGCGTGGAGTTGTTCTTGACGTAGTTGTTGTTATTGACCTGGGTGGCGCTGGAGGCGGCGACCGCCGAGCCGAAGATGAAGCTTTCGTCGGCGGTGGCCAGGGCGGCGGCGTTGTCCTGCTGGTTGCCGTCGCCGCCGGCAATGTTGGCGCCCATGTTGCCGTTGCTGCCATTGAGCGAGTCTTTGGCTTCGGCGGTGTTTTTGGTGGCCTGGTTGGTCACCACGTTGCCGTCGCTGTTCTGCTCATCCAGCACCGCGGCCCCAGCCCCGGCATTGATGGAGAGCAACTGGTCCAGCGTCGGCCCTTGCTGATGCCCGTGACCATTGCCATGGCCATTATGGTTATCGTTTCCTCCAGCCTGTGCGGCCATTGCCATGACAGCGGCGAGAGCGAAAACCAATGGTTTGAGTGCCATTGTAGGTTTCATGGTGTTTCTCCTTGCGTGTCGTTGGTTAAGTGTCGGTACTTTCTTATGTAGCCCCCGGGTCAATCAGCGACCCGGATGCTCAGGGTGTTAGCCATGCGGTTCCCCACCCCGGCGCTCTGGTTCACCTGGATTACCCCTCGGCTGCCGGTGAAGGCCTGGTCGCTGGTAACGACCTGGCGACTGCCGGTTGGGGCGCCAGTTGCTCCTGAGTTCGGTAACAACGCCACGTTCTGTTGGGACAGGGCGCTGTCGTCCATGCTCTGCGGATGAGCACTGATGCCCACTCGCATGACATTGGCCATCTGGTTGTTGGCCCCGGCGGACTGGTTGACACCCAGCACGCCGTTGCCGTTGCTGAAGGAGTGGCCACCGATGCGGGCGGTGGCGTTCATGGAAGGGGCGGCCTGGGTGTCGACACGTTGCTGCACGTGGGTGCTTGCCTGGGCGTGGCTGCCAATGGCGATGGCCCGGGTGTTGGTTTGCTGGATCTGGTCGCCGGCCGCCTGGTTGACGTTGAAGTTGCCGGTGTAATGGCTGCCGGAGTCCTGCAGGTTGGCGTTGCTGACCACCGCGGCACCCGAATCGGCGAATACGGTGAAAGAGCTGAGCAGGGAAAGCACGATCAGGGCGAGTAGGAACAGCACGGGCTTCATGTCACTGCCCTCCCGCCAGCCGACCCAGCGGGGCCAGGCCGGAACTCAACGAGCGGTTGATGGTGCCCGAGATCGCGCCACCACTGCCGCCACCGTGACCGGCATTCATGCCCGGCATGCCGTTGGGGTTGGTGACCACGTTCAAACCCTGCACACCGGTATTGGGGGTGACAATGTTGCGGATCGACGAGCCGCTGGCCACGCTGGCGAACTCGCCATCGCTCAGCTCGGTGCTGGCGGTGGCTTGGTTGATTCGTGCGGAGGGGTTGGCATTGACGGTGGTCGGGTAGGGATCTTTGCCGCCGTTGCGACCGATTGCGATGGGTTGTACGTCACGGCTGAGCACGATGACGCCGTTGCCCTCGGCCTGTACTGGCAGGCTGAGCGTCGCGCTGGCGGCGCAGCCGATCACTAGCAGACAGGTCAAACTTCTTTCGAAAGTCCCCACGGCATCGATTCCTTCTTCGGTGGGCTGGCCCTGGTCCAGCGTTGCGAAGTGGGGAAGAGCAGGTGTTGTGCCGTGTTTTGAAATGCCCGCCAATTCAATGGGTTGGATTCAGGCATGGAGGTTCGGGGAGGGATCCTGTTTCAGCGTTGAGACAGGTGCATGACGGCCAAATGGCCATCAGCCGCTCCAGGGCTCTGGATCCAGGCTTTCAGGGGAGTGTTTCAGCAGCTTGACAGTCTTGATGACAAGGGCATGAAACGGGGTTGAGTCAGGGTTTGGTGCGAGTACGCTGTTTCAAAAGTGAAACAAATCAAGCGGCGCTCAGGCTTCAAGCAGTTGGGTCACGGCTGCAAACACGTGCTGGCGGCGTTGCATCCAGTTGCCCTGAATGACCTGGAAAGGTTGTCGATGTCGGCTCAGCCAGGTCTCGATCGCCTGGAAAAACGTCAGCCGTTCCATCAGATCGGGTTGGCAACGCAAACCGTCGCCCGTCCATTCGACCTGCTCCGGGCTCAACAACAGGTGCAGGTCGTAATGACGGGCCAGCAGCGCCGGTTCGAGCCACTCCGGGCAATCGCCGAACAGGGTCTGGCTCCAGAGGATATTACTCAACAGGTGAGTGTCGAGGATCAGCAGCGCCGGCCGATGGGCACGCGCCTCGTCTTCCCAGGCCAGTTGGCCGGAGGCGATATCGGTGATGTCGGCCAGGCAGGTATCGCGTTGGGTCTGCTCCATGAAATGGCGCACGTACTCATCCACCCGCATTCCACCGAAGTGTTCCTGCAATTGCGCCGCCAGCCAGCTCTTGCCGCTGGATTCCGGGCCGGTCAGGACCACCACCTTCATGCGCGCAGGGCCGGGTCGGCGCGCCATTCGCGCCAGCCTTGCACGGCCAGCAGAGTGAACAGGGCGTAGAGTGCGGCGGTCAGGTGCAAGCCCTTGTAGATGAACAAGCCAACGAAGATCACGTCCAGGGCGATCCACAGCGGCCAGCATTGCACGCGTTTTTGCGCCATCCACCACTGGGCCACGAGGCTGAACCCCGTGAGCGCGGCATCGAGCCAGGGCTGGGCGGCGTCGGTCCAGTGGGCCATGGCGGCACCCAACAACAAGCTGCCCGCCGCGCCGATGGCCAGGCCGAGCAACACCGATGGCCCACCGAGGCGGCTGACCTGGCGCCCATCATGATTGCGCCCGGCACGGGTCCATTGCCACCAGCCGTAGAGTTGCAGCGCCGCGTAGACAACCTGCAGCAGCATGTCCGAGTACAACTTCACCTCGAAAAAAATCCAGCTGTACAGCAGCACCATGACCAGGCCGATCGGCCAGCACCAGGGGTTCTGCTTGACGGTCAACCAGACGGCGATCACGCCGAGGGCTGCGGCAAACAGTTCAAGCCCGGACATGGCAATTCCTTGGGAAAGAGGAGAGGGCGGCGATTGTAAACGCTATGGCGTGGAGAGCTCCAATAGCAATGTTGAATGGATTGCCGCCATCGCGAGCAAGGGATTTGCGGTGCACACCCAACCTGAGACCAGCACAACACCCATGTGGGAGCGGGCTTGCTCGCGAATGCTATCTGTCAGTGATACATCTGCCGACTGAGACACCGCATTCGCGAGCAAGCCCGCTCCCACAGGGATAATCCACCGGTCTTTAGACTCGGAATTGCTTGAGCAACCCGTTCAACTGTTCACTCAGTGCCTTGAGGCGGCTGCTTGCCTGGCTGGATTGTTCGGCGGCCATGGCGGTGCTGTGGGACAGTCCGGCGGCCTGGGTGACGTTTTGGTTGATGTCTTCCACCACATGGGCCTGTTGCAGGGTGGCGCTGGCGATGGAGGCGTTCAGGCTGTTGAGGTTGCGCAGGGCCTGGCCGATGGCGTTGAGGCTGGCACCGGCGAGGCCGGCCTGTTCGATGGTCAGTTGCGAGGCACGGCTGCTGTCGCCGATGACTTTCACGGCGGCTTCGGAATGGGTTTGCAGGCGCTCGATCATCGCCTGGATCTCAGCGGTGGATTTCTGTGTACGCTGGGCCAGCAGCCGCACTTCATCGGCGACCACCGCAAAGCCTCGACCTTGCTCGCCGGCGCGGGCGGCCTCGATCGCGGCGTTGAGGGCCAACAGGTTGGTTTGTTCGGCGATGGAGCGAATCACCTCCAGTACACTGCCGATCTGGGTGCTTTCACTCGCCAGGGTACGAATCACTTCCACGGCTTGATCGATGGTCTGGGACAGTCGGTCGATCTGCTGCAAGCTGCCATCGATGTTGACCTGGCCTTGCTGGGCCTGGGATTCGGCGTCGCGCATCTCACTGGCCGCGTGCTCGGCATTCTTGGCCACATCCTGCACGCCATAGGTCACTTCATTGATCGCGGTGGCCACCAGTTCCATTTGTTGCGACTGCTGTTGGCTGCGTTCCTGGGCTTGAGCCGCGTCGTTGCCCAATTCGCTGGAAGACTGTCCCAGTGCACTGGCCGACTCCTGCAACTGGCTCACTACCTGGCGCAATTTGGCGGTAAAGGCGTTGAAGTGCCGGGCCAGTTGGGTGACTTCGTCCTGGCCGTGGGTGTCGAGAGTGCGGGTCAAGTCGCTCTCGCCACTGGCGATATTGGCCATGGCGTTCACCGTTTCCTGCAACGGCCCGACGATGCTGCGTACGATCAGGGTCAACAGCAGGCCCATGAGCAGGGTGATGACCAGGCCGACCACCGAGGCCTTGATCAATTGGGATTGGAACTCGGCCTGGACGTCATCGATGTACACACCCGATCCGATGACCCAGCCCCAGGGCTCGAACAATTGGACGTAGGAGGTCTTGCCCACCGGGGCATCGGCGCCCGGTTTCGGCCAGAGATAGTTGATCATGCCGGCGCCCTTGGACTTGGCGATGGCAACCATCTCGTTGAACAGCGCATAACCGTTCGGGTCACGGATGGCCGAGAGGTTCTGGCCTTCAAGCTTCGGATTGGTCGGGTGCATGACCATGACCGGTGTCAGGTCGTTGATCCAGAAATAGTCGCTCTGGTTATAGCGCAGGCCACGCACGGCGCTGAGGGCCTGCTTCTGCGCGACGTCGCGGGTCAAGGTGCCAGCGGCTTCCAGGCCATGGTAGTAGGTCAGCACACCGCTGGCGGTCTGCACCACGTGCTGGGTTTTTTGCACTTTTGCCTGATAGAGGTCGGTGTGGATCTGTTTGAGCATCAACGCGCCGAGCGTGAATAACATCACGATGGCCACGATCAGGATGAGCCACAAGCGTCGGCTGATCGACACACTGCGCAAGCTATTCATACGCTGTCACTCCGGTTTCTTATTCTTGTCATCAACGACGGCCGGCACTTTAGCGCCCGGCGGCTATCCATGATTGATCTGGGTCATAACGCGGCAGCGTTATCAGGGCTTGTCTGATAGGATTTCGGCCCCGCAGCGCAAAACCTGAGCCTGTTCTGATTTTTCATTGGTTTTTTTTGAAAGGTCGCGGTTATCGTGCAGCCGCTGCGTGTATCTGCATGACACTTGAATATTGATAAGACCTGCATGACAGCGTCTTTTTTGGGGGATGAATGGATTTGTGGACCGCCTTTTCGGCACTGATTCTTGGTGTAGTGGAAGGTTTGACGGAATTTCTGCCGATTTCCAGCACGGGGCACCAGATCATTGTCGCCGACTTGCTCGAGTTCGGTGGCGAACGAGCGATGGCATTCAACATCATCATCCAGCTTGGCGCGATCCTCGCGGTGGTCTGGGAGTTTCGGCGCAAGATCTTCGACGTGGTGCTGGGCCTGCCGACGCAACCGGGCGCCCGCCGGTTTACCGCCAACCTGCTGATCGCTTTCCTGCCCGCGGTGGTCCTGGGCGTGCTGCTTGCCGACTGGATCCATCACTATCTATTCAACCCGGTCACCGTAGCTGCCGCGCTGGTGGTGGGCGGCGTGGTGATGCTCTGGGCCGAGAAGCGCCAGCACCGGGTGCACGCCGAAACGGTGGACGAGATCTCCTGGAAGGATGCGTTGAAGGTCGGTCTGGCCCAATGCATTGCGATGATCCCGGGCACCTCCCGTTCCGGTGCGACCATCATCGGTGGCTTGCTGTTTGGCCTGTCGCGTAAGACCGCTACCGAGTTCTCGTTCTTCCTGGCGATGCCCACCATGGTCGGCGCGGCCGTCTACTCGGGCTACAAGTACCGCGAACTGTTCGTCCCGGCGGATTTCCCGGTGTTCGCCATTGGTTTCGTCACGGCGTTCATTTTCGCCATGATCGCGGTCAAGGGCCTGTTGCGGTTCATCGCCAGTCACAGCTACGCCGTGTTCGCCTGGTATCGCATCGCCTTTGGCCTGTTGATTCTGGCCACCTGGCAGTTCGGCTGGGTGGACTGGACCGCCGCCAAGCCATGAACGATTCAGGCGCCCGTAAACGCGCAGGGGGCAATGGCGGCGGCGTCGTGCAGCACCTGCGGCTCAAGCTGATGGTCTTTGCGCTGGTCTGCGCCTTGCCGCTGTTCGGTTCGCTGCTGTTCGGGCTGCGGGCAGTGTCGTGGGTGCCGATGGCAGCCTACGGCGTCGTCAGTGTGGTGGCGTTCCTGCTGTACTGGAGCGACAAGCGCAAGGCGCGCGCCGACGCCTGGCGCACCCCGGAGAACGTGCTGCATGCACTGGAGCTGGCTGGCGGTTGGCCTGGAGCCTTGCTGGCCCAGCAGCTGTTTCGCCACAAGACCCGCAAAGTCTCGTTTCAAGTGGTGTTCTGGTTCATCGTACTGTTGCACCAGGTGTTCTGGATCGACCAGTTGTTTCTGGGCAGTTATCTGTTCTGAATGACTAGAGCAACAAGCCCACCTGGGTGCGCTTGGGCAATTTGCCAACCACCAATTGGTGCGAGCGTTGCAGCAGGCCACGCAGCTCTTCGGCCCCCAGCGGGTAGGGCACCTGCATGATGACCCACTGGGCCCGTGCCAGGTAAGGCGCGGGGTGAATGCCTGGCCGATCGCAGTGACCCAGGAACAGATCCTTGTCGACCTTGAACGCCAACGAGTCGCCCCGCAGGCCCTGAAGGGCGAACATCTTGTTCCCGGCGATGGAAAACACCCGCACGCCGCCCCATTTGTAGTCTTCCCTGGCACCGGGCAAGCCCAGGCAAAACTGCGCGACATCCTCTTCGCTCAAACTCATAGCGTTCTATCTCCACAGCCCTCGAAGGCTTCCACCAAATGATCGATCCAGGCGCGCACCGCTGGCAACATGCCGCGCCGATGCGGGTAGACCGCCTGTAGCCAGCCGTCGGGCAACGACCATCCCGGCAGCAGTTCCACCAGTGTGCCGTCCCGCAATTCCTGCTCGCAATACATGCTCGGCAATAAAGTGAAGCCCAGGCCGGCGAGGGTGCAGGCCCGGCGCACAATGAAGTCATCGATACCCAGGCGGGCCTCCAGGCTCAGTTCCACACGCTGTCCATCGGTCTTGACCAGGCGCAGATGCACCAGGCGATCGGCTTCCAGGGCCCCCAGCACCGGCAACGCCTCCAGATCGTCCGGGGTCTCGATCCGCCGCCCTTCAACGAAGGCCGGGCTGGCCACCAGCATCAGTCGTGCCCGGCGCAAACGCCGGGTCATCAACAGCGGGTCTTCGTCCCCCAGGTCACGCACGCGCAACGCCACGTCGATGCCTTCGCCGATCAGGTCCACCCGCCGGTTGAGCAGGGTCATGTCCAGTTGCACCAAGGGGTATTTCACCAGGAAGGTTTCGATCACCACCGGCAGGAACTGGTGGGCCAGGCCCATGGGGCTGGATACCCGCAACCGGCCGCGGGGCTCGCTGGACATGCTCGCCACCGCTTCGTCGGCCATCTCGGCCTCCAGCAACATGGCCTGGCAATGGCGCAGATAACGTTCCCCGACCGCCGTCAGTTTCAACTGGCGGGTGGTGCGCTGGAGCAGCCGGGCGCCCAGGCGCTCTTCCAGCTCGGCGATACGCCGCGACAACCGCGACTTGGGAATGCCCAGCAAGCGCCCGGCCGCCGCGAAACCACCGGCTTCGACGACTTTGGCGAAATAGTACAAGTCATTGAGGTCTTGCATGGTGAGCTCGATTGTCCTGTGAGTGGGACAAACTATCGCATTTATGCTGACTTATCGATCATTGGCTTCATCTGTAGGATGGTCGCCAATTGATCGCCTGGTCGCGGTCCTCATTTGGAGAGCATTGATATGAAACTATTGCACATCGATTCGAGCATCCTCGGTGACAACTCCGCTTCCCGCCAATTGAGCCGTGAAGTGGTTGAAGCCTGGAAAGCCGCCGAGCCAGGCATCACCGTCACTTACCGTGACCTGGCCGCCGATGCCATCAGCCATTTTTCCGCCCAGACCCTGATCGCCGCCGGTACCAGCGCCGAACTGCGTGATGCTGCCCTGAAGCACGAGGCGGATCTCAGCGCGTCGGCGATGGCCGAGTTCCTGGCCGCTGATGCGGTGGTCATCGCCGCTCCAATGTATAACTTCAGCATTCCGACCCAACTCAAGGCCTGGATTGACCGCATTGCCGTCGCCGGCCAGACGTTCCGCTACACCGAAGCCGGTCCGGAAGGCCTGTGTGGCGGCAAGAAACTGGTGATCGTCTCCACCGCGGGCGGCTTGCATGCCGGCCAACCGAGCGGCGTGGGCCACGAGGAATATCTCAAGCTGGTGTTCGGTTTCCTTGGCATCACCGATATCGAATTCGTCCGTGCCGAAGGTCTGGCCTACGGTGACGACATGCGGACCAAAGCCATGAGCGAAGCCTCGTTGCAGATCGGCCAGCAGTTCGCCGCTGCGTAAAACCTGCGTAAAGGCAGCAAGCGCTTCGGGCAACCTTCGCAAAACCCTGTATTCTCGTCGTCATTGGATGGCTGGGATGCAGGGTTTTGCTGCATTCGGCGCCGAGGATTCTGGCGCAGGTTATGCACGGCCAAGCGTACGAGCGACGGGGCCTTCCCGGGCGCTGGTGAAGGTGGAAGATTCGATGACACGTTTTGGTGCAGCGCTGCTGCTTTGCTGGTTAGCCAGTCTCGGTTCCGTGCAGGCCGCACCGGGGCCCCATCCGCATTGGAGCGCTGGTTTCCATGAGCTGAGCTTTCTCGATCCGCTGGACCGGCAGCCGATGCACGCCATCGCCTTCTATCCGTCCACCGACCGGGAACAATCCAGCCTGTTGGGCGGCTACCAGATCGATGCCGCGCCGGACGCCCAGATCGCCATCGGCCGCTTCCCGCTATTGATGTTGTCCCATGGCAACACCGGCACGCCGTTGGCCCTGCATGACCTGGCCACCTCGCTGGCGCGCAAGGGGTTTGTCGTGGTGGCGGTGATTCATCCCGGCGACAATGCCCAGGATCACAGCCGGCTTGGCACCCTGAGCAACCTGTACGGGCGGCCGATCCAGATTTCCGAAGCCATCACCGCAACGCTCAATGATCCGATGCTGTCGCCGTTCGTCAACGCCGGGCAGGTCGGGGTGATCGGCTATTCGGCCGGTGGCGAAACCGCGCTGATCCTGTCCGGTGCGACGCCGGACCTCAATCGTCTGCGCCGCTACTGCGTGGAGCGGCCGGACGACCATGACGCCTGTAACACCCAGGGCGAACTGATCGCCGACCGCGATGACCTACAACCCGTGGCCGACCCCAGGGTCCGAGCGTTGCTGCTGATGGCGCCGTTGAGCCTGAAATTCGGTCGTCATACGTTGGCCGATGTCCATGTGCCGGTGCTGCTGTACAGCGGCGATGGCGACAAACTGGTGGCTTTCGACAAGAATGCCGCCGCCTTGGCCCGTAAGCTGCCCACCGCACCGGATTTCAAGACCTTGGCCGGCGCGGGCCATTTTGTCTTCCTGGCGCCGTGCACCGAGGAGCAGATTGCCGCGATGCCAGCGCTCTGCACGGATGCCGACGGTGTCGATCGCAAGGACATCCACCGCACCATGATTTCCGAGGCCAGCCGCTTCTTCGGCGAGGCCTTGGGCAAGCCGACCCGGGCAGGGATGAAGACGGCCGATCAATAAAGGGCGTTTGTCGCTCGGCGACGCAGCAGCAGGGTCAGGCCCAGGCCGGTGACCGACAGCAAGGCGGCACAGAAGAATATCGACGAATAACCCAGGTTCAATGCCACCGCGCCCATCAGCGGGCCGGCAATCGCCAGTGCCAGGTCAAAGAACACCGCGTAGGCGCTCAGGCCCGCGCCACGGCTGGTGTTGGGCACTTGCTTGATGGCCTCCACCCCCAGCGCCGGATACACCAGCGACAACCCGACGCCGGCCAATCCGGCGCCGACCAGGGCGAACGGGGTGGACGGCGCGAGCCACAGCAATGCCAGCCCGAGGGTTTCGATGCTCATGCAGGCAATGGCCGAGTTGAAGCCACCGAAGCGGGCGATGCTGGAAATGAACAGTAACCGCGCGAGGATGAAGCAGACGCCGAATACCGTCAGGCACCATGCCGCGCCGGTCCAGCCGCGGCTGATGTAAAACAGGGTGATGAACGTGGTGAGCGTGCCGTAGCCGATCGACGCCAGGCTCAGGCTCGCTCCGTACGGCGCAATGCGCGCGAACACCGCCCAGAATGGCAAGCGCTCGCCGCGAATGACCGGCACCGACGGCTTGTTGCGAATCATCAACAGCGCAGCGCCCGCCAGCAACGACAATGCAATGCCCAGGCTGGCGAAACCCAGTCCATCGACCATCACCACCCCCAACGGCGCGCCAATAGCGATGGCCCCGTACGAAGCGATGCCGTTCCAGGAAATCGAGCGGGCCGTGTGCTCCACCCCCACCTGGCCCATGCACCAACTGATGGTGCCCACGCCAATAAGCCCCTGGGCCACGCCGAGCAGCAAGCGGCCGGCGATCAGTATCAACAGGCTGGGTAGGGGAAAGCTCTGCAGCAAGGTCGAAATCAGCGTCAGCACGCCGCTGAGCACAATCCCCGACAGCCCGTAGACGATCGCCCGCTTGGTGCCGACGCTGTCCGACAACCGCCCGGCCATGGGGCGGCTGAGCAAGGTCGCCAGATACTGTGAACCGATGGTCAGCCCGGCCACCACCGCGCTGAAGCCCAACTGTTCATGGACATACCCAGGCAGCACGGCAATCGGCAGGCCGATGCAGAGGAAGGCGATGAAGGTATAGAACACGATGGAGACGATCTGCAGGGTAATCGACAGGGAACTGGGGGCAGAGGAGGGCGTGGGCATGGGGCTCGTTCGCGGGCGGCGGTAAGAGAGCCCCATCATGGCGCGAGGTGGGCGTAAAAGAAAGCAGGCTAACTAAGTGTGTTGGGAGGCTGGGCGTCCAGACTGGATTGATGTGGCATGTGCTGCCGCCATCGCGAGCAAGGAGGTTGGGCTCGAACATAAATGGAGGAGCGCCACAGATCCAATGTGGGAGCGAGCTTGCTCGCGATGGCGGTGGATCAGGTAATACGATGCGACTGTCAGGGCCTCATCGCGAGCAAGCTCGCTCCCACAGGTTTTTACCTCTGAAATACGAAAAGCCCCGTCACAGTGGACAGGGCTTTTCACTTGCCACTTGAGGCTTAGAGCCCGGAGCTGGCCTTAGAACACTACACCCTGACTACGCAGGTAGTCGTCATAGGTGCCGCTGAAATCGACCACGCCGTCGGCGCTCAGTTCGATGATGCGGGTGGCCAGGGACGATACGAACTCCCGGTCATGGCTGACGAAGATCAAGGTGCCCGGGTAGTTTTCCAGCGCCAGGTTCAGCGCTTCGATGGACTCCATGTCCAAGTGGTTGGTCGGTTCGTCCATGACCAGCACGTTTGGCTTCTGCAGGATCAACTTGCCGAACAGCATCCGGCCCTGTTCACCACCGGAAATGACCTTGACCGACTTGAGGATCTCGTCGTTGGAAAACAGCATGCGGCCCAAGGTGCCACGCACCAGCTGTTCGCCACCCTGGGTCCACTGGCCCATCCAGTCGAACAGGTTGACGTCGTCTTCGAAGTCATGGGCGTGGTCCTGGGCGTAGTAGCCCAGTTCCGCGGCGTCGGTCCACTTCACGGTACCGGCATCCGGTTCCAGTTCATTGACCAGGGTGCGCAGCAAGGTGGTCTTGCCGATACCGTTCGGGCCAATGATCGCTACGCGCTCACCGGCTTCGACGGTGAAGCTGAAGTCCTTGAACAGCGGCTTGCCGTCGAAGCCCTTGGCCATGCGTTCGACAATGACCGCCTGGCGGTGCAGCTTCTTGGTCTGCTCGAAACGGATGAACGGGCTGACGCGGCTCGATGGCTTGACCTCGGCCAGCTGGATCTTGTCGATCTGCTTGGCGCGGGAGGTGGCCTGCTTGGCTTTCGAGGCGTTGGCCGAGAAGCGGCTGACGAACGACTGCAATTCGGAAATCTGTGCTTTCTTCTTGGCGTTGTCCGACAGCAACTGCTCGCGGGACTGGGTCGCCACGGTCATGTACTCGTCATAGTTGCCCGGGAACAGGCGCAGTTCGCCGTAGTCCAGGTCCGCCATGTGGGTGCAGACACTGTTCAGGAAGTGACGGTCGTGGGAGATGATGATCATCAGGCTCGAACGCTGGGTCAGCACGTTTTCCAGCCAGCGGATGGTGTTGATGTCCAGGTGGTTGGTCGGCTCGTCGAGCAGCAGCACTTCCGGGTCGGAGAACAGCGCCTGGGCCAGCAGCACACGCAGTTTCCAGCCTGGCGACACTTCGCTCATCGGGCCGAAATGCTGCTCGATGCCAATCCCCAGGCCCAACAGCAGTTCACCGGCGCGGGATTCGGCGGTGTAGCCGTCCATTTCGGCAAATTCGGTTTCCAGCTCGGCCACGGCCATGCCGTCTTCTTCGGTCATTTCCGGCAGCGAATAGATGCGGTCGCGCTCGGCCTTGACCTTCCACAGCTCTTCGTGACCCATGATCACGGTGTCGATCACGGTGAATTCTTCGTAGGCGAACTGATCCTGGCGAAGTTTACCCAGGCGCACGTTCGGTTCGAGCATGACCTGGCCGCCGGACGGCTCGAGGTCGCCACCGAGGATTTTCATGAAGGTCGACTTGCCGCAACCGTTGGCACCGATCAGGCCGTAGCGGTTACCCGCGCCGAACTTGACAGAGACGTTTTCGAACAGTGGCTTGGCGCCGAACTGCATCGTGATGTTAGCTGTAGAGATCAAAGGTTTATCCTGCGGAACATTCAGAGTAGCTAAGGGTGCGGCAGTACCTGTTCAGTACCTGTTTGCGCACGTTCCGACCGCGCAAAGGCGTCGAGGTCGCAAGCGCAAGGGTCCATCCGGCATAAGAGGACAGCAGCATACGGAGCGCCTGGCCCGGGTAGACGTACGCCGAAGCCGCGGTTTGCGGTATCGGCCAAAGGGGGCGCGTGATAATTGGCGGCGATTGTACTGATCTGGCCGCATAAACGATAGGGGATTGCCCGGGCAAGACAGTTTTTCACAACTTTGGGATAACTTTTGCTTACAACCTGTGGCTAAAATGCCATCTCACCCGATGCCATCTCCCTTGCCGCTTGGCTGGCCTGGAGACGCAACCTGTTCACTCCTGCATTGTGACGGACTTTCGTGAAGCTCATCATTGTCGCGATTTACCTCCTCTCCATTGGCTACGTTCACCTGCGCGGACGCGTGCGGCATAAGATCGGGCGCCAGTTGAGCGATCATTCGTCTTTTCTGGCGCCGATCAATTGCCTGCTTTACCTGTGCTCGAAATTGCCGAACAAGCCTTTCCTGAGCCCGGCGCAGTTTCCCGACCTGAGCCCGTTGCAGGCCCATTGGGAGGAGATCCGGGCCGAAGGCCAGGGCCTGCTGCGCGCCGGGGAGATCAAGCGTTCCAATCGGTATGACGACGTGGGCTTCAATTCATTCTTCAAGACCGGCTGGAAGCGTTTCTACCTGAAGTGGTACGGCGACAGCCATCCCTCGGCCATGAAGCTGTGCCCGCGCACCACTGAACTGGTGCAAAGCATCGGCTCGATCAAGGCGGCGATGTTTGCCGAGTTGCCGCCGGGGTCGAAGCTGGTCCGCCACCGCGACCCTTACGCCGGGTCCTATCGGTATCACCTGGGCCTGGAAACGCCCAACGATGCCGGCTGCTACATCAATGTCGATGGCGAGCCTTATCATTGGCGTGATGGCGAAGCGGTGGTTTTCGACGAAACGTTCATCCATTACGCCGAGAACACCACCGCCCATAACCGCATCATCCTGTTCTGCGACGTGGAACGGCCGATGAGGTTTCGCTGGGCCACCGCCTTCAACCGCTGGTTCAGCCGTACCGTGATGGCGGCCGCCGGTGCGCCCAACGACGCGGGCGACAAGACGGGCGGCCTGAACCGGGCGTTCTCCAGGCTCTACAAGATCCGGTTGCAAGGCAAGGCCCTGAAGAAGCGCAACCGCACGCTGTATTACCTGCAGAAGTGGGCTTTTTTCGGTGGCTTACTAGCGATCTTCGTCTGGATTTGAACGCTGGATTGTCCTCATGCCTCGGGTTTTTGCGCATCCAGTTGCTCCCACATCCTGGCGGTGATCCGCTGGCGGTGGTTGTAGCCCTCCCAAGGATCGGCGCCCAGGCCTCTGGCCCGCTCCAGCGCGGTATACATGTCCCATTGCTGGGCGTTGCGCAGGGTCGACAGCTCGGCCCGGGCAATCGGCACCGAGACCGGCAGGCCTGGCCTGGCACGTACCGAATAGGCGGCTACTGTGCTGGCTCCACGGGCGTTGCGCAGGTAGTCGACGAATATTTTCCCGACGCGGTTCTTCGGTCCCATGGTGGCGGTGATGCGCTCGGGCATTTGTCGGGTCAGGAACTGAGAGATGGCTTTGGCGAACGCTTTGGTGGTGTCCCAGCCTTCATTTCTCGCCAATGGCACGATCACATGCATGCCTTTGCCACCGCTGGTCTTGAGGAAGGCCTGCAAGCCCAGCTCGTCGAGCACCGCCAAGGTCATGCGGGTCGCCTCGATCATGGCGCTCCAAGGCAGTGACGGGTCCGGGTCCAAGTCCAGGACAAACAGGTCAGGCGTCTCGATCCGGTCGTGGGTCGCGGCCCAGGTGTGCAATTCCACCGTGCCCATCTGCGCCGCGCCGACCAGCGCGTGGATATCATCGATCTCCATCAGGGCGGCATGGCCCGGGTCCAGTTGCGGATCCAGCTGCTTGATGTGGGGAATCTCCAGGCGATCGGCGTGTTTTTGAAAGAACAGTTCTTCGCCGACACCGTCCGGTGCCCGCAGCAGCGCGACCGGGCGCAACTTGAGGTGCGGCAGGATCCAGGGGGCGATGTCCAGGTAATACTGCGCCAGCTCGGCCTTTTGCACGCCGCTGACACTGTCGATGACCCGCTCGGGGTGGGTGATCGTCACCCCGTCGACTTTGGCGGTGCTGGCTTTTTTGCGACGCTGGGGTTTTGGCGTGGAGGGCTTTATCGGCAGGGGCTGCTCCCGAACCACTGTGCTGGCGAGCGTATGGGGCGGCAAGCCCAGGAAAATAGCCTGCCGCACCTGGTTATCGCGGGTCCACTCGGTGAATTCCACTTCACAGGTCAGGGTCGGCTCGACCCATTGCACGCCGCGTCCCTGCGTACCGTTGAGCGGCTCAGCCAGCGGCGAGGTCTCGCGTTGCTGGGTACACAGTTGCTCATGCAATTGCTTGATCTGTACTTGGCTGAACCCTGTGCCGACCCGGCCGGCATACACCAGCCCCGTTGCTCCGTTGACGGCCAGCAGCAGCGCGCCGAAACCGCTGCGCTTGCCTTGGGGGCGGGTGAAGCCGACGATGACGAAGGCCTGGCGCAACCGGCACTTGAGTTTTACCCAGTCGGCGCTTCGGCGGGACATATAAGGGCTGCCCAGGCGCTTGCCGACCACGCTGTCCAGTGAGAGCGCGATGGCGCTTTCGAACATGTCGTGCTGGCTGGCGGAAAACGACTCGGAAAAGCGCAGGCGCTTGCTGGCGTTGTTGCCGAGGGCTTTTTTCAGCGCCGCACGGCGTTCTTCCACGGGCGCCTGGCGCAGGTCGACGCCATTGAGAAAGGGCGCATCGAACAGGAAATACACCATGTCAACGGTGCGGCTGATTTCGAAGGCCTCGCGCAGGGCGGCGAAATCGGAGTGGCCGGTTTCATCGAGCAGGACCAGTTCGCCGTCCAGCCAACTGTCTCCCAGGCCCAACCCGGCCAGGGCGTCGGCATGCAGCTTCAGCCGATCGGTCCAGTCCTGGTGATTGCGGTTGTATAACCGCACTTCGCCGTGTTCGATGCGGGTCAGCAGGCGATAACCGTGGAACTGGACTTCATAGCGCCATTCACCGGTGGGTGGCTCCTCCACGGGCGTGGCCAACTGCGGCGACAGGCGCTCGGGCAGGCGGGTGCCCGGGGCCGGCTTGCCCCCTTGGCCAGGGTTGCGGGGCGTCGTTGCGCCCGACTCGGCATTGGACAAACGAGCAGATTCACTCTCGGCGTTGGCCATGACAGATTCCCTTGTATTGCACACGCCAGGGTTTTAGCCCCGGGAGGCCTTGGTGGCTTTTTTGGCAGGAGCGGATTTACTGGTTTTCGCAGGTTTTGCCGGGGGCTTGCCGGCGGATTTGTCGGTGGCCTTGCCCTTGCCGCCCAGGCTGCGCTTGAGCAACTCGGTCAGGTCGATGACATCGGCGGTCTTGCGTTGTTCTTCGCCCGGATCGGTCTCCACGGCTTCGAGGCGGCCTTCGTTGGCCTTTTTCTCCACCAGCTCCATGATCTTGTCTGCAAAACTGTCCCGGTATTCTTGCGGCTCCCAGTCGGCGCTCATGTCTTCCACAAGACGCTTGGCCATTTCCAGTTCGCCCTTGGCCAGGGTCGGGTTCGTGACCTCGTCGCCCAATTCCAGGATATCCAGCTCGCGCACCTCCGCGGGCCAGCGCAGCAGCACCAGTACCAGGGCCGATTCAAGGGGCATGAGGGCGGCCAGGTGCTGGCGGGTATGCAGCACGACGTGGGCCAGGGCCACCTTGTGGGTCTTGACCAGGGTTTCGCGCAGCAGGGCGTAGACTTTGCCGCCACGCTTGTCGGGGGCGAGAAAGTAGGGCGTGTCGATGTTTTGCAGGGGGATCTTCTCGCTGTCGACAAAGGAAAAGATATCGATGGTCTGGGTGGACTTGGGGTGGGCGGAGCGGATTTCCTCTTCGCTGAGCAGCACGTACTGGCCTTTCTGGTACTGGACGCCCTTGACGATGTCTTCCTTGGTCACTTCCTTGCCCGTGGTCTTGTTGATCCGTTTGTAGCCCACCGGGTCCATGCTGCGTTTGTCCAGCCAGTCGAAATCCACACCCTGGGAAGAGGTGGCCGACACCAGCGCGACGGGGATGTGGACCAGCCCGAAACTGATTGCGCCTTTCCAGATTGCCCGAGCCATGGTGGTGTTTTCCTTGCCGGTGGATGTCTCTCTGGTGACCTTCGCGCCTCGGGAAAAGTTTCCACTGTGGGGCGAGCAAGCTTGCTGCCAGCTGTGTTCGGAGACGCTTCGTTACATCTTCACCGGGATATTTCGCTTAACAAGGGCGAACCTGCGGCGTAGCGTGCTTTCGATATGCCTGAACCCAAGAGGTGTCCCAATGAACAGGCTGATGCTCGTCATCATGACGCTATTACTGACTGCCGCTGCCCAGGCCGCCACGCCCAGCGCAGGCCCGACGGTCCTGGCCCAAAACCTGCCGGGCAACGACAATCCCTATAACAGCCCGACGCGCCGGGCCAATCCCAACAGCATGCAGGGCACCCGGCCCAACGTGCCGACGATTCATAACAACCCGACAGTGCCGGTACCACGGCCACCGACCCTGGAAAATGGCGGCATCGGCAATGGTTATCCCCGTTCCGGCCAGCCGCCGGGTTCGCCGCGACCGACCATCGAGTCGCCTACGCCATCGCGCAACAGCCAGAATGGCAACCGCTAGGCGCTGGCGCCCGTTGTTCTCTTTCAACACCGCAGAAGGAAATGTGCATGTTGCGTAAAACACTTCTGGCCGCGTTCTGCGCCAGCGCTGTCCTGACCCTCACCACCCCGGCCAGTGCCGCGCCAACCCAGTCATTCAAGAGCGAGGAGGGCACGCTGGAAGTGACCACCGTGGTCAAGGGGCTGGAGCACCCTTGGTCCGTTGCGTTCCTGCCTGGCCAACAGGGCATGCTGGTGACGGAGCGAGGGGGCAACCTGCGGGTGGTCAGCCCCGACGGCCAATTGTCCGCCCCCTTGAGCGGCGTGCCTGAAGTGTGGGCCAAGGGCCAGGGCGGCCTGCTGGACGTGGTGCTGTCGCCGGACTTCAAGCAGGATCGCACCGTCTACCTGTCTTATGCCGAGGCGGGCGCAGATGGCAAGGCTGGCACCGCCGTGGGGCGGGGGCAACTGGCCGAAGACCTCAAGAGCCTGAAGAACTTCGACGTGGTCTTCCGCCAGCAACCCAAGCTGTCCACGGGCAACCACTTTGGCTCGCGACTGGTCTTCGACCGCGATGGTTATCTGTTCATTACCCTGG
Source organism: Pseudomonas sp. NFIX10 (assembly GCF_900111955.1). Lineage (NCBI taxonomy): Bacteria > Pseudomonadati > Pseudomonadota > Gammaproteobacteria > Pseudomonadales > Pseudomonadaceae > Pseudomonas > Pseudomonas sp. NFIX10. The sequence continues at coordinate 187,646 of NZ_FOKH01000004.1, read as the reverse complement.
GGGAAAACAACGACCGGCCCACCGCCCAGGACCTGGACAAACTGCAAGGCAAGATCGTGCGCATCTACCCCGATGGCAAGGTGCCCGACGATAACCCTTTCGTCGGCCAGAAAGGCGTGCGTCCCGAGATCTGGTCCTACGGCATGCGTAACCCCCAGGGCGCCGCCCTGAACCCTTGGAGTGGCACCCTCTGGGAGAACGAGCACGGGCCCCGGGGCGGCGATGAATTGAACATCATCGAGCGCGGCAAGAACTATGGCTGGCCACTGGCGACCCACGGCATCAATTACTCCGGTGCTCCGATTCCCGAGGCCCAGGGCAAGACCGTCGAAGGTGCCCTTGACCCTCACCACGTCTGGCAGGTCTCACCGGGGCTCAGCGGCATGGCGTTCTACGACCAGGGGCGTTTCAAGGCCTGGCAACACAACGTGTTCATCGGTGCCTTGGTGTCGGGGGAGCTGATCCGCCTGCAATTGCAAGGCGACAAGGTCGTCCATGAAGAGCGCCTGTTGGGCGAGCTCAAGGCGCGAATCCGGGATGTCCGCCAGGGCCCGGATGGGTATCTCTATGTGTTGACGGATGAGGACGACGGAGCCTTGTACAAAGTCGGCCTCAAATAATTGGAAAAACTGTGGGAGCGAGCTTGCTCGCGATTGCTATGGGTCAGCTGACATTGATGCTGACTGATACTCCGCTATCGCGAGCAAGCTCGCTCCCACAGGTAATGATGCTGTTCACTTAAGGTCATTGCAGCGAATATCGGCTGGCACTTGATATTGCCCATTGACTTGCCACCAACGCACCGCTAATTTCCAGGCATGAACTCACCCGTATTGCGCAGCCAGCCAAGCATTATTACCGCCATTCCTTATTTGGCGGGCTAGCTGACGGCTGCACCGAACCCGCCCTCGAGGCGGGTTTTTTCTTTCTGTCTCCTGGGCTCCGAGCGAACCAGGAGATCGCCATGACCGCTGCCCACACCGAGCAAACCCTGCTCGAGCACTATGTAAAGAAAATCCTCGCCGCGCCGGTCTACGAATTGGCCGTGCGCACGCCACTGCAAGTGGCGCCCGCGCTGTCCGAGGCCCTGGGCAACCGGATCCTGCTCAAGCGCGAAGACTTGCAACCGACTTTTTCCTTCAAGATCCGTGGTGCCTACAACAAGCTCGTGCACCTGACCCCAGAGCGGCGGGCCCGGGGCGTCATCACCGCGTCAGCCGGCAATCACGCCCAGGGCGTTGCGCTGGCGGCACGGGAACTGGGTATTTCGGCCAGCATCGTCATGCCCGTGACCACCCCGCAACTGAAAGTGCTGGGCGTGCGCAACCGCGGCGTCGAGGCGCTGCTGTATGGCGACAGTTTTCCGTTTGCCTTGGCCCATGCGCTGGAATTGGCCGAGCAGACCGGGCGGGAGTTCGTCTCGCCATTCGACGACCCGGACGTGATTGCCGGGCAAGGCACCGTTGCCATGGAAATCCTGCGCCAGCACCCCGGCCGGCTGGACGCGATTTTCGTTCCGGTGGGAGGCGGGGGGTTGATTGCCGGGATCGCGGCCTACGTCAAGTACCTGCGCCCGGAAGTTCGTATCATTGGCGTCGAGTCGCAGCACTCTGCCTGTCTCCAGGCTGCGTTGATCGCCGGAGAGCGGGTGACCTTGCCCGAGGTGGGAACCTTCGCCGACGGCGTGGCCGTGGCGCAGATCGGCGCCCATGGCCTGGATATCTGCCGTTTCTGTGTCGATGAGGTGATGACCGTGACCAACGACCAACTGTGCGCCGCGATCAAGGACATCTATGACGACACCCGTTCGATCACCGAACCGTCAGGGGCCTTGGCGGTGGCGGGCATCAAGCAATACGTGGCGCACACGGGGGCGCGAGGCGAGACCTTGGTCGCGATCGATTCGGGTGCCAACATCAATTTCGACAGTTTGGGCCATGTGGCGGAGCGGGCGGCGGTGGCAGCTCTTTGAGTTTTTACGCTACGTCACACTTTTTTCATACCAGGCGACGGATGCCCACTTCCTTCTTCGCAATAGGGACTAATCTAGGTTGCGAACAGGATAAAAGTGATTGCAGTTTGCATGGAAAAAACAACCTTTTCTTGCATATTGCACGAGCTCTCCGGCGCGGGACGAAGCTAAGCGCTTGATTCATATCAATCTGGAAGTTCGTCAACACAGGCATATTTTTTGCGGGATGGTTCAGGAGTTCGCTTGAGCGAACTCGTTAACTGAAAACGCCAAGAAAAGAACGAACGGCACGGTATCCAGAGTCCCAGTCCGCAGGGAAGAAAACGGACGAAAGTACCGCCGTCGTGAACATAAATTGGCCGCCTCAACAGGAGAGAGTCGCCATGTTTTTATCTGCCCTCGAAATGCGAAACATCATTGAAAGCAGCTTGCTGCCCAAGCGCTCGCAATGCACGTTGTCACCTGAACTGACGATGACGATCAAGATCTTCGATGACCACAGGACCGACCATGTGGCCTTGCTCAAAACGAACATCGATGCCAGGAAACTCACCGGGTGCCGAGCCATCAACGACCTGATTGCCGAGTTGCGTACGGAGCTTGACCACAACCCCGCCGCTGGCAATCACTTTCATCAGCAACACCATCGAATGACCGGGCGCTGATTACGGCCTTGTCATTTTCCTCTGACGCTCGGGTCCGGTGATGTCCGAACCCGGCGTCCAGCTTTTCAGTTGTAACGCGCAAAATCAGGCCAGTTGCTGCCGATAGGGCAGATCCGGCCCGGTTTTGCCGCACGTCAGTGCCGCGGCGCGAATGGCGAACTCAAGCATGGCATTGACCTGCTCGAGGGTCAGTGTCTGCAGGCCCTCGATCGAATCCAATTGTTGTTCAGTCAGCCACGCAATCAGCGCGGCCTGGAAGGTATCGCCCGCACCCACGGTGTCGGCGATGTTCACCGGGCACGCTGGCAGCGACCATGTGCCGTGCTGGCGACTGAAGACCGTAGCCCCCTGGCCGCCACGGGTCAGGAAGACCACTTGGCAACGGTGCTTCAGCCAACCTTCGATGACCGCCTGGGGCTCGATCCCTGGGTAGAGCAGGCCCAGGTCCTCGTCACTGACCTTGATCAGGTCGGCATATTGCACCAGTGTCGCGATCCGCGAACGCCATAGTTCGATATCCGGCTGCGGGTTAAGCCGCACGTTCGGGTCGAGACTGATCAGGCGCCGGCCGCTTTCCCGTTGCACCAGGGCCAGGAGCGTGTCGGCAACGGGCTGGACCACCAGCGAGAACGAGCCGACATGCAAGCCACGCACTTCAGGGCCCAGCTCCGGTAGATGGGCCAGGCTCAGTTGCCGGTCGGCACACCCTTCGCCGCGAAAGCTGTAGTGGGGCGAACCATTGGCGCCTACAGCGACCATCGCCAGGGTGGTCGGCGCGTCGAAGTCCAGCAGGTATCGAGGGCTGACCCCTTCGTTGAGCAGCACCTGCTGCAAGCGACGGCCCAGGTAGTCGGTGGACAAGCCGGTGAACAGCGCCGATTCGATACCCAGGCGGCGCAATCCCACCGCCACGTTGAATGGCGAGCCACCGGCAATCGCCTTGTAGTTCACCTGCGAGGCAGGGCCATCCGCCTCGGTTTCACTGAAGAAATCAAACAGCGCTTCACCACACACCAGATACATAGTTGCCCGCTCTCAAAGGGTTGCGACGTGTTGTCGATAACGTTCATAGGCCTGCTGGGACGCCGTGACATGTGCGGCGACTGGCCGGGTTTCGCTGGCCGGGTCGAGCTTGACGCAGCGCTCGCACAGTTCGGCGAGGCTGTCTTGCGCGCCTGAATGGCACCACGCCGCCTGGATTGCCGCACCCAACGCAGCCGCTTCGCTTTGTTCGGTGCAAATGACCGTGGTGTCCATGATATCGGCGACGATCTGCCGCCACACCGGGCTCTTCGAGCCGCCGCCGATCAGGCGAATGCTCTGGGCCTTGAGCCCGTTGGCCCGCAACAGGTCCAAGCCATAGCGCAAACCGAAGGTCGTGCCTTCGACCACGGCGCGGCACAGGTTGGCCCGGGTCAGGTTGGTGGTGGTCAGGCCCAGCAGGCTAGCGGTGGCATGGGGCAGGGCAGGCACCCGCTCGCCATTGAGGAACGGCAGCATACAGACCCCCTCGGCGCCAATCGGGGCCTGGACGACCAGGGCGTTGAAGGCGTCGATGTCCAGGTCCAGCAGCTCGCGAATCGCCCCGGTGGCGTTGGTCAGGTTCATGGTGCAAATCAATGGCAGCCAGCCACCGCTGGAGGAGCAGAACGTCGCCACTGACGGTTGCGGGCTGACCGCGGGTTCGGCGGCAAAGGCATAGACCGTGCCGGAGGAACCGAGACTCATGGTGATCACGCCGGGCTGGATGTTGCCGGTACCGATGGCGCCCATCATGTTGTCGCCGCCACCACTGGCCACCACCGCGTCGGGGTTGATGCCCAGGTGCGCGGCAATGGCCGGCAGGAGGCGTCCGACGGGCTGATGGGCCTCGATCAGTTCCGGTAGCGCCGTTTGCAAGCGTGCGCTGGGATCGATGTGTTGCAATAGTTGCACGTCCCATTGGCGGGTGCGCACGTTGAAATAGCCGGTCCCCGAGGCATCGCCATATTCGCTGCAATGGCGGCCGGTGAGCCAGTAGTTGAGGAAATCGTGGGGCAGCAGGACGCTGGCGATGCGTTCGAATACCTGGGGATGCTGCTCACGCGTCCAGAGCAGTTTGGAAACCGTGTAGCCCGGCGCGATCACCACGCCGAGGCGTTCGAGGCTACCGCCTTCACCGCCCAGGTACGCCAGGAGCCGATCGTTTTCCGGCGTCGTCTCGGTGTCGCACCACAGCTTGGCCGGGCGCAAGACTTGGCCCTGATCGTCAAGCAGCACCAAGCCGTGCTGCTGGCCGGACACGCCGATGCCGAGGATCGCCTGGCCATCGACCCCGGCGGCGGCCAAGGCCTGATGAGTCGCCTGGGTGAATGCATCGAGCCATTGTTGGGTGTCTTGTTCACGACGACCGTTGGCCCCGCTGATCATGCTGTGGGCAGCGGCGCCCTGACCGAGTACCTGGCCGCTGATTGCATCCAGGATCAGCGCCTTGGTGCCTTGGGTGCCACAGTCGATGCCCAGGAACAGTTGTTGGTTTGCCATAGAAATCCTTGGTCGTCAGATCAATATCCGCAGGGAATAGCCGCTCGCTCAGCAAACATACACCCGTGGCGAGGGAGCTTGCTCCCGTTGGGCTGCGAAGCGGCCCCAAAACCAGCCACTCGGTCTAACAGGCTCACCGCGTCGCCTGTCTTGGGGGCCGCTTCGCAGCCCAGCGGGAGCAAGCTCCCTCGCCACAAAAGCGGACCGTTAGTCAGCGTCAGCCAATACCCGCTCAAGTGTTCGTGTTACCCCGTGCTCGCGCAAGCTGTTGCAGCACCATTCGAATGCTGCCACGAACTCCGGCGAGCGGGGGATCGCCGTGCCAAAGATTTCTTCGACTTCCAGCATCCGCTGGGTCACCAGCGCATCGTCAGCCACCAATGCCTGGCAGAACGCTGCCCTTGGGTCCGGGATCGCATACGTCACGCCATTCTCGTCCACGCCCTTCAGATACACGGCCCAGGCTGCCACGACCAGTGCCGCACGGCGGGTTTCGCCGCCATCGGCAATCAAGCGGTTGAGGGTCGGGACGGTGAATTTTGGAAACTTCGACGAGCCGTCCGAACAGACCCGCTCCAACTGGTCGGCAATCGCCTGGTTGGAAAAGCGTTCCACCAGGGTGTTCTTGTAGTCGGTCAGGTCGATGCCCGGTACCGGTGCCAGTTGCGGTGTCACGTCCAGGTCCATGTAGGCGCGTATGTAACGCACGAACAGCGGGTCGTTCATGGTTTCGTGGACGAAGCGATAACCCTTGAGAAAGCCCAGGTAGGTCAACGCCAGATGGCTGCCGTTGAGCAACTTGATTTTCATCTCTTCATAGGGAGAAACGTCATCGGTGAACTGCACGCCGACCTTTTCCCAGGCCGGGCGACCGTTGACGAACTTGTCTTCCAGCACCCATTGCACGAACGGTTCGCAGACCACCGGCCAAGCGTCGTCGATGCCGTGTTCGTCATGCAGTTGCAGGCGATGGGCCACGCTGGTCATGGGCGTGATGCGATCGACCATGGCGTTGGGGAAGCTGACGTTGCGGTCGATCCACTGCCCCAGTTCCGCGTCGCGCAACGCGGCGAAGGCCAGCAACGCCTTGCGGGTCACGGCGCCGTTGTGGGGCAGGTTATCGCAAGACATCAACGTGAACGCCGGGATACCGGCCGCGCGACGCTTGGCCAGGGCGGCGCAGAGGAAGCCGAAGACGGTTTTCGGTGTCTCGGGATGGGTCAGGTCGTGCTGGATCTGCGGCAGGTGAGCCATGAATTCGCCATTGCTGTCGTCGATGCAATAGCCACCTTCGGTAATGGTCAGCGAAACGATGCGGATCTGCGGATCTGCCAGCTTGTCGATCAGCGCCTGGGCGCCGTCTTCGGCCAGCAACATGTCATTGATCGCGCCAATCACCCGCACTTCGGTGTCATCGGTGTCGCCCAGTTCGTACAGGGTGAACAGGTAATCCTGGCTGGCCAAGTCATCCCGGGCACGGCGGTCCTCGGCCCGCAGGCCCACGCCGCAGATGGCCCAGTCCAGGTCGGCGCCGGTGTTCATCAGCGCGTCGGTGTAGTAGGCCTGGTGAGCCCGGTGGAAACCGCCGACACCGATATGGGCGATGCCCTGGCGGATGTCGCCCAAAGGGTAGGCGGGCAGGGCTACGTCAGGGTTGAGGTTGTGCAGGTTTTGTCGGTTGAGTTTCATCGCAATTCTCGGCAATCAGGCGGCGGCGCGCAGCGCGCGGCTCACCGCCACGCCCTCGGCATCGAATAAGTGGCAGTGTTCGGCGTCCAGGTGCAGGTTCAGTTGTTCGCCGAAACGGCTCGCCAGGTCGCCGCGAACCCGCATGGTCAAGGCTTCGCCGGATGTCGTGACGACATGGCAGAAGGTGTCGCTGCCCAGCCGCTCGCTGACGTCGGCGGTGACTTGCAACGTGCAATCGCCCGGTTGCGCCAGGTTCAGGTGTTCCGGACGAATCCCCAGGGTCACCGCGCCGCCGACGCTCAGGCTGGCACCGCTCAAGGGCAGGCTGATACGGGTGCCGGCATCCAGCAGCACCTCACAGCCTTGGCTATCCAGGGCGGTGACCTTGCCTTTGAGGAAGCCCATTTTCGGTGTGCCGAGGAACCCGGCGACAAACAGGTTGGCCGGCTGGTGATACAGCTCCAGTGGCGAGCCGACCTGTTCGATGCGCCCGCCATTGAGCACCACCACCTTGTCGGCCAGGGTCATGGCTTCGACCTGGTCGTGAGTCACATAGATCATGGTCGCCTGCAGCTCCTTGTGCAGGCGTGCCAGTTCCAGGCGCATCTGCACCCGCAGGGCGGCGTCGAGGTTGGACAGCGGTTCGTCGAACAGGAAGATTTTCGGGTTGCGCACGATGGCCCGGCCGATCGCCACGCGCTGGCGCTGGCCGCCGGACAGTTGCTTGGGCTTGCGCTCGAGCATCGGCCCCAGCTCAAGGATGCGCGCCGCTTCGTTGACCTTCTTCTCGACTTCGGCCTTGGGCACACCGGCCAGGTCGAGGGCGAAGGACATGTTCTTGCGCACGCTCATGTGCGGATACAAGGCGTAGGTCTGGAACACCATGGCCAGGTCGCGCTTGGCCGGGCTGACTTCGGTAATGTCCCGGCCATCGAGTTCGATGGTGCCGTCGCTGACCTCTTCCAGACCGGCGATCAGTCGCAGCAGCGTGGATTTGCCACAGCCCGACGGGCCGACGAAGACCACGAACTCGCGATCGTTCACCTCAAGGTCGATGCCTTTGATGATGGAGAAGCCTTCGAAACCCTTTTGCAAATTCTTTATTTTCAGGTTGGCCATGATGATGGGCCTCCACTTCGGATAATGGTGTAGGGCGCGTTATTTCACCGCGCCGAAGGACAAACCGCGCACCAGCTGTTTCTGGCTGATCCAGCCAAAGATCAGGATCGGCGCGCAGGCCAGGGTCGAGACGGCCGACAATTTGGCCCAGAACAAACCTTCCGGGCTGGAGTAGGAAGCGATCAACGCCGTCAGGGGCGCGGCCTTGGAGGAGGTGAGGTTCAGCGACCAGAACGCCTCGTTCCAGCACAGGATCAGCGACAACAGCACGGTGGACGCCAGGCCGCCCTTGGCAATCGGCAGCAGCACGCGGACCATTTCCTGCCAGAGCGTGGCGCCATCCAGGCGCGCGGCCTCGAGGATGTCGCGAGGAATGTCCTTGAAGTAGGTGTAAATCATCCAGACCACGATGGGCAGGTTGATCAGCGTGTAGATGATGATCAACGCGACACGCGTGTCCAGCAGGCCAAATTGCTTGGCCAGCAGGTAGATCGGCATCAGCACGCCCACCGGTGGCAGCATTTTGGTGGAGAGCATCCACAACAACGTGCCTTTGGTGCGCTGGGTTTCATAGAACGCCATGGAGTAGGCCGCCGGTACCGCAATCAGTAGGCACAGGGCGGTGGCGCTGAAGGAAATCACCACCGAGTTCCAGGCGAAGCTGAAGTAGTTGCTGCGCTCGTTGATGTGCAGGTAGTTCTCCAGGGTCGGCGTGAAGATGAACTGCGGCGGCGTGGCGAACGCGTCGATTTCGGTCTTGAAGCTGGTCAGCACCATCCAGAAGATCGGGAAAAAGATCAGGATCGCGATGGCCCAGGCCAGCGTGCCCAGCAGCAGGCTTTGCAGGCGACGGGATTGTTGAAGAGTCATGGCGACGGCCTCATTGCTTATCGGTGAGGTTTTTGCCGATCATCCGGACCAGGATGATGGCGGCGATGTTGGCAATGACCACGGCAATCAGGCCACCGGCCGAAGCCATGCCGACGTCGAACTGCACCAGCGCCTGGTTGTAGATCAGGTAGGCAAGGTTGGTGGAGGCATAGCCGGGGCCACCGTTGGTGGTGGTGAAGATCTCGGCGAACACCGACAGCAGGAAGATGGTTTCGATCATCAGCACCACGGCAATCGGGCGGGCCAGGTGCGGCAGGGTCAGGTGCCAGAAGATCGCAATGGGGCCGGCACCGTCCAGGCGAGCGGCTTCTTTCTGTTCCTGGTCCAGCGACTGCATGGCGGTCATCAGGATCAGAATCGCAAAGGGCAGCCATTGCCAGCTCACGATGATGATGATCGACAGCAGCGGGTAGTGGGCCAGCCAGTCCACCGGCTGGGCGCCGAACAGCTTCCACACCGAGGCGAGGATGCCCGAGACCGGGTGGAAGATCAGGTTCTTCCAGATCAGCGCACCGACGGTGGGCATGATGAAGAACGGTGAGATCAGCAGCACGCGGACGATGCCGCGACCGAAAAACTCACTGGCCTCCAGCAGCGCGCTGATCAATACCCCGAGGACGATACTGATAAACAGCACGCTGCCCACCAGCAACAAGGTATTGGTGGCGCCGGGCATGAAACCCGAGTCGGTCAGGAAATAGGTGAAGTTCTCCAGCCCGACGAATTCGTTTTCGCCGGGGTAGAGCAGGTTGTAGCGGATCATCGAGAAGTAGACGGTCATGCCCAGGGGCACGATCATCCACAGCAGCAACAAGGCCACCGAAGGGCTGACCAGGAACCAGCCGGGGTTGGCCAGGCGGATCTTGCGCGCCGGCGGCGGGGCAATCTCGATGGGGGCTTTGGCGGTTGTAGTTGAGCTATTCATGGCATTGAACCGATTTTTGCGGGCCTATGAAGATCCACTGTGGGAGCGAGCTTGCTCGCGATGGCGTCGTGTCAGTCACTCGTGATATTGGCCGGGAGGCCCTCATCGCGAGCGAGCTCGCTCCCACAGGTATCGGGAGCGGGCCTCGATAAGCTGACTACTTGGGATACCCAGCGCGCTTCATCTCGCGTTCGGTGGTGGACTGCGCGGCGGTCAACGCCTGGTCCACGGTCTGCTGGCCGGTCAGCGCGCCCGAAAAGAACTTGCCCACCTGGGTGCCGATGGCCTGGAATTCAGGAATGGTCACCAGCTGGATACCGATGTAGGGCACAGGTTTGAGGGTTGGCGCTTTCGGATCGGCGACTTTCAACGATTCCAGGGTCACCTTGGCAAACGGCGCGGCCTTCATGTACTCGTCGCTGTAGGTCGAGGTGCGGGTGCCTGGCGGTACGTTGGCAATGCCGTCGGTCTTGGCGACCAATTGGCTGTACTCCTTGGACGTCGCCCACGTGGTAAAGACCGTGGCGGCTTCCTTGGCTTTGGAGCTGGTCGGGATGGCCAGCGACCAGGAGTACATCCACGAGGTGCCTTTGTCGGTTTTTTCGTGGGGGGCGAAGGTGAATCCAACGTGATCGGACACCTTGCTCTGGGTCTTGTCGGTGACGAACGAGCCGGCGACGCTGGCATCCACCCAGATCGCGCATTTGCCGCTGTTGAACAGCGCCAGGTTTTCGTTGAAACCGTTGCTGGAGGCGCCCGGCGGGCCGGATTTCTTCATGTTGTCGACATAGAAGTTGAGTGCGTCTTTCCACTCGGGGCCATTGAATTGCGGCTGCCACTTCTCATCGAACCAGCGCGCGCCATAGCCGTTGGCCAGGGTGGTGATGAGCGCCATGTTCTCGCCCCAACCGGCCTTGCCCCGCAGGCACAGGCCATATTGCTCCTTGGATTTGTCGGTGAGTTTTTCCGCGAACTCACCGATCTGGGTCCAGGTCGGGTGTTCGGGCATGGTCAGCCCGGCGTCCTTGAACAGGTCCGTGCGGTAATAGGTGATCGAGCTTTCGGCATAGAACGGCAGGGCGTACAGCGAGCCTTTGACCGACAAGCCATCGCGCACGGAAGGGAAGACGTCGTCCAGGTCGTAGGAGGCCGGCAAATCCTTCATCGGCTCCAGCCAGCCCTTGGCGCCCCAGAGTGCAGCTTCGTACATGCCAATGGTCAGCACGTCGAACTGTCCGCCTTGGGTGGCGATGTCGGTGGTCAGGCGCTGGCGCAGGACGTTTTCTTCGAGCACCACCCAGTTCAGCTTGATGTCCGGGTGCTCGGCCTCGAAGGTTTTCGAGAGCTTTTGCATGCGGATCATGTCGCTGTTGTTGACGGTGGCAATGGTGAGGGTCTGTGCGCCGAAGCTGACGCTACTGAGGGTCATGCAGGTGGAGACAAGCAGAGCTTTTACCGAAGGTTTCATCGCGCACTCCTTTTCCGCGCCCGAAAGCTGCGGAAGGACAGTTATTGTTTTTGTGTCTTCCGGATGAAGGGAAGAATGTGCGCTGATTACAGCCTTCAATGGACGGTGTGACAAATCATTCGTCGCACTTGTACTGATACTTTTTTGCACTGGAGGGATTAATGCCTGCCACTTCAGGCCGAACACAGGACCCGTGGCGAGGGAGCTTGCTCCCGCTGGGGCGCGCAGCGGCCCTCAATAATTCCCCTGACAACTCGGTGCGAAAGGCTGATCTAGGGGGCTGCTTCGCAGCCCAGCGGGAGCAAGCTCCCTCGCCACAGGGAATCTCTGTCAGGGCGAAAAGTCTCAGCCCTGGTTCTGCTCGGTCAACCGCTGCACCGCCAGCCGCCGGTAGTGGGAAGGCGTCATGCCCTTGAGCTGCTGGAAACGCCGGTTGAAATTGGAGATGTTGTTGAAGCCGGACTCAAAACACACGTCCGTCACCGGTTTGTCGCCGTCGGCCAGCAATTCGCAGGATTTGCTGATGCGCAGGCGATTGACGAATTCGATGAAGCAGCGGCCAGTGGCCTGTTTGAACACCCGGCTGAAGTAGGTGGGTTTCATGCCCAGGTGTTCGGCGACTTCTTCCAGGGGCAGCTCCCGGGCGTAATGGGCAAAGATGTAGTCCACCGCGCGGTTGGTGCGGTCGATGCTGTGTTCGTCCGCCGTTTGCGGGGCGGTCGCGCCGGACAGCAGCTGGTAGTCATCCGTGGCGGCCAGCAGCTCCATCAGGATGAAAAAGTGTCCCAGGCGGCTCATGCCCTGGGAATCGGCGATGCGCTGCATCAGGCTCATGGCCTGGCGGATGGTGCGCTTGCAACGGAACTCGATGCCGTATTGGGCGCGTTCGAGCAGCGGTGCGACCGTCTTGAGTTCGGCGAATACCTGGTGGCCGCTCTCGAACAACTCGTCGGTGAAGTTCACCAACATGTCGCGCTTGGGCACCACTTCGTCCTCGGCCACTTGGCTGATCCAGTTGTGGGGCAGGTTGGGCCCGGTGAGAAACAGCGACTGGGGGTAGAAGTTGCCGATGTAGTCGCCAATGAACACCTTGCCGGAACTGGCGACGATCAAGTGCAGCTCGTATTCCTTATGGAAATGCCAGCGCACCAGCGGGCAGGGAAAACCGTGCTGGCGGTAGATGATGGACAGCCCGTTATGGTCGTCCATCAACTCGTAGGAGGGGTCGGTGACTCTGGCTGTTCGGGTCATGGGCCTGGCGCTTTTATTGTTATCGCCACTGGATAATGCCCCCTTCGCCAGGCAGGTGCCACCCTGACGTCTAACTGTTGCGGTTTTTTTCTTCGATCCACTGGGACATGTATTGGGTGCTTTTGTGCTGGTGGTGACGCAGCATGCTGCCGGTGAAATTGTCCCGGCGTCGTTGTGCCAGGTCCGCTCGGCAAGCGTTGATGCTGTCGATCAGCGCCGGCCCATGCACCTGTTGCCGGTAGCGGCTCGCCAGCAGCGCCAGGCCTGCGTGCTGGGCCTGGGTCCAGCGCGCCTGGTCGCTATACAACTGCACCGCCGCGCCGGCGATGCCTTCGGCGCTTTGGGCAATCGACCCGGGCCAGGGCATGTCGCCGTGCATGGCTTCGGCTCCCACGGGCGTGGTGACGTTGGGGGTACCGCAGAGCATGGCGTCGATCAGCTTGCCCTTGATCCCGGCGCCGAAACGCAACGGTGCCAGGCAGATGCGCGCCGCCGACATGACCTGCAAGGCGTCCTCGGCCCAGTTCATGATGTGAAAGCCCTGGGCCGGATTGTGCAGTGCGGCGGCCTTGGGCGGGGTATAGGCGCCGTACAGGTGCAGTTGCGCGCCGGGCAATTGCTGGCGGATCAGTGGCCAGATGGCGTTTTTCATCCAGAGCACGGCGTCCCAGTTCGGCGCGTGGCGAAAGTTGCCGATACTCAGGAAATGCGCCCGGTCTTCGAACGGTACCGACGGTTCACTGGGCAGGTCCAGCATCAACGGGCACCAGTGCAGCAGGTTGCGGGGCAGCTTGAAGTGCTGCACCAGCAGTTCGATTTCAACCTCGGACACCATCAGGTTGAGGTCGCAGCGGTACAGGGCGGCGATTTCCCGCTTGGCCAGGTCGGTGTCGGCCATTCTTTGGAATTCCTCGCCCAGGGCCGGGGCGAAGAGATCGCTGAAGTCCTCGCTTGCTTCATCGCGCTTCAGGCGCTCTTTCAAGCGTTGATGCCGGGCGTGACGCAGGCTTTGCAGATCGGAGGTTTCCAGCACCCGCAGGGCGCCGGGGCAGTGCTTTTCGACGCGCCAGCCGAACTGTTCTTCCATCATGAACTGGTCGAACAGCACGATGTCCGGCGCCAGTTCACGAATGAATGTGTCGAAACTGCTGCTGTTGAGTTCGATGGGCACTTCGCGGATACCCAGCGCGACCAGGTCGGCGCGTTGCTCGCCCGGGCCGGCCGGGCTGCTGAAGGTGATGTCCCAGCCTTGGCCCAGGAAGGTATCGAGGATCTGCATGACGTGCCCACTGGCAGCCGATGAGCGCGGCTCGGGCCAGACATAGCCGATAACCAGGACTTTGGTGGCAGTCATGAGCAAGGGGTTCCTCGGAGCGAATCAGGCGCTACCGGCGCGCGGGGCGCCGATAGTGACCAAGAATGCGATCCGGCTCAAGCAAGAATGCTTTTGACCTTGTCCCGCAATTGATCGATGGAGAAGGGTTTGCCGATTACCGACATGCCTTCAGGCACATCGATACTTTCGGCATATCCGCTGGCAAACAGCACCGGCAGCTGTGGCCGCTCGAGTCGAGCCTGCTTGGCCAATTCACGTCCGTCCATTACCGGCAGGCCGACATCGGTCATCATCAGGGCGATGTCCTGTTGGCGGTCACGCAAAAAACTCAGCGCCTGCTCACAACCGTCCGCCTCCAGCACCTGGTACTCCAGTTCCTCCAGCACGTCGACGATCAACATCCGCACGATGTCATCGTCTTCGACTACCAGGATGGTGGGCTGGGTGGCGGCAGGGGTGGTGGGCATAATCGACATTCTCGAAAGATGGGAGCGGGAGGGGCACGGAAAAAATGGCCTCATTCATGAGTAAGTGCCAAGGCGGCACAAGTTCCCTGGGATGTACAAGAAAGGATCTATAGTACAAGAGCTGACAAGGATAGTCGCTTCCCTGCTATAAGACGGATTGTTGTGGGATTTGCCTCGTTGACTTGTCAGAAAATGTGGATCCAAGCGCGGTTTTTCGGGCAAACTCCACCGATTTCAACTGTCCACCAAGGCCCCTTTCCATGACTCCTTCGTCTTCGGTCGACGAGCAAAGTTTTCGCAAGCTCCTGAGCCGCAACATCAGCCTGCCGTTGGGCATAGGCGTCCTCAGCGCGGTGTTTTTCGTCATCCTTATCACGTACCTGCTGTCGGTGATCCAATGGGTCGGCCATACCGACAGGGTGATCAATAACGCCAACGAAGCGCTCAAGCTGAGCGTGGACCTGGAAACCGGCATGCGCGGCTACTTGTTGAGTGGTGACGAGCACTTCCTCGACCCCTATGAAGTGGCCAAACCACGGATTGCCGTGGCGTTGGACACATTGCTGGAATTGACAGCCGATAACCCCGTCCAGACCGACCGCCTGCACAAGATCCAAGCACTCCAGACGGAGTGGGCCAATTACGCCCAAAGCATGATCGACCTGCAACGCAGCAGCGGCGATTTCCGCGGCGCGTTGAAGGCCGGGCGCGGCAAGCGCCTCACCGACGAAATTCGCCAGTCCTTCGAAGAGGTCGTCGAGACCGAGCAACAATTGCGCGCGGCGCGCAACCAGGATGTGCGCACCACGACCGTCTGGAGCATTGCCCTTTACCTGTTGTTCGTCGCAGCGGTCAGCGGGCTCCTGGCCTACGTCGGTCGCCGGGATCTGTTGAGCCTGTCCGAAAGCTACAGCGCCAGCCTGAAAGTCCAGCAACGCAGCGCTCTGCACTTGGAAAAGCAGGCCTGGCTGCGAAGCGGTCAGACACAGCTGGCCGAGCAGGTCCTGGGGCAATTGTCGCTGAACCTGTTGGGCCGCAACATCCTGCAGTTCTGTGCGAAGTACCTGGGCGTCGCTGTCGCTGCGCTTTATGTGCGGGAAGAAAGTGGTGTCTTAAGGCGTGTCGCCACCTACGGGCTGTCCCGGGAAGATGAAGAACAACAGCAGGTGATCGTCGCCGGCGAAGGCATCGCTGGCCAGGCCGTGCAGCAGGGGCGTCTTATCCGTCTGGACGACGTGCCGGACGATTACCTGAAAGTCAGCTCCGGGCTGGGGCAAGGCCTGCCCAACAGCGTGCTGGTGGTGCCGACCAGTGACGATGACCGGATCAACGGTGTCATCGAACTGGGGTTCCTGCGGCCATTGACCGAGCGTGACATCGAGTTGCTGGAACTGATCGCCGGCAATATCGGTACCTCCATCGAAGCCGCCCGTTATCGCCAGCGCCTGCAGGAAGTACTGGCCGAAACCCAGCAGTTGAACGAAGAGCTGCAAGTCCAGCAGGAAGAACTCAAGACCGCCAACGAAGAGTTGGAAGAACAGTCGCGCATCCTCAAGGAGTCCCAGGTCCACCTGGAAGCCCAGCAACAGGAACTGGAGCAGACCAACGAGCAATTGGCCGAGCAGCGCGACGCCATGGACCAGAAGAACAGCGAATTGAACCTGGCCCAGATCCAGTTGCAGGAGCGCGCCGAAGAGCTGCAGCGCTCGAGCAAGTACAAGTCCGAGTTCCTGGCCAATATGTCCCATGAGTTGCGCACGCCGCTCAACAGCTCGCTGATCCTGTCCAAGCTGCTGGCGGAAAACCCGCAGCACAACCTCAGCGAGGAGCAGGTCAAGTTTGCCGAGTCGATCTACTCCGCCGGCAACGACCTGCTGAACCTGATCAACGACATTCTCGACATCTCCAAGGTCGAGGCCGGAAAGCTGGAAGTGCGTCCGGAAAACACCAGCGTGCAGCGGCTGGTGGAAGGGCTGCAGGATATGTTCAAACCGTTGGCGGCGGACAAGGGCCTGAATTTCGAGGTCCAGGTGCTGCCCGATGCGCCGACGATGCTCTACACCGACCGCCAGCGCCTGGAGCAGGTGATCAAGAACCTGCTGTCCAACGCCGTGAAATTCACCGAGCAAGGTTCCGTCAGCTTGTCCGTGGCCGGTCAGCCAGGCTCGGGCATCGCGTTCATCGTGCGGGATTCCGGGATCGGCATCGCCGTCGATCAACAGCAAAGCATTTTCGAAGCGTTCCGCCAGGCCGATGGCACCACCAACCGTCGCTACGGCGGCACCGGCCTGGGGTTGTCGATTTCCCGGGACCTGGCCATATTGCTGGGCGGCTCGATTTCGGTCTCCAGCGAGCCGGGGCAGGGCAGCGTGTTTACGCTGGTATTGCCTGAGCGTTATGTCGAGCCCGGTGACACGCCCATAACGCCGATGACCTTCACCCCGACAGCCACCGCGCCAGCGCCTGTCGCGCCCAAAGCCGCACCGGCGCCGTTGATCGCCGAGGTGGACACGCCGATTGCCCGGTTCGCCGACGACCGCGACAAGGCGCCGTTCGACACCCGGTGCATCCTGGTGATCGAAGACGAGCCCAAGTTCGCCCGGATTCTGTTCGACCTGGCCCACGAGCTCGGTTATCAGTGCCTGGTGGCCCACGGTGCCGATGAAGGCTTCGACCTGGCTTTGCAACTGGCTCCCGACGCGATCCTGCTGGACATGCGCCTGCCGGACCATTCCGGGCTGACGGTGTTGCAACGACTCAAGGAGCAGGCCGAAACCCGGCACATCCCGGTGCACGTGATTTCCGTCGAAGACCGTGTCGAAGCCGCCATGCACATGGGCGCCATCGGCTACGCCGTCAAGCCGACTACCCGTGAAGAACTCAAGGACGTGTTCGCCCGCCTGGAGGCCAAGCTGACCCAGAAGGTCAAGCGGGTGCTGCTGGTGGAGGACGATGATCTGCAGCGCGACAGTATTACCCGCCTGATCGGCGACGATGACATCGAGATCACCGCCGTTGGCTTCGCCCAGCAGGCCCTGGACCTGCTGCGGACCACTGTCTACGACTGCATGATCATCGACCTCAAGTTGCCGGACATGCTCGGCAATGACCTGCTCAAGCGCATGTCCAGCGAAGACATCTGTTCCTTCCCGCCGGTGATCGTCTACACCGGGCGCAACCTGACACGGGACGAAGAAGCCGAACTGCGCAAATATTCACGCTCGATCATCATCAAGGGTGCCCGTTCGCCAGAGCGTTTGCTGGACGAGGTGACACTCTTTCTGCACAAAGTCGAATCCCGGTTGTCCCATGAACGACAGCGGATGCTCAAGACCGCCCGCAGCCGCGACAAGGTGTTCGAAGGCCGCAAGGTGTTGTTGGTGGACGACGACGTGCGCAACATCTTTGCCCTGACCAGCGCCCTGGAGGCGAAGGGGGCGATCGTGGTCATTGGCCGTAATGGCTTGGAGGCGATCGATCGCCTGAATGAATTCGACGACATCGACCTGGTGCTGATGGATGTGATGATGCCGGAGATGGACGGTTTCGAAGCCACCACGCTGATCCGCAAGGATCCGCGCTGGCGCAAGCTGCCTATCATCGCTGTAACGGCCAAAGCCATGAAGGACGATCAGGAACGCTGCCTGGCGGCGGGTTCCAATGACTACCTGGCCAAGCCGATCGACCTGGATCGTCTGTTCTCGCTGATTCGCGTGTGGTTGCCGAATATGGAAAGAATTTAGTGGAACGTGACACTGACATTGAACTTCGTTTGTTGATCGAAGCGATTTACCTCAAGTACAGCTACGATTTTCGCGATTATTCCGGCGCTTCCATCAAGCGCCGGGTCCACCATGCGTTGAGCCAGTTCGAGTGCAAGACCATCTCGGCCTTGCAGGAGCGCGTGCTGCACGACCCGGGTGCATTCATGCAGTTGTTGCAACTGCTGACGATCCCCGTCAGCGAGATGTTCCGCGACCCTTCGCATTTCCTGGCGATCCGCGAGGAAGTCGTGCCGCTGCTCAGGACATACCCTTCGATCAAGATCTGGATCGCCGGTTGCAGCACGGGGGAGGAGGTCTACTCCATGGCGATCCTGCTGCGAGAAGAGGGCCTGCTGGACCGCACCTTGATCTACGCCACCGATATCAATCCGCGCTCGTTGGAAAAAGCCAAACAGGGTATTTTCTCCCTGGAAAACGTGCGCACCTACACGCAGAACTACCAGAGCGCTGGAGGACGGCGATCGTTTGCCGATTACTACACAGCCGCCTACGATTATGCGATGTTCGATAAAAGCCTGTGCGAGAACGTGACCTTTGCCGATCACAGCCTGGCGACCGACAGTGTTTTTTCAGAAACTCAATTAATTTCATGCCGCAATGTATTGATATACTTTAATAAAAAACTGCAAGATCGTGCGTTTGGACTGTTCCATGAATCCCTTTGCCACCGTGGTTTCCTGGTATTGGGCAGCAAGGAGACATTGGATTTTTCGGCTTACGGTCATCGATTCGAGCCGTTGGTCAAACAGGAACGGATCTATCGCAAGTTATGAACCAGACGAAGGACAGATCCAACCCGCCCATCGAGGCCATTGTCGTCGGTGCATCGGCCGGCGGCGTCGAAGCGTTGCTCAGGGTATTCGGACACCTGCGCAAGGGCTTCGGCCTGCCCATCCTGGCGGTACTGCATTTGCCGGATGAGCGCAACAGCCAACTGGCCTCCGTGCTCGGCCATCGCCTGGCGGTGCCGGTGGAGGAAGCCCGGGACAAGCAGGACATCGCACCGGGTACCTTGTACGTCGCCACGCCCGGCTATCACCTGTCGGTCGAGGCCGACCGTTGCCTGTCGTTGAGCCTGGAGGACCCCGTACATCATTCGCGACCGTCCATCGACGTGCTGTTCGAGTCGGCCGCCGATGTCTACGGCGAGAAGTTGCTGGCCGTGGTGTTGACCGGCGCCAATGGCGATGGCGCCCGGGGCCTGGCGAAGGTCAGGGCGCTGGGCGGGATCACCGTGGTTCAGGACCCCGCTGAAGCCCAGGTCGCGACCATGCCCGAAGCGGCGCTGGCCCTGCATGAGCCCGACCATATCCTTACTTTGCAAGGCATCGGCCAATTGCTGGCCGGGCTGGAATGAACCACATGCCAAGAGATGTTCAAGCCAAACTGCTGATCGTCGATGATCTGCCTGAGAATCTGTTGGCCCTGGAAGCGCTGATCAGAGGCCCCGACCGCGAGATCTTCAAGGCCCTGTCGGCTGACGAAGCTCTGTCCCTGCTGCTGCAACACGACTTTGCCCTGGCCATCATCGATGTGCAGATGCCCGATATGAACGGTTTTGGCCTTGCCGAGCTGATGCGTGGCACGGAGAAGACCCGCAGCATCCCGATCATTTTCGTCAGCGCCGCCGGTCGTGAGCGCAACTACGCCTTCACTGGTTATGAAAATGGCGCGGTGGACTTCCTGCACAAGCCGCTGGACACCCAGGCCGTCAAGAGCAAGGTCAATGTGTTCGTCGAGCTGTATCGCCAGCGAAAGGCCATGAAGGAACAAGTCGTGGCCCTCGAGCAGAGCCGGCGGGAGCAGGAGGTCCTGTTGCAGCAACTGGAGGCCACCCGCGGCGAGCTGGAGCAAGCGGTGCGTATGCGTGACGACTTCATGTCCATTGTCGCCCACGAGGTGCGCACCCCCCTCAATGGCCTGATTCTCGAGACCCAACTGCGCAAGATGCACCTGGCCCGGGACAATGCCGCGGCCTTCAGCCTGGACAAGGTGCGGGCGATGGTCGAGCGCGATGAGCGCCAGATCAAGAGTCTGATCCGGCTGATCGAGGACATGCTGGATGTGTCGCGGATTCGTACCGGCAAGCTGTCGATCCGTCCGACCCGCTTCAATTTGACGGCACTGGTGGAAAACCTGCTGCGCAACTTCCAGCCGCAGATTGCCATCGCCGAGTGCTCATTGACCTGCCTGGCCGATCCGGTGGTGGAGGGGCTATGGGATGAGTTTCGCATCGAACAAGTGGTGTCGAACCTGTTGACCAATGCGCTGCGCTACGGTGGCAAGAACCCGATCGAAGTGCGCGTCTACCAGACGCCCGAGCATGCCTGCATCGAGGTCCGGGACCACGGCATCGGCATCAGCGAGGAGAACCAGAAACGTATCTTCCAGCAGTTCGAGCGCGTATCGTCCAAGGCGGCCGCTTCAGGCCTGGGGCTGGGGCTGTTCATTTCCGAGCAGATTGTCACGGCCCATGGCGGGACGATCACGGTCGACAGTCGTCTCAATGAAGGCTCATTGTTTCGCGTTTGCCTGCCCCTGCAGAAAACTGTCTTGGATAAAACCGCCGAACAGACGCAACCTCTGAGAGACCCTAAGGTCGTATCAGCAGCTATTGATCGAACAAAGGCTTCTCATGAGTGAAGATGCGCAAGATGTTGTATTGATCGTCGAGGATGACCCGTCGATCCTGATGGTGCTGTCGGCCTACCTGTCGGGCGAGGGATACCGGGTGCTACAGGCCGAAAACGGTGACCAGGCGTTCGAGATCCTGGCGAGCAAGCCGCATCTGGACATGATGATTACCGACTTCCGCCTGCCGGGCGGTATTTCCGGCGTACAGATCGCCGAGCCTGCGGTCAAGCTGCGCCCCGAACTGAAGGTCATCTTCATCAGTGGCTACGCGCAGGAAGTGCGCGACACCGATAGCCCCATTACCCGCAAGGCGCCGATCCTGGATAAGCCGTTCGATCTGGATGAATTGCAGTGCATCATGCGCACAATGCTGTCCTGAGTGGGTGAGGAATACTCATAAGCCCAACAGGACGCGTTGATCCTCCATAAGGTAACTGAACACCGCATCGGCGGAAGGGTTTTGTGGGAGTTCGAGCTTGATAATCGGCACGCCTCTCCCGCTTTGATTGAAATAGTCCATTTGATCCCGTTGCGCTCTGGCCAAGCCGTCGTTTGTATAGAAAAAGGCTTCGAGGGGAACAGAGGTAGGGTTGTCATGCTGGGGCCAGGTGGCGACTACTAATTCAATGTAGTCAAACGTTCCGGCAAAGAAGTTACCGAGGTTATGAGCCCGAATCGTTTCCTTAAATCCGCTAGTAGCCATTTCATTCATGTCATCGCTGACATCAAAGCCGCAGAGGTTCCAAGCATATTCCTGCCGGTTCGCTATCCATTGTTCCGCAGTTGTCACCCCAATGGTCTGGCAACGACGGCTTCGATCAAGTGCATACGGATGGGCGCCACACCCGGCCTGGTCCCTGTTATTGGTTGCACCGTCCGAAGGGTAGGCACAAAGCACTTCCACCTGAAACGTATCCGCCGGCCTGGTCAATACAGGGTAGAAAATAAATCCGCTGTTTTGCCCATAAACCAGCCCTGAGAACTTGGCGTCTTTCCTGAGGAAGGAAAACGCAACGCCGCCGCTGGTGCGTGAATAGGGGCTGGGGTTCCAGGTGAAATAGCCGTCACCGGGAATCGTCGAGCGCAACATCACACCGGTACACAGAAAACTGGGCATCGAAGGGCTGCCGCAGTCATCCCGGATATCGTTGTAGCGTTGAGTGAGTTCGGCTGCGATTTGTACACCGGAGCGCAGTCGCTCAAGGGAGAGTGCCTGCTGGCTTACGGTGGCTCCGGCCAATACAAGCATTACCCAGAGGATGAGAGTTTTCATGATGACCTCAATGCCGATTGATGCCCATGCGGTTAACACTGGACTGCGCATTGAGTTTCGGTCTGAAAAGTAGCCCTGAATAGCTGTCAAGTCTGACAGCTATTCAGGGCTATAACGGTGCTTTATGCTCCGAGATTTCGTCATGCACTTATCATCTCCCGCACCTTGGCCGTCAACAAATCAAACGTGAACGGTTTGGTGATCATCTGCATCCCCGGGTCAAGGAAGCCGCCGCGTACCGCCGCATGCTCGGCGTAGCCGGTGATGAACAGCACCCGCAGGTCCGGACGCACCTGCCGGCCAATTTCCGCCAGTTGCCGCCCATTCATGCCGGGCAGGCCTACATCGCTGATCAGCAGGTCGATGCGTTGGCCTGACTGGAGGATCGGGACCGCGCCATTGGCGTCGGCCGCTTCCACAAAGGCATAACCCAGTTCGCTCAACACCGCGCTCACCAGCACCCGCACCGCCGGATCGTCCTCGACGATCAGCACGGTTTCACCGTCCTGCGCATGGGCGGCATGCTGGGTGGTGACCTGGGGCTCGTGGACTTCTTCACCGCGAAAGCGCGGCAGGTACAGGTTCACGGTGGTGCCTTTGTCGACTTCGCTGTCGATGGTCACGTGGCCACGCGACTGCTTGCTGAAGCCATAGATCATCGACAGGCCCAGCCCGGTGCCCTGGCCGATCGGCTTGGTGGTGAAAAACGGGTCGAAAGCGCGGCCGATCACCGCTTCGGGCATGCCACAACCGGTGTCCTGCACGCTCAGCACCACATAGTCGCCGGGCTCCAGGTTGGTGTAGGCATCGGTGAAGTCGGCGTCCAGGTGTCGGTTGCAGGTCTGCACCACCAGGTTGCCGCCGTTGGGCATGGCATCCCGGGCGTTGAGCACCAGGTTGAGCAGGGCGCTTTCCAGTTGGTTGGGGTCGGCCTCGGCGACCCAGAGCTGTTCGTCCAGTCGCATGTCCAGGCGAATGCTCTCGTTGAGGCTGCGTTGCAGCAGCTCGCCCATGGACAGCACCAGCGTATTCATCTGGACGGCCTTGGAGTCCAGCGATTGCCGTCGGGAAAACGCCAGCAGGCGATGGGTCAGGCCGGCGGCGCGGTTGGCCGAGGTCACGCCCAGGTCGATCAGGCTGTCCAGGTCCTCGGTACGGCCGCGGGCCAGGCGCCGACGCAGCAGTTCGAGGCTGCCGATGATCCCGGTGAGCATGTTGTTGAAGTCGTGGGCGATACCGCCGGTCAACTGGCCGACCGCTTCCATTTTTTGCGACTGGCGCAGGGCCTCTTCGTTGTGGCGCAGTTGGGCGGTCCGTTCTTCTACCTGCTGCTCGAGGGTTTCAAGGGTGGTCTGCAGGCGCAGTTCGCTGTTGCTGAGGTCGATCAGGCGGTCGCGGGCTTCGTACTGCCTTCGGCGCCCCCTCAGGGCGGTGGTCACCAGGCTGATCAGGGTCACAGGATGGAAAGGGCGCTCGAGGAAGGTCACGTTACCCAATCGCGCACCGATACGGGCCGCCGGGTTCTGTTCCGGCCCTCCGTGATGGGTCAGCAAGACAATGGGCAGGTCGGACCAGGCCGGCTGCTGTTCGATTTGCTGGAACAGCGTTTCCAGGTCGGGCCCTACCAAGGCCTCCGAAGAAATCACCAGCAGGCCGGCACCGCTTTCCAACTCTTCGCACAAATGGCCCAGGTGGTGGCAGATGAGGCCGGCAAAACCGGCTTCATTGAGGATCATCAAGGCGATCTGGCTGTCCCGTCCCAGCGGTGCGAGGATCAGCGCCCGCTCGGACAGGAGCTCGGCCGGCGTCACCGGTGTTCATCCTTGAGCAGCGGGTTGCTCTCGCCCATGTAGGTGGGGACCCCGCGCAGGACACCTTGGAACGCCTCCAGTGGCTCGCCGATGGTCATGCCCTGGCGGCTGATGCGGTATTCGCGGATGGTCGACTCGTGGCTGCCGGTGCGTTTCTTGATGATGGAGATCGCCCGGCGAACCTTGCCCAGTGCTTCGAAATAACGCAACAGAATCACCGTATCGGCCAGGTAAGTAATGTCCACGGGCGCTTGCATGTCGCCGACCAGACCGTGCTGTGCAACGGTCATGAAGGTCGCCGCGCCTTTGCGGTTGAGATAGAGCAACAATTCATGCATGTGCAGCACCAGGGCGTTCTCTTCCGGCATCGCCGCCTGATAGCCGTTGATACTGTCGATGACCACGGTCTTGATGTTGCCCTCATCGACGCAACGGCGTACGCGGTGGGAGAACTCGCCGGGGGACAACTCGGCGGCGTCGACCTGTTCGATCAGCAGGTTGCCGGTCTCCAGCAGGGCCTGCAGATCGATGCCGATGTTTTTCATGCGCTCGAACAGCAAGCCCAGCTCTTCATCGAAGATGAACAGCGCGGCTTTCTCGCCGCGATGCACGGCGGCTGCGGCAAAAATCAGCGCGATCAGCGACTTGCCGGTACCCGCCGGGCCCAGGATCAAGGTACTGGACCCCGTCTCGATACCGCCGCCCAGCAGCGCATCCATTTCGCCGATGCCGCTGGAGAGTTGCTGGCGCAGGTACTGCCCACGATGCTCGGCGGCCACCAGGCGCGGGAAGACGTGCACGCCGTCGCCCATGATGGTGAAGTCATGGTAACCGCCGCGGTATTTCTGCCCGCGATACTTGACCACCCGGATCCGCCGCCGTTCGGCGCCGTAATTGGGGGTCAGTTCTTCCAGGCGAATCACCCCGTGGGCCACGCTGTGCACGGTCTTGTCCAGGGACTCGGTGGTCAGGTCGTCGAGCAACAGGACCGTGGCGTCGTAGCGCACGAAATAATGCTTGATCGCCAGGATCTGGCGCCGATAGCGCAGGGAGCTTTGCGCCAACAGGCGGATTTCCGACAGGCTGTCGAGCACGACCCGGGTCGGCTTGACCCGTTCGACCACTTCGAAAATCTGCCGCGTCGCTTCGCCCAGTTCCAGGTCCGAGGAGTACAGCAGGCTCTGCTGATGCTCGGCATTGAGCAGGCTTTCGGGCGGGGTCAGCTCGAAAATATGAATATTGTCATCCAGCGTCCACCCGTGGGAGGCCGCGCCCTGACGCAGTTCACGCTCGGTTTCCGATAGCGTGATGTACAACGAGCGCTCGCCAGCCTTGGCGCCGGCTAACAGAAAATGCAACGCGACCGTGGTCTTACCAGTCCCGGGTTCCCCCTCTAGCAGGAACACATGGCCGCGGGACAAACCACCGGAAAGGACATCATCCAGTCCTTCGATGCCGGTGGCGGCTTTTGCACTGATCAACTCGTTAGATGTAGACAAAAATAGCCCTCTCATGACTAGGGAAGTGGGCAGCAGGCGGGGTAACGCCTGAAATCGACTGCCTGAACACTTGACCTTTGGCAGTGATGGCGGTTCCGCTTACATCGACAAAACGCGGTGTACTGCACAACTTTTTATAGGAACTGTCGAGCGAAGCGAGGCAGCAGGCAATGGAGTGATTGCAGCCTTCGACAGCGCCTACAGGCCCTGTTGCAGCGCCGGGTCATCAGGGTTCAACTGCTCCAGTTGCGCCAACAGGATTTGCACATTCTGCAACTGACCGGTTTCCTTCCAGTAGTTGATCAGCAACACCCGCGCCTTGCGGTCGGCGGGGTAGCGCTGGACGATTTCCTGCAACTGTTTCTGCGCGGCTTCCACTTCCTGTTCGGCATGCAGGGTGGTCGCCAGGTCATAGCGGTAATGCCGGTTCTCGGGTTCCAGTTCCACGGCTTTTGCCAGACCGAGCACCGCATACTCGCTCTGGCCGTGTTGCAGCAGCCACATGCCCAGCGCATGTTGCAGATAAGCCGACGTTGGCTGGGTTTGCAACTGTCGGGCGAGCAGTTGTCGTGCGGCTTCGCTCTGGCCTTGTTTGTCCAGCACTTCGATCTGCATGACCAGCGCCGGGAGATTGTCCGGTTGCAGACGCAAAGCCTGCTCAAGGGCTAATTGGGCTTTCTTCAATTCGGCGTTGTGCAGATGCAGCCGGGCAAGCTGGTAGTGGGCCTCCGCGGTTTTCGGACCATCCTCGAGCACCTGTTTCCAGGTATCGATGGCGATCTGCATCGCGCCGAAATACAAGCCCAGGTCATCCGGCGAGAGGCCCAGCAGCGCATTCACGGCTGCGAACCGGACATTCGCGTCGTCATCATCCAGGAGTGGGCCGAGCAACAGGCTGCGCTGGCCCGTCGGAACCAGCCCGACGATGCTGCCGATGGCCGCCCGACGTACGTCCGGTGATTCGCTGTGCAGGTCCGCGTCCGCCAGTTTCAAGGCTTGCGGGCTGGGGTAGTTGGGCAGTTCGGCGTGCAGCCACACACGGCGCTTGGGCGAGAGGTCTGGACGCCCCAGTTGCTGGTAAAGCATGCGCGCCGCCCCCGGCTGTCCGTTGCGGGCGCTTTCCAGGGCTTCACTGTAACCGCGCTTGATCGCTTCGGGGATTTGCGGCGTGGTGCTGCGTAGCCATAGCCCGACAAGACCGATCAACAACAGGACACAGAGGCTGAGGAGTAGGTAGCGGCGGCGAGGCGAGGGCATGCAGGGAATCCATTACCAGAAGCGTGAAATGTCGCAAGCTTCGGTCAGGTGGCGGCTTGAGTCAAACCTTGTCACAGCGGTAGCGGACCTGTGGAAGCGAGCTTGCTGGCGATGGCGTCGGATCAGCGATATCGATATTGACTGACCCACCGCCATCGCGAGCAAGCTCGGCTCCCACACTGCAATGGAGGAGACACAAACCCTGTACCCACCCGAGCTCCCCTGTGGGAGCCGAGCTTGCTCGCGATGGCGTTTGCGCATCCAACATCACCGCCAGCTGACCCACCGCTATCGAGAGCATGCTCGCTCCCACAATGGGCTCTTTCACGGTGGGTTGTGGGCGATAGGCAAAAAAAGCCCCGCGTCCAAATGAGCGCGGGGCAAAGAATTGGTTGGTTGCGGCCAACCAAAGGAGCTCGGTTGAGCAGGGCGGGTCAGTTGCTGGCAACGGTTTCCGGTTTCCAGCCGCCACCCAGGGCCTTGTAGATCGCGACGATGCCGCGGTACAGGTCCACTTCGGCCTGGGCCTGGGTGTCTTCGGCGGCCAGGCGTTCACGTTGGGCATCGAGCAGCACGAGGAAATCCACGGTGCCTTCGCGGTAGCGAATCTCGGCCAGGTCGGCGGCGGCGCGGCTGGACTCACTCTGGCGGATCAGCGAAATCAGCCGTTGCTGGCGCTTGCCGTAGTCACTGAAGGCGTTTTCCGATTCTTCCAGGGCCAGCAGCACTTGCTGTTCGTAGGTCGCCAGGGCGCCGTCCGCCTCGGCGTCGGCACCGCGCAAGCGCGCCCGCACGCTGCCCAGGTCGAAAGCGGCCCAGGTAATGCTCGGGCCCAGCGCCCAGGCGTTGGCGGCCGAGGAGCCGATCTGCGAACCGCGTCCAGCCGTGAAACCAAGGAAACCGCTCAGGCTGACCCGTGGGAACAGATCGGCCTTGGCCACGCCGATGCGCGCCGTGGCGGCGGCCAGTTGGCGCTCGGCACTGAGAATGTCCGGGCGTCGTTGCAGCAGTTCACCCGGATCGCCGATGGGCAGGGCCTTGGCGATGGCCGGCAACTGTTTCGGGCTCAGGTCCACGCTGAGTTTGTCCGGGCGCTCGCCCAGCAACGTGGCGATGCGGTTGCGTTGGCGCACCTGTTCGGCCTGCAGTTGCGGCACGCTGGCTTCTACAGACGCCAGGCGGGCATCGGCACGCACCACATCGAGCTGATCGCCGACACCGGCATCGCGCAGGCTTTCGGTGATCTTGCGCGAATCCTGCTGGTTCTTCAGGTTGGCCAAGGCGATCTTTTCCCGCAGTTGCGCGCCGCGCAATTGACCGTAGGCGTCCACCAGTTCGGCGATCATCGTCACCTGCAACTGATAGAGGTCGGCTTCGACCGCCTGCTGATCGGCGTCGGTGGCTTCCAGGTTACGCCGGATGCGTCCGAACAGGTCCAGCTCCCAGGCCATGTCCAGGCCCAGGTCGTAACGCTCGGTGTTGACCCGCTCGTCCGTCTGCCCTGTCGGATTCTGGCCCTTGCCCAGGTCGCTGCTGGCACGGCTGGTGATGGTTGGCATGACGTCATTGCTGGCGTCATCGCGAATCGCCCGGGCGGCCCGCAAGCGGGCGAAGGCCACGCGCAACTCGCGGTTGCCTTCCAGGGAGCGAGTCACCAACGCGTTGAGGGTCGGGTCGTCGAACTGCTGCCACCAGACGCCCTCGAAGCGGGCCCGGTCGAAATTCTTCTGGCCGGCGGCACCGTCGGTGGCGGTGGTGATGGTCGCCGCCTCCGTTTGGGGTGCCTTATAGTCCGGACCCACGGCGCAGGCGCTCAACGCCAGGGCCAGCAAGCTCGGAACGAACGCTTTCAAACTCATTGTTGCGCCTCCAGTTTCAAAGCCCGGGCCGCTTTGCGGGCCTCGCTGCGCTCGACGAAGTTGCGGATCAGTACATAGAACACAGGGGTGAGCAGCAGGCCGAAGAAGGTCACGCCGAGCATCCCGGAGAACACCGCCACACCCATGGCATGACGCATTTCCGCACCTGCGCCGCTGGAGAACACCAGGGGCACCACGCCCATGATGAAGGCGAAGGAGGTCATCAGGATCGGCCGCAGACGCAGGCGGCACGCTTCGAGGACCGCCGCCAGCGGGTTCATGCCTTCGAGCTGTTTATCCTTGGCGAACTCGACGATCAGAATCGCGTTCTTGCAGGCAAGTCCCACCAGTACGATCAAGCCGATCTGGGTAAAGATGTTGTTGTCGCCACCGGAGAGAATCACCCCGGTAATCGCCGACAGCAGGGTCATCGGTACGATCAGGATCACCGCCAATGGCAGGCTCCAGCTTTCGTACTGTGCCGCGAGCACCAGGAACGCCAGCAGTACGCAGAGCGGGAACACGAACAGCGCGGTGTTGCCCGAGAGGATCTGCTGGTACGTCAGGTCGGTCCACTCGTACGTCATGCCGTTGGGCAGTTCGTCCTTGAGCAGTTTTTCGATGGCCTTTTCAGCCTGGCCGGAGCTGTACCCCGGGGCAGCGGCACCGTTGATTTCAGCCGTGATGAAGCCGTTGTAGTGCATCACGCGATCCGGTCCCGAGGTGTCGCTGACCTTGATGAAGGTCGCCAGCGGGATCATCTCGCCGCGGTTGTTGCGCACCTTGAGCTGGCCGATCTGGTCCGACTCGAGACGGAACTGCTGCTCGGCCTGGACGTTGACCTGGTAGGTGCGACCGAAGCGGTTGAAGTCGTTGGCATACAGCGAACCCAGGTAGATCTGCAGGGTGTCGAAGATGTCGCTGACGGCCACGCCGTGGGTCTTGGCTTTTTCACGGTCGATGGCCGCATCGACCTGGGGCACGTTCACGGTGTAGCTGGTGAACAACCCGGCCAGTTCCGGCACGCTGCGGCTCTTGGTGATGATGTTCATGGTTTCTTTGTACAGCTCGTCGTAGCCCAGGTTGCCCCGGTCCTCGATTTGCAGGCGGAAACCGCCGATCGTGCCCAGGCCCTGTACTGGCGGCGGCGGGAAGATCGCCATGTAGGCTTCCTGGATCTCCGAGTACTTGCCGTTCAAGGCACCGGCGATGGCGCCGGCCGACATGCTCGGGTCCTTGCGCTCGTCGAAGGGCTTGAGGGTCACGAACACGATGCCGGCGTTCGGGCTGTTGGTGAAACCGTTGATCGACAGGCCAGGGAAGGCCACGGCGCTTTCAACGCCCGGTTGCTTGAGGGCCAGGTCGGACATGCGCTTGATCACGTCTTCGGTGCGGTCCAGGCTCGAGGCGTCCGGCAGTTGGGCGAAGGCCACCAGGTATTGCTTGTCCTGGCCGGGCACGAAACCGGTCGGGGTGGTGGAGAAGCCGAAGAACGTCAGCACCATCAGGCCGGCGTAGAGCACCAGGGCGATGCCGCTGCTGCGGATGACCCGAGCGACGGTGCCCACGTAGCCGTGGCTGGCACGCTCGAAGAAGCGGTTGAACGGACGGAACAGCCAGCCACCGAATATCTTGTCCAGAAACTTGGAGAAACGGTCCTTGGGCGCGTCATGGCCCTTGAGCAGCACCGCGGCCAGGGCCGGCGACAGGGTCAGGGAGTTGACCGCCGAGATTACCGTGGAGATGGCAATGGTCAGGGCGAACTGTTTATAGAACTGACCGGTCAGGCCGCTGATGAACGCCGCCGGAACGAAGACCGCGCACAGCACCAGGGCGGTGGCGATGATCGGACCGGTCACTTCGCCCATGGCGCGCTTGGTCGCCTCCACGGGGGTCAGTCCCAGCTCGATGTTTCGCTCGACGTTCTCTACCACCACGATGGCGTCGTCCACCACGATACCGATCGCCAGAACCAGGCCGAACAGCGACAGGGCGTTCAACGAGAAGCCGAACAGGTGCATCACCGCGAACGTACCGATCAGCGAAACCGGCACCGCCACCAGCGGGATGATCGAGGCGCGCCAGGTCTGCAGGAACAGGATCACCACCAGCACCACGAGAATCAGGGCTTCGAACAGGGTGTGGACCACCGCTTCGATGGAGCCCCGGACGAAGATCGTCGGGTCATAGACGATGCTGTAGTCCATTCCCGCCGGGAAGCCTTTTTTCAGCTCTTCCATCTTGGCGCGAACGTCGTTGGAGATCTGGATCGCGTTGGAACCAGGACGCTGGAAGATCGGGATCGCCACCGCCGGCTGGTTGTCCAGCAGCGAGCGCAGGGCGTATTGGCTGGAACCCAGCTCGACCCGGGCGATGTCCTTCAGGCGCGTGATTTCACCGTTGGCGCCGGAGCGAATGATGATGTTCTCGAACTCTTCCTCACTCACCAGGCGACCCTGGGTATTGATCGACAGCTGGAAGGATTGAGCGTTCGGCGCTGGCGGCGCACCCAGGGCACCGGCCGCCACCTGGCGGTTCTGTTCACGGATCGCGGTGACCACGTCAGTGGCGGTCAGGTTGCGCGAAGCGGTCTTGTTCGGATCCAGCCAGACCCGCAGGGAGTAGTCACCCATGCCGAACAGTTGCACATCACCTACGCCGCCCAGGCGCGCCAGCTCATCCTTGATGTTGAGCAGGGCGTAGTTGGACAGGTAGAGCATGTCGTAGCGTTTGTCCGGCGAGGTCAAGTGCACGACCATGGTCAGGTCGGGCGAGGCCTTGTCCACCGTGATGCCGATCCGGGTCACTTCTTCCGGCAGCTTGGGCTCGGTCCGGGTGACACGGTTCTGCACCTGCACCTGGGCGTTGTCCAGGTCGGTGCCCAGGGCGAAGGTGATGGTCAAGGTGATCTTGCCGTCAGCGGTGGACTGCGAGGACATGTACAGCATGTTCTCGACGCCGGTGATGGCTTGTTCCAGGGGCGCGGCCACGGTTTCGCCGATGACCTTGGGGTTAGCGCCGGGGAAGTTGGCGCGTACGACCACGGTCGGCGGCACGACTTCCGGGTATTCGCTGATCGGTAGCTGGAACAGCGAGATGGCGCCGGCGATCAGGATCAGCAGCGAGAGCACTGCTGCGAAGATCGGCCGCGAAATGAAGAACTGGGAAAATTTCATCTTGGATTCAGTCCCTTAACCGCGTGGGGTCGCAGCGGCCAGTTTGCCTGCCGAGCCTGGCGCCGCCTTGGATGGCGCGACTTGGGGCAGGTTGCTGGCTTCGAGCGCTTTACGTTGTTCTGCCAGGGCGGCAATGGTTTCTTCACTGGCCATCGGTACGGTTTCAGGCGTGACCGGCGAGCCCGGGCGAGCCCGTTGCAACCCCTTGACGATGATGGTGTCGTCCTTGCTCAAGCCGTTGCGCACGATGCGCAAGCCTTCGATCTTCGGCCCCAGCTCGACGGCGCGGTAGGCCGGCTTGTTCTCGGCGTCCATCACCAGTACGAATTTCTTGCCCAGGTCGGTGCCCACGGCTTCGTCATTGATCAGCACGGCAGAGTAGGTGCCACTGCCCACCAGCTTCAGGCGAGCGTACAGGCCCGGGGTGTAGGCGCCGTCCTTGTTGTCGAACACGGCGCGACCGCGAATGGTGCCGGTCTGCGGGTTGACCTGGTTGTCGACGAAGTTCATCTGGCCCAGGTGCGGGTTGCCGTCTTCGTTGGACAGGCCCATGTAGACCGGCGTGGCCTGGCCGCGCTGGCCCTGGCGGGCGAGTTGGGTGTACTTGAGGAAGACACGCTCGTCGGCATCGAAGTAGGCGTAGACCTTGTCGGTGGACACGACGCTGGTAAGCGGCGTGACATCGGCGGTCACCAGGTTGCCGGCAGTAATCTGCGCGCGGCTGACGCGACCGCTGATGGGCGAGGTGACGCGGGTGAAGCTCAGGTTCAGCTTGGCCAGGTCCAATTGCGCCTGGATCGCCGCGACGGCGGCACGGGCTTCCTGGGCGGCGGTGGTGCGCGAGTCCGCCAGTTCGGCGGAAATGGCGTTGCTCAAGCGCAGGCGCTCGCCACGCTGGGCTTCGTTCTCGCTGCGGGTGGCGGTGGCGCGGGCTTGGGCCAGTTGGGCTTCGAGACGACGCACTTCAGCCTGGAAGGGGCGTGGGTCGATCTGGAACAGCAGGTCGCCTTTCTTGACCAGCGCGCCTTCGGTGAAGGCCACTTCGTCGATCTGCCCGGAAACCCGCGGGCGGATCTCGACGGTTTCTGGCGCCTCGAGGCGGCCGGTGAACTCATCCCATTCGTTGACAGGTTGCTCCAACACCTTGGCCACACTGACTTTGGCCGGCGGCATGGACGCTGCCGTGTCGGGAGTCTTGCCACAGGCGCTCATCACCAGCACCGCGAGCAGCGCGAGGGGAAAACGCAGTTTTGAAAGTGAATGTTCCATGGATAGCATCCGCCAATATATTGAGAATGGGCGGATGATGCGTGGCGCAAGGCACAGGAACGAATCGAATGAAGCAAAGGTAACTATCATTCAGAATGATATAAGCCATCGATGAGGGCTCTAGTCCGGCTTCCCTCGCCACAGCCTATTGCGGCAAATAAAGGTCATGGACACGCTTGACGGTCCCATCCGCGCGAAGCGCTTCGACCGCGTCGCGCAAATGCTCGACCATTTCTGGCGAGCATTGCTTGGAGCAGGCCAGGTAAAGGTCGGCGTTGCTGCCAACCGAACTCATGAGCAGTTTGCGCTTGGACACCTTCGGCCAGATGTAACGACTCTCCGGCACGCCGTTGAACCAGGCATCGATACGCCCCATCAACAGCATCTGGGCGGGATTGTCGCCGATGGCCAACGGATAGATCTGCTCATCGCTGAACCCTTCGCTGCGCAGGATATCTTCCTGTGCACTGCCCAGGCCGACGCCGATCTTGCGGTAGGTTTCTTTCGCTTGGGCGAAGCTGCTCACCCGCCGCTCGAGGCTGAAAAAGGCGCGCTCCATGGGCATGATCGAGGCGATCCAGGTGAAGCGATCCTCGCGAGTGGGGATGCGCGACAGGGGTGTGATCAAGTGGTCATGTTCTTCACTGACATGCTTTTGCGCCCGAGCCCAGGGAAGTACATGGATCTTTACGGTGTACCCGGCCCTGGTCATGGCCGCCACGGCGACATCGCCCACGATTCCGTGGCCCCTGGGGTCGTTGACGAATGTCAGCGGCGGTGCGTCGGGAATGTGCAGTTCAATGACCAGAGGCTCAGCGCTCGCCTCATGGTTAGCCAGCAGCGGCAGTAACAGACAAAGCCGGTAAAGCGCTTTGGTCGAGGCGTTCAAAACGCGTGTAGTCGGGCTCATGGACGATACTTCAGGCATTGAAAGTGGTGCGCCAATTCCGGCGTACGGGGCGCCGGAAACAACGTCTACAGGCCAGCTTCTTTTTTATAGGTGCGGCGCAAGGTGCAGCGATCCTGCAGGATTCGCCAGAACCGTTCCATTCCATCACGTCAGTGCCGATGCCTTGGCCCGACTGTGCTTCTGAAGGTATAGATCATTTGCTCGGCGCAAGCGGCTAATTTGAAGGCGTACCTGCACGGCGGACCTGCGGTGCAAGGTCCCGCCGCGAAAAACCGGTCCGTTCCCAGCATCGCCTGGACGCGGTCTGTAGGGTTTTCTTGCCGCAAGCGCGGCGCTACGATGGGCCAACCTCACACGTAAGAGGATTCTCGATGAGCCTTTCTCCGTTCCATCTGGCGATTCCGGTCTACGATCTTGCCGCCGCCCGTACCTTCTATGGTGAAGTGTTTGGCCTGGAAGAAGGCCGTTCCAGTAGCCAGTGGGTCGATTTCAATTTCTACGGTCACCAACTGGTGATTCATGAGCAACCCAAGACCGCTTTCCAGGAAAGTGCCCAGAGCAATCCGGTGGACGGGCACGATGTGCCGGTCCCGCACTTTGGTGTTGTCTTGGCTTGGGAGGCGTGGGAGGCACTGGCTGAACGATTGAGATCTTTCGGTACGGAGTTTGTGATTGAACCCTACGTCCGCTTCAAAGGGCAGGTTGGCGAGCAAGCCACGATGTTCCTGTTCGATCCGTGTGGCAATGCCCTTGAATTCAAGGCATTCAAGGATATGAGCCAGCTTTTCGCCAAATGATACGGATAAATCAGGAGCCCTTGTGGCGAGAGGGGCAAGGCGCGGGTAACTGACGGACGGTTGTTTTGTGACTGTATTCATTTATGGTCACAAGTTGTCATCCCTTGCCGGGATGCGTAAGCTGCTCCCATGAATCAGCCAACAGCACCTTCGCCCAGCACTCGCGGCCCCGCCGATCATGACATTCGCGACCAGATTGTCGCGGCGGCCAACGAGCATTTCAGCCAATACGGCTACGCCAAGACCACCGTGTCTGACCTGGCCAAGGCCATCGGCTTTTCCAAGGCCTACATCTACAAGTTTTTCGATTCCAAGCAGGCGATTGGCGAAGCCATTTGTTCCAGCTGTCTGGCGAAGATCGTTGCGGCCGTGGAGGAGGCCATCAGCGAGGAAGGGCTCTCTTCGACCGAGCGCTTTCGCCGCCTGGTCAAGACCCTGATTACCACCGGGATCGACCTGTTCTTCAATGATCGCAAGCTTTATGACATTGCCGCATTCTCCGCGTCGGAGCGCTGGCCCAGCTCCCAGGTGTATGACGCACGGATCAAGCAATTCGTGGTGCAGGTCGTACGGGAAGGGCGCGAAAGCGGTGAGTTCGAACGCAAGACGCCCCTGGATGAAACCGTTGAGGCGATACACCTGACCCTTCGACCTTTCGTCAATCCTCTATTGCTGCAGTACAGCCTCGATCATGTCGAGGTGGCACCGACGCTCACCGCCAACCTCATCCTGCGTAGCCTGATGCCCTGAGGGACGGCTGCGACGAGTAGCCGTCCCGATTCAAAAACGACTTCCCTTGCATTCGGGGTGTACCTGACTGAGTGGTCTCTTTTTGCCTGTGAAGTGACTATTTTATAAATTGGTCACGTGAGTCAGCGCTTCCAGTTTGTCCAGCCTGCGGGCTACCAGAACGAGGATTTTCCCTGCGCTGCGTATTGCCGGGCGAACTCCTCGCCAAAGCCGCTTGAAGCGCCCGTGATGAGCCCCCAGGAATTCTCGTTGGTTTTCATGTGGCTGGACTCCGGTTACAGAGATTGAAAATGGTTGCGATTGCCCGATCGCGAGCAAGCTCGCTCCCACAGGGTTAGCGCTCATTCCCTGTGGGAGCGAGCTTGCTCGCGATGACGACCTGGTGTTCATGTCGGATCATCGGCTCGCGATGGGCTGGGGTGGCTGCGGCGCTTGCCAGCCGCCCCCGAGCGCCCTGAATGCCGCGACCGCCGCGCGTGCCGATTCCGTCCGTGCTTGTGCCCGGGCATCGGATGCCTGGAGCAGCGTCTCGTCGGCGTTGAGCACATCGATCAGGCTGGCCGTGCCTTTCTGATAGGCGATAAAGGATGATCGACGCGCCTCGCTCAATGACGCTTCGCCTGAGGTGAGCGTCGTGGCCTGGGCTTCTCGGTTGACCAAGGCGGAGAACGCGTTCTCGACATCCTCGGTGGCGCGCAACGCGGACTGGCGATAAGCAGCCAGCGCCTCGGCTTCCTGCCCCTTGGCCTGGTCGATCTGGGCGTTGATCCGGCCAAAATCGAACAGCCTCCAGCGCAATCCCAGCGCCCCCGACGCCTGGCTGGCACCGCCGGAGAAAAGGTGCCCGGCAGAGACCGCCGTGGCACTGCCGAGCAATGCGCTGAGGGAAAATTTCGGATAGTACTCGGCGACGGCTTCACCGATGCGGGCATTGGAGGCGGCGAGACGGCGCTCGGCGACGATGAGGTCCGGCCGGCGGCGCAGCAGATCTGCCGGCGTACCCATCCCGCTGATTTGTGGGGGCAGGGGAATGCTACCCGTCTCGGTCAGTTGCGGGCGGTGGGTGCCTGGCGGCGTGCCGAGCATGACATCCAGCGCATTCATGGCAGCATCCAGCCCGGTTTGCAGGACCGGTACCGTTGCCTGGACCTGGGCAAGTTCACCTTCGGTCTGGCGGACCTGGTAGCTGGCGGCGAGTCCTTTGCTGTAGAGCAGCTGGACTTTTCCCAGCAGGTCCTGCTGGGTCTTGACCTGGCGGTTCGCAATGTCCAGTCGCGCTTGCAAGCCGCGCAGGGTGATGTAGGTGTCAGCGGTCTGCGCGGCGACGGCCAGCCTCGTGGCCGCAGCCCCGGCCTCGGAGGCCTGGTATTCGGCCCATGCAGCTTCGCGTCCGCGTCGCAGCCCACCAAAGACATCCAGCTCCCAGCTCGCGCCCAGGTCCATCGAGTAGCTATTTCCATATCGATCATAACCGGGGGTCGAATCGAGCACCTGGCCCAGCGGCGTCTCGACGGATTGATAGGCCCGTGCGGCCTGGCCGCTGATATTTCCCGACGGCAGCAAGGCGGCGTTGGCAGCGCCGAGACCTGCCCGCGCCTGGGCAACGCGCGCTGAGGCCTGGGCAAGGTCGAGGTTCTGCTCCAGCGCCTTGGTGATGAAATCGGTCAACACCGGGTCGCCAAAACCCTCCCACCAGGTGGTGAGACTGGTCCGCGCTGTGCCGGTCCTTTGTTCGACAGAAGACTGGCCCAGGAAACGATCCGAAAGCGCGGCATCGGGAGGCTGATAGTCCGGACCGACCGCGCAGCCGGTCATCAAACTGGCGCTTACTAAAAAAGCAAGGGGGCGCAGGGTGGGCATTGACGTTTCCTTGGGGTCGATATTTGTGACCATATTATATGATGGTCACGACCTGTCAATTAGGGATGGAACTGGCCTTTAGAATTGAAAGCACAGTATTTACGGGTATCTGTAAAAAGTAGCTTTTATAAACTGCTGGGTGATATGTGACCATTGACAGTATTGGTCACGAGCGCAAGAATGAGCTCCCAGTCCTCTGTTCAGTAAAGGGAACCTATGCTCCGGCTCCGACCTGTCACCTTTGCGGCTTGCTTGTTGCCTCTCGTCCTCACGGCGTGTGACGACTCATCCACTGCCACCGATCCGCGCACGCTTGCTCCTCTGGTGAGGGTTGCGCAAGTGCAGGGTTTCTCCGCCGGTGCTCGCTCTTTCACCGGCGTGGTGGCGGCCCGCGTCCAGAGCGACCTGGGCTTCCGTGTATCAGGCAAGGTCCTGGAGCGGTTGGTGGATGCCGGTCAAGCCGTCAAGAAGGGCCAGCCGTTGATGCGCCTGGACCCCATCGACCTGGGCTTGCAGGCGCGAGCCCAGCAAGAGGCTGTCACGGCCGCACGCGCCCGGGCCAAGCAGACCGCTGACGATGAAGCTCGATATCGCGAGCTGGTGGCCGCCGGGGCGATTTCGGCGTCGGGTTATGACCAGATCAAAGCCGCCGCCGATACCGCGAAGGCGCAGCTCAGCGCCGCCGAGGCGCAAGCCAACGTGGCCCGCAACGCGTCCGGCTATGCGGTGCTCCTCGCGGACGCCGATGGTGTGGTGATGGAAACGCTCGCCGAGCCGGGGCAGGTCGTCAGCCCGGGTCAACCGGTGGTCCGACTGGCCCGAGCCGGGCAGCGCGAAGCCGTCGTGCAGCTGCCCGAGACCCTGCGGCCGGCCGTCGGGTCCAGCGCCCAGGCGACGCTGTATGGCAACACCAGCGGGGCGGTTGCCGCCAGGCTCAGGCTGCTTTCCGATTCGGCTGACCGGGTGACCCGTACCTTTGAAGCACGCTATGTCCTGGAGGGCGCCCTGGCTAATGCACCGCTGGGCTCGACCGTCACACTGCGTATCGCCGAGGGCATGGCCCAGGAGCAGGTGCTGCAAGTGCCGATTGCGGCGCTGTACGACCCTGGCAATGGCACTGGCGTGTGGGTCATCGACGGCGAGCCGGCAAAAGTGACCTGGCGTCCCGTCCAGGTCTTGGGCTTGAGCGACGACGCGGCGCGCGTTGCAGGCCGTCTCAACGTCGGTGAGCGCATTGTCGGTCTGGGTGCACATCTGCTGCGTGAAGGCGAGCCCGTCCGGCCGCTTGTACAGGGCGATGTGAACGTCGCGGAGAGCCGCCAATGAGCTTCAATCTGTCGGCGCTCGCCGTGCGCGAGCGCGCCATCACGGTTTTTCTGATTTTCCTGATCGCCGTCGCCGGGACCCTGGCGTTCTTCAAGCTTGGCCGCGCGGAGGATCCGCCGTTCACGGTCAAGCAACTGACCGTCATCACTGCATGGCCGGGGGCGACGGCGCAGGAGATGCAGGACCAGGTCGCCGAGCCCCTGGAAAAACGCCTGCAAGAATTGAAATGGTACGACCGCTCGGAAACCTACACTCGTCCCGGCCTGGCTTTCACCATGGTTTCGCTGCTGGACCGCACGCCGCCTTCACAGGTGCAGGAAGAGTTCTACCAGGCGCGCAAGAAGCTCGACGACGAAGCCACCAAGTTGCCGGCGGGTGTGATCGGACCCTTGGTCAACGACGAGTACTCGGACGTGACGTTCGCGCTTTTCGCCCTCAAGGCCAAGGGCGAGCCGCAGCGCCTGCTGGTGCGTGAAGCCGAGGTTCTACGCCAGCGCCTGCTGCATGTGGCGGGGGTGA
The DNA here is from genome assembly GCF_900111955.1 of Pseudomonas sp. NFIX10. NCBI lineage: Bacteria > Pseudomonadati > Pseudomonadota > Gammaproteobacteria > Pseudomonadales > Pseudomonadaceae > Pseudomonas > Pseudomonas sp. NFIX10. The sequence continues at coordinate 148,615 of NZ_FOKH01000004.1, read as the reverse complement.
AGAAGGTCAATATCATCGGCGAACAGGCCGAGCGCATTTTCATTTCCTTCTCCCATGACCGGCTGGCGACCTTGGGTGTTTCTCCCCAGGACCTCTTCGCCGCACTGAACAGCCAGAACGTACTGACGCCCGCCGGCTCCATCGAAACCAACGGGCCACAGGTTTTCCTGCGGGTGGAGGGTGCTTTCGATAAGTTGGAGAAAATCCGTGACACGCCGCTGGCCATCCAGGGGCGCACGTTGAAACTCTCGGACGTGGCGACGGTTGAACGTGGCTATGAAGACCCGGCCACCTTCCTGGTGCGCAACAACGGTGAAGAGGCGTTGTTGCTGGGCGTGATCATGCGCGAGGGTTGGAACGGCCTCGACCTGGGCAAGGCGCTCGATGCCGAGACGAGCAAGATCAATGAAGGCATGCCGCTGGGCATGACGCTGACCAAGGTGACCGATCAGGCGGTGAACATCAGCTCGGCGGTCGACGAATTCATGGTCAAGTTCTTCGTTGCCTTGCTGGTGGTGATGGTGGTCTGCTTCATCAGTATGGGCTGGCACGTCGGGATCGTGGTCGCGGCGGCAGTACCCTTGACCCTGGCCATCGTGTTCGTGGTGATGGCGGCCACCGGCAAGAACTTTGACCGGATCACTCTGGGCTCGTTGATTCTGGCCCTCGGGCTGCTGGTGGACGACGCCATCATCGCGATCGAAATGATGGTGGTGAAGATGGAGGAGGGCTACGACCGGATCAAGGCCTCCGCGTACGCCTGGAGCCACACGGCCGCACCGATGCTGTCCGGTACCCTGGTGACGGCGATCGGCTTCATGCCCAACGGTTTCGCCCAGTCCACCGCTGGTGAATACACCAGCAACATGTTCTGGATCGTCGGCATTGCCCTGATCGCCTCCTGGCTGGTCGCGGTAGCATTCACCCCCTACCTGGGGGTGAAGATGTTGCCGGACATCAAGAAGGTCGAAGGCGGGCAGGCGGCTATCTACGACACCCCACGCTACAACCGCTTCCGGCGAATCCTGACGCGGGTGATCGCCCGCAAATGGCTGGTGGCCGGGACCGTCATCACACTGTTTGTGGTCGCCATCCTGGGCATGGGCCAGGTCAAGAAGCAGTTCTTCCCGACCTCGGACCGTCCCGAGGTCATGATCGAAGTACAAATGCCCTATGGCACCTCCATCGAGCAGACCAATGCCGCCACTGCCAAGGTTGAAGCGTGGCTGCAAAAACAGGAGGAAGCCAAAATCATCACGGCTTATATCGGGCAGGGCGCACCGCGCTTTTTCCTGGCGATCGCGCCGGAGCTGCCGGATCCGTCGTTCGCCAAGATCGTGGTGCTGACAGACGACCAGGAAGCACGGGAAACCCTCAAGTTCCGCCTGCGCGAAGCGGTCGCCGAAGGGCTGGCCCCGGAGGCCCGGGTCAGGGCGACGCAAATTGTCTTTGGTCCGTACTCACCCTTTCCTGTGGCCTACCGGGTGATGGGACCTGACCCGTCGAAACTGCGGGAGATCGCAAGCCGCGTCCAGGATGTCATGCAAGCCAACCCGATGATGAGGACCGTCAACACCGATTGGGGCCCACTGACGCCGACGCTGCATTTCAATCTGGACCAGGATCGCTTGCAGGCGGTTGGACTGACGTCCAGTGCCGTCGCCGAGCAACTGCAATTCCTGCTGGCCGGGGTGCCGATCACGGCGGTTCGCGAGGACATTCGTTCGGTGCAGGTGGTGGGACGCGCCGCCGGGGATATCCGTCTCGACCCGGCCCGGATCGAGGGCTTTACCCTGGTGGGCGCGGCGGGGCAGCGTATACCGTTGTCCCAGGTTGGCGAAGTGGACGTGCGCATGGAGGATCCGATCCTGCGCCGTCGTGACCGGACCCCGACCATTACCGTGCGCGGCGACATTGCCGAAGGTCTGCAACCGCCGGATGTGTCGAGTGCGATCATCAAGCAACTGCAGCCGATCATCGACACGCTGCCCGGCGGCTACCGGATCGAGCAGGCAGGAGCCATCGAGGAGTCCGGCAAAGCCGGCCAGGCCATCGTGCCGCTGGTGCCGATCATGATTGCCCTGACGCTGCTGATCATCATCGTCCAGGTGCGCTCGATCTCGGCCATGATCATGGTGTTCTTCACTGCGCCGCTGGGGTTGATCGGCGTGGTGCCGACGTTGCTGATTTTCCACCAGCCGTTTGGCATCAACGCCCTGGTGGGACTGATCGCGCTGTCGGGCATCCTGATGCGCAACACGCTGATCCTGATCGGGCAAATCCATCAGAACGCAAAGGAGGGGCTGGACCCGTTCCACGCGGTCATCGAGGCCACGGTGCAGCGGGCTCGTCCGGTGCTGCTGACGGCGCTGGCGGCGATCCTGGCATTCATCCCGCTGACCCATTCCGTTTTCTGGGGAACGCTGGCCTACACCCTGATTGGCGGCACCTTCGTCGGCACCATCATAACGCTGGTGTTCCTGCCGGCGATGTATGCCATCTGGTTCAAGATCCGTCCGGTCAATACCGTTCAAACTGAAACAGCAACCCAGGCATAAGCGATTCATCGCATAGCGCTCCAGTGAGCGCCTACAGAATTGAAGAGGTTTCCATGAGTACTGCAGCAGGTCAAACACGCATCGTAGTCACGGGCGTCGGCATCGTCGGTCCGCTGGGTTGTGGCGTGGAGCAAGTCTGGCAGCGGCTGCTGGCCGGGCGTTCCGGCATCCGTAGCCTGCCCGAGGCGTTCACCGAGGGTACCGGCGTCGGGGGCGGCGGCCAGGTGCCCTCTCTGGAAGAGGATGCCGTTGCCGGTTACGACCCGGAACGCTTTATCGCGCCCAAGGATCGCAAGAAAATGGATCGCTTCATCGAGTTTGCGCTGGTGGCCGCCCATGAGGCCCTGGAGCAGGCGGGCTGGCATCCGACTGAAGCCGTCGACCAGGAACGGACCGCGACGATCATTTCATCGGGCGTGGGTGGGTTTGGCGCCATTGCCGATGCCGTGCGTACCACCGACTCGCGGGGGCCGCGTCGGCTGTCGCCGTTCTCCGCACCGGCGTTTCTCGCCAACATGGCGGCCGGTCACGTGTCCATCCGGCACGGCCTCAAAGGCCCGCTCGGTGCACCGGTAACCGCCTGTGCGGCCGGCGTGCAGGCCATTGGCGATGCGGCCCGGCTGATCAGGAGCGGGGAGGCGGACATTGCCGTTTGCGGCGGTACCGAGGCGGCGATCGATCGCGTGACCTTGGGTTGTTTCGCGGCGGCCAGGGCGCTCTCTACCGGTTTTGCCGACCGCCCGCAGGAAGCTTCGCGCCCCTTCGACCGTGATCGCGACGGCTTTGTCATGGCCGAAGGCGCGGGGTTGTTGGTGATCGAGTCGCTGGAACATGCCTTGGCCCGTGGGGCCAAGCCCCTGGCGGAGCTGGTCGGCTATGGCACCAGTGCCGATGCCTACCATCTGACGGCCGGCCCGGAAGACGGCAACGGTGCCCGCCGCGCAATGGAACAGGCGCTGCGCCAGGCCGCTGTCAGCCCAGCCGACGTGCAGCATATCAATGCCCATGCGACGTCTACCCAGGTCGGCGACAGCGGGGAGCTGGCGGCGATTCGCTCGGTGTTCGGCACCGACTCGGGGGTGGCGATTACCTCGACTAAATCGGCTACCGGCCACCTGCTGGGCGCGGCCGGGGGCATTGAAGCCATCTTCACGGTATTGGCGCTGCGTGACCAGATCGTGCCGCCGACCCTGAACCTGGTTCATCCTGACGAGGCCGCCGCTGGGCTTGATCTGGTCGGCCTGAAGGCCAGGAAGATGCCGATTACTCATGCGCTTTCCAATGGGTTCGGGTTCGGTGGAGTCAATGCCAGTGTGTTGTTTCGTCGTTGGGAGGCATAAGTACGGGGAGTGCGCCTGGCAGCAACCATCACGCACTTCAAAGGTGGCGGTTCCCGGGCTGTCAGTCGCTACCGATGTGTAGAGCCAGAAGCAGGTCATGCAAGGCGTTGGCACTTTTCGCCAACGCCTGATCGAGTCACAGCATGCGGCGCAGGACATCGTTTCGAGGGTCGCGGTCATAAAACCGGTGCTTCAGGGCGCCGGCGACATGTACCAGGATCAGGCCGAGCAGGGTGTAGGCGAGCACTTTGTGCAGCCATTGGAAGACCACGAACCAATCGTCATTCTTGCCCAGGAGCTCCGGAAGGTTCACCCCAAAGAAGAACACGCCGTCGCTCATCGTGTAGGTGCTCGACATCGAATAGCCCATCAACGGCACGATCACCAGCAGCGCGTACAGGGTACGGTGGGCGAGCCTTGAAGACACCCGCTCATACCGTGCCAGCGTCTCTGGCGGTTGCGGCAGCCTGGCCGTTCTCACCCGCACGGCGATCTGGACCAGGGCCACCAGGAATGCCAGCACCCCGAAGGATTTGTGCCACGGGTAATAGAGCTCATATTTGCTCGCCACTTCGTCAGCCAGCCCAGTCATGTGCCAGCCCGCCCAGAGGAGGCCAGCGATGAGCACGGCGCGCACCCAATGCAAAATTCGCAGGGACGTCGGATACCGATCAATTGTTGTTTGATTTAGCGGATTCATCACGGTCTCTCCGTCGATCATCAGAGCCAGGGGAATGCACGTTTGAACGGCCACCCTCTACGGCACAGGGGCGTGGAGGGTGGACGGGGCAGTGCGGGTTTACGCTTAACCAGGCAGCAGCACGGTGATCACCTTCTCCTCGGTGTAGGCCAGTGCGCCGCTGAATCCTCCTTCCCGGCCAATGCCGCTGGCCTTGACGCCGCCCCAGGGCAGGTTGGCGTCCAGTGGGCTCCAGCAATTGATGCCCACGGCCCCGGCCTTCACCGCCGCGGCGACGCGATGCGCGCGTGCCAGGTCGCTCGTCCAGACCGTGGCCGCAAGGCCGTAGTTGGAGTCGTTGGCCAGTGCGACGGCCTCTTCTTCGCTGTCGAACGTGATCACCGTGCCGACGGGGCCGAAGATTTCGTCCCGAGCGATCGCCATGTCATTGCGGGCGTTGGCGAAGATGGTCGGCCGGACGAACCAGCCCTGTTCAGGGTTCGAAACTCCGCCGGCCAGCAGGGACGCACCTTGGTCGATGCCCAGTTGGATGTAGCGGTTGACGCGATCCAATTGGGCTTTCTTGGCCACCGGCCCCATCTGCACACCGGGTTGGCGGGGGTCGCCCACCTTGACGGCGCGCGCGGCATCGGCCAGCGCTGCTGCGAAGCGATCGGCGAGGCCGCGTTGGACCAGGATGCGCGAGCCGGCCGCGCAGACCTGGCCCTGGTTGGCGAACAGGCCGAGGGAGCAGCCGAACAGCGCGTCGTCAAAGGAGGCATCGTCGAAGACAATCTGCGGGCTCTTGCCGCCCAGCTCCAGGGCCACGCGCTTGAACAGCACGCCAGCAGTGCGCTGGATCTCGCGTCCGGCTTCGGGGCTGCCGGTGAAGCTGATCTTGTCGACATGGGGGTGTTCGCACAGGGCGCGACCCACCTCGTTGCCATAGCCGGTGACGACGTTGATCACGCCATCGGGAAAGCCGGCTTCCTGGGCCAGTGTTGCCAGGTGCAGCGCCGACTGTGGCGTTTCTTCCGACGGCTTGATGACCACGGTGCAGCCTGCCGCCAGCAAGGCGGCGAGTTTCCAGACCGTGATCATCAGCGGTGAATTCCAGGGAACGATGGCACCGACCACGCCCACTGGCTCGCGTACCGTGTACGAGAGGGACTTGGTGCCAAAGTAGCCACCGGAGGGAATGGTCCGCCCCTCGAGCTGGTTGGCCCAGCCGGCGGCGGCGCGCAGGTTGGCGACCGCGTTGGGCACATCCAGCCGGCGCGGCTCGATTGGCGAGCGGCCGATGGCGTCGGCGTCCATATCGGCCAGCACGTCGGTGTCGCGTTCCACCAGGTCGGCCAGTTTCGACAGCAGTCGAGCGCGCTGGGCACCGTCAAGCTGGCTCCAGGCGCCACGTTCGAGCTGGTGGCGTGCGGCTTCCACGGCACGGTCCACGTCCTCGACGGTGCCGCGGGCGCAGCTGCCGTAGACCTGCTCCGTCACGGGGTTGACGAGATTAATACAGCGACCGTCGGAGGCTTCGAAGGACGCGCCGGCGATGAAGTGTTTCAAGTGCTCAGTCATTTGGAAGTCCATGAGTGATGTGCAGGAGTCGGGACATGTCACGCATCGAGGGCGTCCAGGGCGTCGCCGAAGATGTCCAGGGCCTTGAAGAACAGCGCCCGTGAGATCGTCAGCGAGGGCATGACACGCATCACGTTGCTGTAGCGACCGCAGGGAATCATCAGCACGCCGTGGCTCAGCAGGTAACCCATGAGTTGGCCAATCTTTTCCGGTGCCAGTGGCGCCTTGGTGGTCGGGTCCGAGACCAGCTCGATCCCGATCATCAGGCCGCGACCGCGGACCTCACCGACCAGCGGGCTGCCGAAGCCGCGAATACGCTCCTGTGCTTCGAGCCCCAGTGTGTGGGCACGGTTGAGCAGATCGAGCTCCGGGTCCTGGAGGATGCTGATGTTGGTCAGCGCCACTGCGGCGGATAACGAGTTGGCGGCGAAGGTGTTGGGCATCGAGCCGTCAGGAATCGCTGCCGCCAGGTCCGAGCGCATGATCAGGCCGGCCATTGGCAGGTCGCTGCCGATGCCCTTGCCAAAGGTGAGCATGTCGGGCTTCACGCCGGAGTGCTCGACCGCCCACATCTTGCCGGTACGCCCCGCGCCGGACTGCACCTCGTCGACAATCAGCAGCGCACCGCTGCGGTCGCAAGCCTTGCGCAACAGTTGCAGGAACTCTGGCGAGGGCGGCACATAGCCGCCTTCGCCCTGTACCGGTTCCACGATCACGGCCGCCACGTCATCGGCGGCGGTGTAGGGGGTGTTCAGCAGGTAATCCACGTACTCACCGGCGATCTGCTCGGCGCTTTTGTGCGTGGTATCGAAGGGGAAACGGTAGGCATAAGGGTAGGGGGCATGAATGACGCCACCCATCTGGGCGCCATAGCCCTTGCGATACGCCGTGCCGGTCGTCAGGGCACCGGAAGCGTTCCACACGCCGTGGTAGCCGCCGTGGAAGGCGACGATCTGGTGGCGTCCGGTGACGCGCTTGGCGAACTTGATGGCCGCTTCCAACGCATCGCTGCCGCTTTGCGTGAAGAATGTAATGCAGTCGCCGCGCAAGCCGTCGGGCGCGATCTCGGAGAGCTTGGCGGCCAGTTCGGTGCGCCGGGTGCTGTTGACCTCCAGGGCGTGCATCAGCACTTCGGATTGTTCGCGAATGGCTTGCACCACTTTCGGGTGGCAGCGACCCACGCTGCTGACGCCTACACCCGCGGACAAGTCGATGTAGGTATTGCCATCGGCGTCCTTGAAGGTCGCGCCGAACGCCCGGTCCATGGCCACGGGCATGCGTCCGCCGCCGCGTGCCATGGATTCGGTACGCGCCGACAACGCCAGCGCCTCGGTGGTTCGGGGGCCGGGAATGGCGGTGGTAATCCGCGGGGCATCCGCGAAATGGAGGGCTTCGAGTTTGGCTTCGCTCATGACGGTCTCTCAGGATGTCGGTTTCAGTGTGCCGATCATCCCCGTGGCCTGTTCCGGGCCGGTAGCCCGAATCGGCACATGAATGGGCCGCCGCGCGCGTCAGCATCGGAGCATAGACATTGCCCAAAGAAAATTTGCAGAATTCTCTTTATGTGAGAATATCGCTCAGGAAGGCGATCTAAAAAAGAAGAATATCGGCCGAGGCTTTCGTCATCATGAAAAACCAGAACATCAGCCATTTCCACGATATCCATGTCCACGCCGCCACCGTCCAGGAGTGGAGCCAGGATTACAACCAGTTGACCGCTGGTACGGCTGAGAGCTCACTTATCCAGTTGACGACGGCCCGCTGCCACGTGTTTCGCGAGCAGATCAACCAGCGTGTCGTGCAGCACGGCGTGGCCCCACGGGGCAAGATGTGTTTCGCCGTGCCGATCACCGTCCCGGGTTCGATCCGGATGCAAGGGCGGGAAGTGGACGACAGCAGCCTGTTCTTTCTTCATGGTGGCGAGGAATTCATGTTCCATATGCCGCTGGGCATGGAACTGCTGGCGATCACCTTCGAGCGGGAGTTGTTCGAAGATGCGTTGGCGCGAACCGCGTCGGCCAAGGAAATCGCTCAGTTACTGCGTCAGCCGGTGATCAAGGTGTCCTCTCAACGTTATGCCGAGGCTCGCCGTCGAATGCTGGCGGCGTTCTCCCAGGCGCTCTTGAGTGAAGAACTCGACAATGCGCAAGACCGGGAACTGGCGCTGGAACAGACCATGCTCGGCGAGCTGCTGCAATTGATGACCGACCCCGCCTGCGACAAACAGCAGCGCACGCCAAGTTCCACGCGCAGCTACATTGTCGAAAAATGCCACCAACTGGCGACCGCGCAATTGAACAACGTGCCCAGCGTGGACGAGTTGTGCCAGCGACTCCAGGTCAGTCGGCGTACGGTGCAGAACAGCTTCCGCTCGGTGACCGAGACGACGCCAGTCAATTACCTGCGCTCCGTGAGGCTGAACGGTGTGCGCCGCACCCTGATGTCCACCCCCGCGACGCATCTTTCGATTGGCGATGCCGCGGCCCAGTGGGGCTTCTATCACCTCAGCCATTTTGCGGCGGAGTACCAGGTGCTGTTCGCAGAGTTGCCGTCCCAAACCGCGCGCGCTGCCATCAGCGGTTGCGCCCTTGCTTGAGCCTTTGCCCGCTGCACCCGGCAGCGGGCGGGCTGGCCTGCACAAGGATGTCGAAAAAATGAATAGCCTTCGCCGCCTGCTCAGGGTCTTCGACTTGTTCCGCCCTGAACAGCCGGTCATCGATGTGGACGTGATTTGTCAGGAGCTCGGCTACACGCCCGCCACCGCCTATCGTTATCTGCGCGAACTCGGCGACGCGGGTTTCTTGAAGCGATTGCCCCGCGGCTACGCACTCGGCCCACGGATCGTCACGCTGGAGCATCAGATGGCTCACTATGACCCATTGCTGGCCTGCAGCCGGGGCCTGGTGGACAAACTGGTGGCCGACACGGGCCTGGACGCACTGGTCAGCGAATGGCATGGCGACTCAGTGGTCAACGTGCTGATCCAGCGGGGTTCCGACGCCGGCCCCGTGGGTGGCGACCGGGGGCGGCCGATCGATCTTTTTCACAGCGCGACCGCTCGGGTCGTGTTGGCCTATCTGCTGCCGCGCCAGATCCGCCGCATCTACGACGTCCATGCGAAGCCCGCCGAAGAGTTGCATCAGGGGTTGGCGTGGAAACCGTTCACCAAGGGGCTGCTTGCCATCCGCAAGCAAGGCTACTGCATCAGTGAAAGCGAGCTGTACCCGGGGCGCAGTGGCGTCGCGGCACCGGTCTTCGACGAAAAACGCCGAGTGCTCGGGAGCATGACCCTGGTGGGGCGTAGCGAGCGGTTTTATGCGTTCCAGCAGGGCTACCTGTGCGACCTGGTCACCGGCGCGGCGTCGGAACTGACGGCGCGTATCGCCTTGCAGTAAGGCGAGAGCGACTGGACGGCTGGCTTTTTCGAGAGGAACACGCCGATGACCGATTTGGGCTAATGGGGCGTTCGGGGGCAGGCATAGGATCGAGTCCAGCGTGCGACACGAACAATAACGCCATCCGGTGACGGCCAGGGATTGACTGCACCGATCCTACAGCGTCTGCCTCATACGATAAGGTCAAGAAAACATGAGTGTACCTCTGCTGGTCAATAGCTCCACGGAGCTCAAACGTGGGGCCCTGGGTGTCGGCTTCATCATCTTCTTCGTGGTTTCGGCGGCGAGCCCCTTAAGCGTCATCGCCGGCGGTTTCCCCATCGGCATCATGCTGGGCAACGGCGCCGGCACACCGGCGTTGCTGCTCCTGGCCTTGCTGGTGTTACTGGCATTTTCGGTGGGCTACACCACCATGTCTCGGCACGTGACCAACGCCGGCGGTTTCTATGCCTTCACTTCTCGCGGCCTGGGTGGCCTGGCCGGCGGCGCGGCGGGGGTGCTGGCGATGTTTGCCTACAACATCCTGCAAGTCGGACTGTATGGCATGTTCGGCGGCGTGGTCAGCGGCACGATGGAAAGCGTCTTCGGCCTGGTATTGCCCTGGTGGTCGTACTCGCTGATGGCGATGGCGAGCATCGCGATTCTCGGCTATCGCAAGATCGACCTGTCGGCCCGGGTGCTGTCGGTCATTGTGATCGCCGAATACCTGGCGATCCTGCTCCTGGATTTCGCCATTCTCAGGACCGGAGGCGACAGTGGGATCAATCTCGATTCGTTCGATCGCAGCCATGTGTTCAGCGGCACGCCGTCCATTGGCTTACTGTTCTGCTTTGCGGCGTTCATCGGCTTCGAGGCCACCACCATCTATGGCGAGGAGGCCAGGAACCCGCAACGCACGATCCCGATTGCCACCTACTGTTCGGTTTTGCTGATCGGCGGGTTCTACGCGCTGTCGGTCTGGTCGATGGTGATTGGCGTGGGCGCGGACAAAATCGTCTCCACGCTTCAGGCCTTGCAGGACCTGACGACGTTTATCTATGGCATGTCCGATCACTTTGTCGGCCCGCACCTGACCCAGGTCATCCGCGTGCTGTTCATGGTCAGTATCTATGCCGGGCTGCTGGCGTTCCACAATGCCGCGGCCCGTTACTTCTATGCCATCGGCCGTGACGGTTTGTTGCCCAGCCGGTTGGGCACCACCCATCGCGTCCACCAGAGCCCGCACATGGGCTCGGCATTGCAGAGCCTGATCTCCGCCGTGGTGGTACTGATTTTCGCCGCCATGGATGCCGATCCGATCCTGCAACTGTTCGCCTGGCTGTCCAACCTGGCGACGCTGTGCGTGATTTTGCTGATGGCGCTGACTTCCGCAGCGGTCTGGGTCTTTGCCCAGCGCCACCCTGAACTCAAGCTGGGGATCTGGCGTGGGCGGATTTTCCCGGGTTTTTCTTGCGTGGCGTTACTGGCGGTCCTGGTCATTGCGGTGGTGCATTTCGATGTGCTGACCGGCGCCAGCAAGGCCTTGTCATATGGCCTCTGCGCGATCATTCCCGTGGCCTTGCTGGCGGGTGTGTTTCTGGCGGCGCGACTGCGCAAGGTGGCACCGCAGCGGTATTTGGGGTTGGGGAGTCATAAGCTCTAGACGGCCCATTTTGGACAAATGGGTCAGAAACTGTGTGCATCCCTTGTAGCTTGGTGGCTAACCGAATCACTCCGCCAGCTTGAACTCCGCGGCCTCGTCAAACTTCGACCGGGCCGCTTCAACCTCGGGCAGTTTGTCGAGCGTCCATTTATGCAATTCGCGAAATGGCTGCTGCAATGTTCGACCCAGCGGGGTGATCTCATACTGCACTGCCACGGGCGAGAACGAAATGATCTGGCGCGAGACGAGACCATTGCGTTCCAGCCGCCGCAGGCACTGGGTAAGTGCCTTCTGGGGGACGCCCTCCAGGCGATGTTTGATAGCGTTAAAGCGATGCGGCCCGTCATCAAGTACCGCCAGAACCATCATTGACCACTTATCCGCGATCTGGTCGAACCAATCGACTGGGCTTCGATACTGTTGAGATCCAAGGACCCATGGCTATTTGATCGGTCAGTTTTTCTGTCTGGTAGCAATCTGCGCACCGACCGCCTGAGTTTCCCGAAACTGACGGTGAGAACGGGTTGAGCTGCGCGGGCTGGGCGAAGAAAGTCACTGGCGCCACAACCATCAGCGTCGGTTCGGTTGGGCTGGAGAATGGTGTCACTAACGCCTTCGCCGGCAAGGGATCAATCCCTGCGAGTCTGGATCGGCTCATAGAGCGTATGGAGCGCGGAGAGTTCGATCTGATCGCAGTAGGGCGTGCGTTGCTGAGTGACAAGGATTGGGTCGCCAAGGTGGAAAGAGGCGATTACGCGGAACGGAAGGGCTTCAATCCGGCCTCTTTAGCTGAATTGGTTTGAGTTGCGGTGTGGCCCGGGTTTACGCGCAGGCCACACGTTCAATGTAATGAAAATGGACGCGCAGCTTGAACTCAGTACCTCTCGATCATGTCGGCCGCCTGCTGGGTGGCCTGGCTGGTACGGGTGGCCAGCTTGCGGACCTCGTCGGCGACCACTGCGAAACCCCTTCCGGCTTCACCGGCTCTGGCTGCCTCTATCGCCGCGTTCAAGGCCAACAGGTTGGTCTGTTTGGCGATGCTTTGGATGGCGGCGACTATCTGCGTCAGCTTGGCGAGGTTTTCCTGCATCGCTTGATGCTGACGTTCCTGAGTCTGGCGCAACTGGCTTTCCTCGCGATGGGAGTGCACGTCGGTGATCGCCCCCACTGTACGTAAGGGCGTGCCGTCGTTGCTTCGCTGGGTCTGACCTCTGCCTCTGAACCACCGGTACTCGTCGTTGCGGTGCTTGAGGCGGTAGGTCACATCGAAGGGTGTTCGGCCGGAGCGGTCGGCGACATGCTCGACAAACGCTTGCACGGCACGCTGGCTGTCTTCGGGATGCAGGCGGGACAGCCAGCTTTCGAACACATTGGGAAACTCTTCGATGGTTTCGTAGCCGAGCAGGCGACGCATCTGTGACGAGAACCAGATGACGTTATGCGGATTGGCTGGATCGCCTGCGACGATATTGATATCCCAGAGTGCGTCCTGGATGCATTCACGGGAAATATCGAAGCGGGCCGAGAGCATCGCGAATTCTTCGTCTTGCATGCGCTGTGTGTGGATGTCGCGCAGCAGACCGACGCTGATCTGTGGCAGCCCCCGTTCGTCACGGAGCGTTTCGCCGCAGATCCGGACCCAGCGGTATTCTCCCGAGAGGTTCGCGAGGCGCACCTCCACCTGGTAGGGAGCATGCCCGCTGCGATCGGCAAGGTGATGGGCCAAGGCATCCAGGTTGGCCTGGCGGTCGTCAGGGTGAAGGCAATCGTTCCAGGGCCCTAGACAGACGGGGAGATCCGCTTGGGTGGGCAGGTTGCCGAACCATTGCAGTACTGCATCGCGTGCGGGCTGTTGGCGGCCATCGAGCTGCAATTTCCAGAGCAGCTCACCCGACCCGCCTGCCGCCAATTGCCAAAGTTGTTCTTGATCATGCAACCGCGTTTCGTATTCACCCAACTGAAGCTTGAGGCGTTGCAGTTCAGCATTAAGATCGACCACGCTGGCCCGGAGCGCCGTGCGATCGGCGAGCAGGCGCTCGATGCCCGCCAGTACCCGTCGCAGTGATGGATCCTTCGTCGCTATCGATATTTCTTCGCCGTCGGGCTGTTCCAGCCGGTCGCCGAGCCGCTTCAATTCCTTGCGGGTGCTATTTCTGAAAAACATCAAACACCTCTGGTTCGCTCACGAGGTTTCGGGGCGGTTCTCGCTCTTGATGCCCCCGAGCATCACGGTCTTCGAATGCCCGGGGACAGTCTGGCCTGGAGGAGTCTGTCGACTCAGGCGGCCTGGTACAAACGGCGTTCAAGCAGCGTGCTACCACGCAGGCGATGTGTTGCCTTGGCGCCGGCCAGCACGGCCAGGTCCAACAGCGGTTCGAGGATGACGACGGTCATGTAGGCACTGCCGAAGGTCAGAATTGACAGGGCATTTTCTGCTGTGAAGCCTCGCCCGTAGAAGGCCCAGAAGGCAACCCAGGCGACAATGCCCCCCTGGAAGGCGGTCGACAGCCCCAGCGCTTGTCTATAGCTCAGCTCCACATACGGCGTGTTTGGCGCGATGACGCGTTTCGCCAGGGCGGTAACTGCGAACAGCGGTACCAGGAGGGTAGTGACGTTCATGCCGTATTGCGGCAGGTCGAATGGCGCGAAGAACAGACCCTGGATCAGCAGCCCCAGGGCCAGACCCGCTGCCGCAGGTGCGGCGCCGAACAGCAGAAACAGCGTTGACCCGAGGATGAGATGGACCTCGGAGACGCCGACGGGATGGTGCGGTAGTAGCTCGAAGAAGCTGAATACCAGGGCCGTGGCAGTGACAGTGCGAGCCAGCAACGAGAAGGCACCACGCTCGCTCATGGCCTGGGCAGCGAGTTTGAGGGTGTAGGCGCCGGCACCTGCGGCAGTGACATAGCTCAGCCAGAGTTTTCCAGCTTCCACCAGGTTAGGTTCGATATGCATGGCGATTGCCCCTTGGCCGCTACGCGACCTCGAAAGTAAAAAAACAGGACGACTCCAGCCTCAGCTAGTGGCCCGGCTGATCGCCACCGGCTCGTGCCGCGGCAGGTGTTCGTGGCCGTTTCCATGGGCTGGTGGGCAACTCGCATTGAGCAGCGTGACCGGTTGTCCATGGGGGGTATTCAAGTAAGCTTGCTGCCATTCCTCGGTGCGGCGGGTGATGTCTTCCATGCCCGTTAAACCGAGTGTGGTGACCATTCTTTCCAACGCTGTGAGCCACTGCCGGTAGTAAGTGTCGTTGACGCTTTCTCCGGGTTGCGCCGGGGCAGCCTTGATCTCGTCGCTGAATACCTGCACCCAGTCCTCCCAGGGGAACAGACCGATTTGGTGCAGGTGTACCAGCAGGGAAAAGGCCTCGACCTGCCAAGGTTTGTCGAATACCGGGCCTTCGTCGAGAGACAGGCCGGCTATTGGGAGAATGTGACGCATGCTGGCGCTCATACGGCCTCCAGATAGTTGTCCCACAGATCTATGCAAACACTGTCCGGTCGCGCCACTCCCCACAGTTCTGTCGCACTGAAGCGAACGGCGTAGACCTGCTGGGGTTGTTCGCCGAGACCGTGGGCTAGCGTGTCCGGAGTGGCAAACGCGCCGTGTGCAATCTCGATGGTCCCGACCTTGCCGCGCGCGTAGCGCGGCAGCCGGGTGTGGGTGGTTGGGTTGAGGTTCTTCGTCCGCACCCGGTCACCGACCCGGAAGCGGCCAGGGACGGGTTCCTTCGCCCGGGAAGAGGCGCCTCCGAGCACCACCGCCTCGACGATGTCCGGTGTCAGCACCGTTGGGGGCTGTGCCGGTGAGGTCGGTTTGACCGTGCCCAGCAGTTCGGCCGTGCTGATCACGCCTTTTTCCAGCAGCAGGGTCTCGAAGGCGTGCAGCCAGTGCTCGTAGTAACTCGATTGCAAGTATTCAGCCGGTTCCATGCGTTCAATGGAATGGCGGAACTCGTCGACATTGAAGTGTCCGCCGACGAAGAGCGAGGCGAACAGCGGAAAGATCCTGCGCTCCCAGTCGTGATGGAAAATGGGTTCATTTTCTTCGGTGAGCACCGGGCCGAAACCGTGCATACCGCCTAAGTCGTGTACACCGTTCATGGTTTTCTCCTTCTCGGGGTCAGGCTTCGTCGCCCGGCGTCTTCGGCAGGCCAGTGCCAATCATGGCGTCACGCGTCACCAGCTCGACCAGTCGATCTTCGCTCCAGCCGTCAGTACCGGCCGGACGTTCCGGCAATACCAGATAGCGCAACTCAGCACTGCTGTCCCAGACGCGGACTTCCTTGTCATTGGGAATCATCAAACCGAATTCGGCCAGCACGCTGCGCGGATCGATGACTATCCGTGACCGATAGGGCGCGGATTTGTACCAGACGGGTGGCAGACCCAAGGTCGGCCAGGGGTAGCAGGAGCACAGCGTGCAGACCGTCACGTTGTGCACGGTCGCGGTGTTCTCCACCACGACCATGTCTTCGCCCTGCACGCCGGAAAAACCCAGTTCGGCAATGGCCGCGGTGGCATCTTCCAGCAGCCGATGTTTGTAATCGGGGTCGGACCAGGCCTTGGCGACCACCTGAGCGCCGTTGCGCGGGCCGACCTTGTGCTGGTAAGTGTCCACCAGAGCATCCATGGCGGCTGGGTCGACCAAGCCCTTTTCGATCAACAGGGATTCGAGTGCCTTGACACGCAGGGCGATGGCCTCGGGGGGCTCGGTGTGGTCGTGGTCGTGATGATGTTCGTGGGTATGGCTCATGTATTGGCTCCTCTGAAGTTGATGCTCACTTTCAGTGCTACTTGCCGGTGTTTGCTCGCCAATGCGATGCGCAGGTTCACAACGTCCGCCAATCAACAGAAGCCTCGAACGCGGCTGCAGCCTGATAGAGGGTGCCTTCGGCATAATGTTTTGCGACTAACATCAACCCCACGGGCAGTCCGTCCACCAGGCCACAAGGGATCGACATGGCGGGGTGCCCCGTAATGTCTTGAGCGGCCGTATTGCCCAGCATCTCCAACGCACGCGTGACGGTCTCGGTGATTGAAGAGCCCGGTTCCGGGAGCGGCTGGGCGGTGATTGGCACCGTCGGCATGACGAGCAGGTCATAGGTATGCAACGCCCGGTCATAGGCGTCTCGGGCAAAGCGCGCTATGTTCTGGGCCTTGGCGTAGTAGCGGCCGTTGTAGCGCTCCAGACCGAACTGGCCCACGAACATGCAGAGCTTGAGTGATGGCGACAATGCGTTTGCCTGGTCGCGCCAACCGACCTGTTTGTCCAGCAGGCCCACGTCGTAAAGCCCCTTCCAGTTAAAACCCGCGCCATTGCCGTGCATCATTTGCATGGTCAGGCCTTCACAGCCGATAGGGTTCCATAACGATCCCGCCAGGTTGTGTTCGGGAACCGATACTTCCTCGACCTGCGCGCCCAAAGCTTCCAGCTGGGCGATGGCGCTGCGCACCTTTTCTGCGATACGTGGATCCTGGTTGGCGAGTTGGAAGCCTTCCTGGAGGATCCCGATCCGGAGTCCGGTCACGCCTCGCTCCAGATAATCGCAATAGGCATCGACCTTGGGGGCGGCCTGGCGAGGGTCGAGCCCGTCGGCGCCGGCCATCACTTCGAGCATGAGCGCGTTATCGCGTACGTTGTTCGTCATGGGGCCGACATGGTCGAAGGTGGACTCGATCGCCATGACTCCGGTGTAAGGCACTAGACCCCAGGTAGGTTTCATTCCATAAATGCCGCACCATGCGGCGGGAATGCGGATGGAACCGCCTTGGTCGCCACCGATAGCCAGGTCGACCGCGCCCGTCGCCACAAGCGCCGCGCTGCCCGAAGACGAACCGCCCGTCGTGAAACCATGGCGAAAAGGGTTGTGCACCGGCGCGGGGTCCGAGGTATGGCTACCACCGGAGAGGCAGTAATGCTCGCAGGTGGCTTTGCCGAGGATGGTTGCGCCAGCGTCGAGCAGACGCGTCACCACGGTGGCATCAAACGACGGTACGAAACCCTCCAGTGGTGCGGCGCCGTTCATCATCGGGACACCGGCCAGAGAGATATTGTCTTTGAGCGCGACCGTCTTGCCGGCAAGCTTGCCCGAACTGGCGCCCATCACCTCAGTTCTGTAGTACCAAGCGTTCAGCGGGTTTTCCGTGCTTGAAGGGCGATAACCGGAACTGCGCTCGTAGCGCACCGCAGGGATGAAATCAGGTAACTCATCGACTAGGTCGTAGGCATCGAAACTGGACTGCATAAGCGCCAGGTATTCGCTGGCTTGCTCGGGTGTCAGCTGTATGTGCAGGCGACTGGCGAGATCCTGCACGTGTTCGAGAGTCGGGCGGATGATGGCCATGGGGTGTCCTGTGTCCTGTGCCAACCCGCAGGGGCTGGCAATGTCTGTTCAAACGTCATCTCGGGGATACCCGGGCACGGTGCGAGCCGTGGCCGGGGCTGGTATCAAACTATCGCCACAGATTGAGCCGCGCTTGGCTGAGAAGGACAGTCGCTTGGTTGAGCGGGACTCGCTTGCCCCTCCACGGTAGCCCTTCATTGCTGTGGCTCAGGCTCATGCCGAGGGCATTAGTCTTCGGATTCAGGCGTGGTCTGTTTCCGAGGTGACTTCCCTGGTTTTGGCCAGACAACCCCAACGCTTCTCATGCCTTTGGCGGGGTCCATTTCCGGGTGCGCGAGTACGACGTCCCGATAGGAGGGGCTCCCGATCACCGCCGGTTTGAACTTGATGAGGAAGTCATTGACCTCTTTGCGCAGGTCCGGGGCCAGAGCGTAGTCGTCGTAGCACGCCTCGAGACAATCGAGCACGGCTTGCCAGTGCACCTCGGTCAGCCCCATCCCGCGATGCGCGGTGACCATGTCTCTCCCCCTGTATTTGGCGCTTCCACCCCAGTGCTCGGAAAGGAAATCGACAAAATTGATGTGTTCTTTTTGGAACGTCGATTCCGACATATGGGCCCAGATGTGCCCGATGGCGGGGTGTCCCATTGTTTTTCTCAACACTGCGCCTGCGAACTGATAGATCGCGTCATAGCCGCCAAGACGGGTATAGAGGGAGGGTTGTTGTTCCGTGGTGGGTTGCTGGTCGGTCATTGTCGGGTTACTCCGTTTCGGGTGAGAAGCATCTCGTTAGCCAACTGTCGCGTTGTTGGGCACACGCTTGGTTGATCAGGACAACGGGTGGTAGAAACGGGTGGCTCTAAAAGACCCTGACGTAGCGCAGGTTCATGCGAAAGTTCTCCTTGGGGCCGTTCTCCACCGCAAGGTCGCGTCCAAGTTGCACTTGGAGTTGGTCCTTGGCGGTGAAAAACTTTCTGGCCGTGACGCGAAAGTTGGTGGTTTCCATCCTGTCGTCCTGGTTGACACCATCGACCTGGTTTTCCCCGCCCCAGCTGTGGCCGAAGCCGATAGCCAGCGCACTGGTCTCGTCGGGCATGTAGCGCCCCATTAACTGAGCGCCGTAGGAAACGTCCTGCTCCCGGCGGGCGGAGCTGGCGCCGAAGTCGTTGTTGTCCCCGTACCAGATGGCGTCACCGACGAGGTCGATGGCCCACTTCTCCGTGAAGTGCTTGACGTAAGCGCCCTGGAGATCAACCTTCCAACGGTTCTCGCCAAGGTTGAGCGCGTCGTCTTTGTCATAGTTGCCAGTCGGCACGTACAAGTAGGCGGTCGCACCGAGGGTGTCGTTGGCGTCGTTGAGACGGTACTTGAGCGGCGCAGTGAGAATGAGGTCGCCGATGCCGCTGGCGTCGCCTAGACCAGACGCGTCACCGCCGCCCGAGACATGACCGAAGGGCAACAGGAATTGAGGCTCGATGGTCAGCCGCTCGCTCAACTGATAGACGTGCAGCAGACGCAGAATGCCGACATCGGAAGTCAGGTTGAAATCGGAGCTGGTCTTGTGCCCTTGGGCATAGGCACTGTCCGTGGTGGCGTGCTGGTAGTAGACCACGCCGATGGTCGCTCCCACGGGGAGCGGCTCGTAATCGCCAGGATCCACCTCGAGCGCGTGGGAAGAAAGGCTGGGGAGGAGGGCGACAAGCGACAGGTAGCGGAACTGTTTCATGATCGGAGATCCTTTTTTCGGGCAAAAAGAGCCCCGCTAGCGCCCATCAGGCGACGCGCAGGGCTAAAAGTGGAGTCAGCGATGGAGTCAGGTGGGCGACACTTGCGCGTCGCGCATCATCCCGGTCTGCGGGTGGCAGTTGATGTACTCGAACAGTTGCTGGCTACCGTCCGCTACCGAGACCTCGTGATACAGCCGCAGCTTCGAAAGGCCTCCGATCACTCGGAAGAACGTGGTGAAAATACGTAAATGAGTGGGGTGGGATTCTGCCCAGCGTTCCAGTTTGTCGAGCGATCGCCAGTGACCGATGTCATAGGCGATGTCGAGGAGATTGCCATCCAAGTCGACATTGCGTACGAAGCGGTTGCTATAGCAGCCCAGCGCCTGCCCTTCGTCACGCAGAAAGTTCATGCCGTCTTGCAGTGGCGGCAGCATCTCGTTGAAGTAGAGCGCACGCTCTTCCTCGCCGGCTTCGACCCAGTCTTGTCCGGAGCGGATCAGTGTCAGGTTGTCGTGGCCGCGTACCACGACCCTGCCGCCCTTGGCGGGGTCGCCTGAAATGACGTGTAGTTCGCTGGTCGGCTGCATCCAGTCGGTCTGCGAGATAGCAAAGCGGTCGCGCGCCGAGCCCCAGTAGCCGTGCTCCTCGATCTCGCCGCTGATGCCGTCCATGATCGCACCGACACCTGGCAAATCGTCCTTGAATGCATACAGCGTCTCGAATTGCTCGGCACGTGGTGCGATGACTTCGCGGAAATACCCCAATCCCTCGTTCAGGCGCGCATCGTCGCCCCACCAATCGGCCACGGGCGCTGAAAGTAGCCATCGGTGATAGGCGGCGGGATCACGCCAGTAGCCCACGGCGATGAAGTTTCCATAACCCTGATTGTCGAGGTGGTAGGTCAGGTCGTGATTCCCTGGGCCATCGGCGAGGGCAAAGCTTGCGTCAATGTAGCGCATGGCTTGCAGGGCGGCGGCGCGTTGCTCGTCGCGAAATTGCACCCCGAGGTAAGCCATCACCACTTGCTTCACGTTTTCGTCGGCTCGCCCCACATACATCGGGAAGGGTGGCTGGTAATCGTCGTGAACACGACGGGACAAAGTCCGGGGACATTTGAGGTGTTTATCGATTGCAGATTCCATGGGGGGCTCCTTTATTTCCGTCTCAAACGGACGGTTCGCTGTTCTACATCCCAGTGGATGTCGTTGTTTTGCGGTGGGTACCACTCCATCGGCGTTGCAGCACCAAGGTTCCGAGCAGCACCAGGTAAGTGGCGAACTCTTCGGGTGCCATGTCCCATCTCTGTAAAAACCAGGATGAATCGGACAGTCGCTGCTGTTCTTGTGGATGCATGAGACACCTCATCATTCGTGCTTGTAGGGACACGGCGTGGAGTAAAAATTATCCAGGGGGGATGCAACGTGCTTGGCTCGAATGGACAACCGTTTGGTTAAAAAGGACAGGTAAAAAAAGGCCGGCATCTCAGCGCGCAGCAATGGTGCGGGGCTTGTGGAACAAGAGGGCGAGGCGCCCCGAGAAGTGGCATGGGGAGTGTTGGAAGGATCGACCTATGTAACGCGCAGGCGGCTGTCTTCCAAGGTGTCTGACCGCGGGAATGACGCAATGGCAATGGCCTGCTAATTGCTTGGCTCGCAAAAACGTTACCCCGCTTTTCTTGTTGAAACGCCGCCGCGAGGTGAATGCAATGAGCCAGACCTGTCAGTATTCAACGCTTGCCGTTACGGCCCCTCTCCGGTTCGATTACTGGAAAGAGGTGGTTTGTCACCACTGCCTGGACGCAGACAGCAAACTGCTGGCGCAGAGCGATTTTGACGGGGCGATGGAGGTCCATAGCATGGGCGCGTTGGACATCTGCACGTTATCCGCACCCTTGCATTATTGGGAGCGGTCCGCCCAGCACCTGCGCAGTGATCCCAATGACGATTTGTGGTTGGGCTTCACCAGGAGCGGTTATGGCGAACTGGAGCAGGCTGACCGACGGACGAAACTGGCGGCGGACGATCTGTTTCTTTATGACGCATCCCAACCGTTCAGGTTCAGCTTCGGTGGTACCGATAACCACCTTGTCCGCATTCCGCGACAACTGCTCAGCCAGCGGCTGCCGGGCATAGCGGATTGCACCGCGATGGTTCTGGATGATCGTCGCCCAGGGGTGATTCCGTTACGCGAGATGTTACGCCAAGCCGCGAGTATGCCTTCAGTCTTCCATAACGCAGCAGTATCCAGTCGTTACTCCAGCACCTTGCTCGACCTTCTGGTGGTCAGCCTGGAACTCCAGGATTTAAAGCAGACTCATGACGAGTTGGATCTGCATGGCCGGATCATGAATTACATCCACCAGTACTTGACCGAGGCGGACCTGTCGCTCGAACGCATCGCTCAAGCCCATCATGTCTCCACACGCACGGTGACGCGTGCTTTCGCCCGTCATCAGAAATCGCCGGTCGCGGAAATCTGGAAGGCGCGATTGCTCGCCAGCCGCGACGCTATTGAGCGCGGTCAAGTCCGCAGTATTTCTCAGGCGGCGCTGGATTTCGGTTTCTCCGACTTCTCTCATTTCAGCCACGCTTTTCGCAAGGCCTTTGGCGTCGCTCCCCATACGCTCCTGCGACGAGAGTGAAGGGGGGCGTTCTCTGGGGCACAGTTTCCAACAATCGAAATGTGCCCCCAGTTGGTCGGTCTATCGACTACGCGCTCATCCTGGTGCCGGCTGCTGAATATCCCGGCCCAGCGCGCCATTTCTGAACGGTATACCCGCCATGCCCGCCACCGTTGGCAACAGGCCCACGAGACCGACCGCGCTCAACCGCCTGTTGGATCAGGTGGATGATCTATTGGAGCGCGAGCGCCGCTTCATCGCCGACGCCGGCCACGAACTGCGTACACCCTTGGCAATCCTGCGCATCCACGCCCAGAACGCGCAAAGCTTGGGCTTGGCCATCGTACAGATGATTACTTGTAAAATTGGTTGCACCCTGCAGATTTATAATCGAACAAGTGGGGGCGTATGTGCAGAACTCGGTCTGAACCAGTCCAGCCGCCCCTATAACGCTCTTGCAAACTCGAAATTGGTCATTCAGCGCAATGGTGCTTCCTGCCAGTTTCGCCCTCTGGAATAAAACTCTGCCTCACGCCGAAATGCCATTGCGAGTGCTTCTGCTGCCGGCGTTAGCGGCATCCCCGGACGCTGAATAATACAAGTCGCCGGTCCTCCGACTGGCTCGTTTACTTGCAGCCGCATTAAAACCTGCTGCGTCAAGGACGATTCAACCCACTGCGTTGGAAGGAAGGCAAGCGCATCGCTGCTGGCTAGCAAGCAGAGCAGCGCAATTAAGGATTCGCAACGTACTGAGACCGTAGGAACACGCAAGCCGTATTGCGAGAAAATTTCATTGAACTCGGCGTCCCGAGGACCTACCGCGCCCGTGACTATCCACTTCTCATCGAGAAGTTCACGCAATGAATGTGCGCTTCTGAGTGGGTGGTTACGCCGTGCGACGACACAACGGGTATTCGCGAAGAGTGGCTCCACAACAAACTCGTCAGGCGCGAACGATGCTGGCATCGGTCCGACGGCGAAGTCGAGCGTGCCATCACGAATACCGCGCTGGATTATGGGAAAGGTGCCTTCCATCACTTTTACCACGGCATCTGGAAATTGTTTTCGGAA
Organism: Pseudomonas sp. NFIX10; assembly: GCF_900111955.1. Lineage (NCBI taxonomy): Bacteria > Pseudomonadati > Pseudomonadota > Gammaproteobacteria > Pseudomonadales > Pseudomonadaceae > Pseudomonas > Pseudomonas sp. NFIX10. The sequence goes on along the minus strand of NZ_FOKH01000004.1, from coordinate 125,657 downwards.
GTGATCGAGTGCCGCACTCAAGAACATGAGTGACGCAACGCTGGACGCCGCCATGGTTACGCTGCCTCCCGTGGCCCCGCGCATTTGATCCAGCTCCTCTCTGCCGCGTGCCAACTCCCGGATAGCCGCCTCTGCCCGCGCAAGAAATGCAACCCCGTAGGCATTCAGTGTCGAGCCACGCGCGGTACGTTCAAACAGCGGCATACCCAGTTCTTCCTCGAGGCTCTGGATGCTTTTCGACAACGCCGGCTGGGTCAGTTGCAATGCGCGCGAGGCAGCGCGAATGCCGCCTGAATGTGCAATTGAGACGAAATCGCGAAGCTGATGCAGTTTCATAGGAGCTCCCCAGCCAGTTAAGTAGCTGATGTGATAACCATTGGTGATCAGGACGGCGATTTTACTATCTTTGTGCCATTCCCCTAAGCAATTACGGTTGGACCACGTGAAGGGGGACCATATGAAACTTATCAGTTTTGAACGCAATGACAGCAAAGGATTTGGGGCTGTGGTCGGTACATCAGTGTTCGACCTGACCGGCAAGATAGGTCACGCCAGAACCTTGCGCGAGTTTCTCGCCATTGATGGATTTGCCGAAGCCAGCCGTTTGATACGTGCTGGGAAAGTGGACTTCGATATCGGCAATTGCACTCTGCTGCCGGTCATTCCCGATGCCGGAAAAATTATTTGCCTTGGCTTGAATTTCAAGTCCCATGCTGAGGAGGTGGGTAAACCGGTTCCGGCGCAGCCTGTGATATTCCATCGTCATGCGCAAACGCTCAATGCTCATGGCCGTCCATTGCTACGTCCCTTGGTTTCCGAGCAATTGGACTACGAAGGTGAACTCGCCGTGGTTATCGGCAAGGGGGGTGGGCACATTCCCGAGGACCGTGCAATGGAGCACGTGGCGGGATATGCCTGCTTCAACGAGGCAAGCGTGCGGGACTGGCAGAAGCACTCACACCTCTATGGCATGGGCAAGAATTTCCGCTCCAGCGGTGCCTTTGGCCCATGGCTAGTGACCCGAGACGAGATCACCGACCCAAATACGTTGCATGTATGCACTCGGGTCAATGGTAAGCAAGTTCAATTTTTTTCCCTCGGCGACATGGTCTTCAACATCGCGCAACTGATCGCGTATGTCTCTCGTGCTATCGACTGGATGCCGGGTGACGTGCTTGTGACCGGCACGGCGTCCGGTGTTGGATTATTCCAAAGTCCTCCCTGTTTTCTACGCGACGGAGACGTGGTGGAAATCGACATCCCGAGGGTCGGTACGCTTGTCAATCCAGTGCTGGATGAAACGGCGGCGATCGACCTCGAACCCTTCAAAAACGCATAAGCGTACTGTCTATAACCCAGCGCAGAGGCGCCCCTATGTCCATACTCCCGCAAACCCGCTTTGAACACTTTGGTGTAAATGCGATCGACCTTGAAAAAATGGAGGACTTCTACGTCAGATTCTTTGGGTTCCAACCCAGTGATCGCGGTGTTCGATTCAATGGTCAACGAATCGTCTTTCTGACTAAAAGTTGTGACGATCATCATCAGTTCGTACTGATTGAAGGCAGACCCGCTGATGCCACTTACAACCCGATCAACCAGATTTCCTTCGCAGTTCAAAGCCTGGACGACTTGCGTTTGTGTTTTCAGCGGCTCTGCGCCTCGGGTTATGAGGACCTCATGCAGATCGACCATGGCAATGCCTGGTCTCTATACCTCAAAGATCCCGAAGGTAATCCGCTTGAGTTGTTCGTCGATAGCCCTTGGTATACCCCACAGCCTTGCCGCGGCGACCTCGACCTGACTCAGCCCAACGACGAGATCCTGGCAAGAACTGAAGCGCTGTGTCGCTCGCTTCCTGGCTTCGCCACTCAGAAAGAGTGGCGTGAAAGTATGCGTAACCGGTTAGCAAAAGCGGACCAGGCGGACGTAAATCATGTATGACGTAGCTATCGTGGGTTTTGGGCCATCGGGCGCGGTGGCGGCTAACCTGTTTGGACGTGCTGGGCTCAATACATTGGTCCTGGATCGGCTGGATACGGTCTACGACAAGCCACGAGCTATCGCGCTAGACCACGAGATCATGCGTGTTTTCCAGGAAATTGGCGTGCTGGATGCGGTACTTCCGCACGTGGCCCCCTATCCGCCTTCTGAATATCGCGGGGTGCGCGGACCAATCATCAAGAGGCTTGACGCGGCACCGCCACCGTTCGTAATGGGCTGGCCACCCAATTTATCGTTCACTCAGCCTCCAGTGGAGGAAGCGTTACGAAATCACGCCTTGCAACATGACAGCGTGACAGTGCGGCTTGGGAGCGAGGTGACTGCAATTTCGCAACACGCGCAGCATGTAACGCTCGAGGTCCGCGACAAAAACGGCAGCAGTGTAGAAAACGCGCGTTTCGTACTCGGTTGTGATGGCGCTAACAGTACCGTGCGGCGGCTCTGTGCAATACCGTTGGACGACCTCGATTTTGACGAGCCTTGGCTGGTCGTCGATGTCAAGGTGGAGCCAGCGGCACTGGCCGAGCTCCCCGACGTGAACGTGCAGTATTGCGAGCCCAGCCGCCCGGCCACTTACGTGGTGGGCCCCGGTAACCACCGGCGTTGGGAAATCATGTTGCACGAAAGTGAAGACCCGGCATTGATGGTGCAAGATGACCACGTATGGAAACTTCTCGAGCGGTGGGTCAAGCCGGGGCAGGCGAGGTTATGGCGTTGCTCTGCATATCGTTTCCATGCCTTGGTGGCACATACTTGGCGCAAGGATCGAGTGTTCCTTGCCGGTGACGCAGCTCATCAACAGCCCCCATTCCTCGGTCAAGGGATGTGCCAAGGCATACGTGACGTTGTCAACGTCGCGTGGAAGCTGGCTCGGGTGCTACAGGGTGATGCCTCACCTGACCTGCTCGATACTTACCAACTCGAACGCCGTGCTCATGTGCAACGCCTGACCCAAACTATCAAATCCTTGGGCCAGTTTATCTGTGAGCGCGACGAGCAGAAGGCTTTGGCGCGCGATGAAAAACTCATCGCGGAAATGGGCGGCACGTTGCGCACGACATTACGTCAGGATTTGATGCCCGCACTTGAGCAAGGTTTTTTGTCGGCAGTGCCTCATGCGGCGCGCGGCACTTTGTTCCCACAACCCCGCCAGGCGGGGGAGGGTACATTGCTCGACGATGTCGCCGGCACAGGGTTTCGCCTATTTGTCTCGCAAGCGGTATCGACCACGCAATTGGCAACTGTCCAGGATTCGGTTTCTTACATCAATCTTCGCATCGTGCGTGTCATCAACCATGCTGCCAATTCGATGCTGCCAGCCGATCAGGACTACGGTTTCATCGAGCGCGATGGTGTAGTGAGCGCATGGTTCTCACGACACAACTGCGTAGCCGCTCTGGTGCGGCCGGATCACTACGTCTTCGGCGTCGTTCAGGATGGTGAACTCCTGCCGGCACTTTTCGATGAAATCGTCAGCAGGCTGCGCAACGAGCAGCCGCATCTGGCTATCGCCTAGCCTGAGGGAACCTCATGTCGAACAAAACCATCATCAGCTGCGCGATTACCGGTGCCATCCATACGCCGACTATGTCGGAGTACCTGCCGATCACGCCTGAACAGATCATCGCCCAGTCGATCGAGGCCGCAGAGGCAGGAGCAGCCATCCTGCACCTGCATGCACGAGACCCTCATGACGGACGCCCTTCGGCGGACCCGGCGATATTTAAGGAGTTCGTACCGGATATTTTGGCCAGGACCAACGCCGTGGTGAACATTACCACCGGGGGCAGCACCAGTATGACACTGGAACAGAGGCTCGCCTTCCCACTTTTGGCCAAACCCGAAATGGCGTCGCTCAATATGGGGTCGATGAATTTCTCCATTCATCCGGCTGCCACGAAAATCAAACATTGGCGTCACGAATGGGAGCGGCCCTATATAGAGGGCACCGAAGACATAATCTTCCGTAACACCTTTCGCGACATCAAACGAATTTTGCTGGAGTTGGGAGAGGGTTGTGGTACCCGTTTCGAATTCGAATGCTATGACATCGGCCATCTATACAACCTTGCACATTTTGTCGAACAGGGCTTGATAAAGCCGCCGATATTTATTCAATCGATATTCGGAGTTCTTGGTGGGATGGGGCCTGACCCGGAAAATCTGGCGATGGTGCGCAACACCGCTGACCGCCTGTTCGGACGCGGGAACTATCACTGGTCAGTCTTGGGGGCCGGGCGTCATCAGATGCCGCTACTCACGGTTGGTGCCGTCATGGGCGCGAATGTACGGGTGGGACTTGAGGACAGTCTTTTCCTGGGCAAAGGCCAACTGGCGACCTCAAACGCAGAACAAGTACACAAGATCAAACGCATTCTGGCCGAGTTGTCGCTGGACGTGGCCACACCCGATGAGGCGCGTGTAATGCTCGGTCTAAAAGGCGCTGCACAAGTAATGTTGTGAGCAACGATCCCCCGACCAAGTGGCGCATTGAGTCGTGTTTGATGCAGGCACCATTGAAGGGGGAGTCATGCATCGGGTACCGGCTTGGCACTTGCGATATTTCGACACGGCTTCATTAGATTTGGAGAAACGATATGGCATTTCTGCAGAATCGTTGGTACATGGCGGGATGGAGTAACGAGTTCAGTTCCACAACGCTGAAAGCGCGCACTTTAGTTGGCTGGCCCCTGGTGCTGTTTCGAAACGAGAAGGGCGAAGTGTGTGCACTGCATGATCGTTGCCCGCATCGCTTCGCTCCTTTGCATCTCGGTAGCATTATCGGGACCGATCGTATTCAGTGCGGCTATCACGGCCTGGAGTTCAATGGCGCTGGGCGTTGCGTGCACAACCCGCATGGCGATGGGCGTATTCCTGCGGCGGCAGTGGTGCGTTCATTCCCCGTTCAAGAGCGTCATGGCATGGTCTGGTTCTGGCCGGGCAACCCGGAATTGGCCGATTTGCAAGCGCTGCCCGACTATACCAGCATCGATGAGGCGCTTTGTCATGTAAGTCATGGCTACCAGCACGTGAAAGCCAACTACGTGCTGGAGTCGGACAACATTCTGGACTTGAGCCATGTGCAGTTTTTGCATCCTCATACGCTGGGGAGCGGTGCAGTCAGCGCTGCAAAAGCCGAGGTGAGCCAAGAGGGCGAAACAGTACATTGCGTCCGTCGGGTTCAGTCGGAAGATCCAATGCCCTTCGTGCGCATGCATTTTCAATTGGCAGAACACCAACTTGCTGACCGTTGGATGGATGTTCGCTGGGATCCGCCCGCATCAATGCTGCTGACGGTTACTGTTTCCGAGGCAGGGTATCCGCGTGAAGCCGGGCGCACCATTAGGATCCCGCATGTGTTCACGCCCGAAACAGAAACCACTACGCATTACTTTTTTGCCTCGTGCTTCGAGAAACGAACCTACCCGGATGGCGCTGATCGTGCGAAATCCCACCTGCAAGGATTGCTGACCCCGTTCCTCACTGAAGATGCGCCGATGCTAGAAGCGCAGCAGCAAGTCATAGGTGATGCGGACTTCTGGTCGCTCAAGCCCGTGCTGTTGTCGGGTGATGCGGCGGCTGTCCGTGCCCGGCGGGTGCTCGACGGTTTATTGCTAAAGGAGCAAGAGCGGAGTCACACCCCGGGGCACGCTATCCCTGTTATTTCCATTGAAACCACGGACGTGCCTGCTCACCGAGCCTGAACCATCAATAATTAGGAATGCATCAGCATGAGCCACACCAAAACTTTAGCCGTTATTCCGCGTGTCGCCCCCATACGGCGCATCGTTACCGGACACAACGCTCAGGGGCGCGCCATTGTTGTGAGTGATGAGTCATGTCCTCATGTGGACGTGATTATGGGTATCGAAACGTGCGCCACCACAGAGCTATGGACGACCCAAGTTCCAGCAGACAATGCAGTGCAGGGCGATCCGGTGACACTACCGCACCGTATCGCTCCTCCGGTAGGAGGTGCTGTATTTCGTGTGGTCGAGTTTCCGCCTGATCGAGAATGGAAAGATAAGCTACAGGCCGGTCAGAAACTGCTCGATACGGGTGATAAAAACCAATCGACTAATCCGATGCTGCACAGGACTGAATCGGTCGATTTCGTGATGGTTCTTGCGGGGGAAATTTACTCTGTCCTGGACGAAGGCGAGGTCTTGATGCGGGCGGGTGATGTCATGGTTCAGCGTGGAACCAACCACGCTTGGGAAAACCGTTCGGAGCAACCCTGCCGGGTCGGATTTGTATTGATCGACGCAGTACCGATACCCGTTTAGATATTTAGTAACAACGGCCTGTCAAACAATAACAATACGAGAGAATCCCATGGCTATCAGCAGACTCATCAAAAACGCTTGGATCGTCACTAACGACGATGTTCTCGGCGATATCAAAAATGGATCCTTACTCATTGAAGGCGCTTTGATCACTGCGGTGGGCGGGGATATTGTGGCACCACCCGATTGCGAGATCATTGACGGCACTGGGATGATTGTCATTCCCGGCCTGATCGATATGCACAAGCACCTGTGGCAAGGGGCGCTACGCAGCATCTGTGGCGACATGACCCTGCTGGGCTATTTACACATGGTCAGGCAGAAGTTCCTGGCAGTCTATCAGCCTGAAGACTCCCGGCTTGGATCTTATGCCTCTGCGTTGGAAATGATCAGCGGTGGCGTTACTTCGGTGTTCGATCACTCCCATTGCATTGTTACTCCCGAGCATGCGGATGCAACTGTCGAAGGCGTCAAGGATGCAGGTATTCGCGGAATATGGGGCTACGGGTATTGCCCTGTCTATGAAAGTGACGGCTTCGCCACACACGCCAGTCGACTAAGGGACGCTCGGCGTATTCTTGACCAGCATTTCGGCGCCAACGACGGCCTACTCCGTATGGGGATTGCCATTACCGAACAAAGTATGTTGCCGTTCGAGCATACAGAGGCGGAGATACGTTCAGCCCGGGAAATGAATCTCAAGTGGACCGGCCACACGGCTTGCGGTATTGGCACGGCGCCGATCAGCCGTGGCACGAACATGCTGTTTGGTAAAGGTCTGATTGACTCACGTGCCATTCTCTCGCATTGCAATGAATTCGGTTACAACGACTTCATGATGATGCAGGAAACGGGGGCGCATTTTGTGAGTTCGCCCGACACTGAGCTTTACATGGGGATCAACAAACCCGTGAACTTTCTCGACGCGGTCATCTCCGGCGTCAACATTTCGTTGGGTACCGATACGGTTTCGTGCATGACGGGTGACATGTTCGCCATCATGCGAATGGCCATGGTTTTTGCTCGACATCAAATCAATGGCGCAACCGCAGGTGCGATGACCGCAATCGCTGAACAACAGGTCAGCGTCCGCGATATTTTCCGCTGGGCCACGATCAACGGTGCCAAGGCAATGGGCTTGGATCACCTTGTTGGTAGTCTCGTGCCTGGCAAGCAAGCTGACGTGGTCTTGATCAACGCCACGCACCTTAATTTGATGCCGGTAACCGATCCCGTCACCTCGCTGGTTTTGGCGGGAAATGCCTCCAACGTAGATACAGTGTTCATCGCCGGCAAGCTCCGCAAGCGTGGCGGTGTGCTGGTTGATGTAGATGTCAGCAAGCTGGTTAAAGACTTGACTGATTCACAACAGATATTGACTGGTCTTGCGCCCGATAAGAGCGAAGAAACACGGCCGGAGAAACTGGACAGGGACGTAGAGCGCTGGGCGGACCGTCTTACAGAGATATCGACGACATAACCTTGACGCATATCACTTTCGTGCTGGCGCTCGCGCCAGCGGTTTCTGTAGGACGGAGCAAGGCTTCGTCTGAGCGCTACGAGGTTTGTCATGAGCTTGATAACAACAAAAGTAACCGCCATCAGGGACGAAGCCATTGATATCCGTTCGTTCGAACTGCGAAGTGTAGGTCCGCAGGCTTTACCGCAATTCACTGCCGGTGCGCATATCGATGTACACATTGCGTCGGGGCTTATCCGACAGTATTCACTGTGGAATTCACCGGTGGAACGTGATGTGTACCGGATCGCAGTCAAGCGGGAGTCACAATCTCGTGGTGGTTCATCTGCCATGCACGACAATGTTCGTGTTGGCGACACACTGCTGATCGGAGCCCCGCGTAACAACTTTGGTATCGCCCGTGGGGACAACCCAGTGTTGCTGTTGGCCGGAGGAATAGGCATTACGCCCTTGCTGTCGATGGCATATGAGCTTCGTGATGCGGGGCGGTTGTTTGCGCTGCGATACTTCACTCGATCACCAGCCCACACAGCGTTTTACGATCAATTAGCGGGACTGGAGCTCCATGCACTGAGCCATTTGCACCACGAAAATGATCCCGATCGGCTGCGTCAGCTCTTAGCCGTTTTGCTCGGAGAACGCGCGCATGGCGCCGATCTCTATGTCTGTGGACCGCGACCATTCATGGACCTGGTGCAGTCAGTCGCCGCAGCGAACTGGCCCGCCGATGCAATACACCGCGAATATTTCGGTGCTGATCCAATCCAGTTAGCCGGCGCCCAGCCATTTCGGCTGCACCTTGCGCGTAGCGGTAGAAGTGCTGTTGTCGGTGCCGACGAGACCATAACCAGCTGTCTGACTGCGCTGGGTGTCGATGTTCCAACCAGTTGCGAGCAGGGTGTATGCGGCACTTGCTTGACTACCGTGCTGGAGGGTGTACCCGATCACCGCGACAACTATCTTACAGACGACGAAAAAAGAACTGGAAATGCGATGTGTTTGTGCGTGTCACGTGCATTGAGCGAGGAGTTGGTGCTAGATATCTAACTTCATGAAATTTCTTTGCTTTTCAGTCAGTATGTGCGCGCCAAAAATTTGATGCATAAGTTCTGCGCTTAGAAAGTCGAGGCATAGTGCAATGCCAAGTCTTCAGTCGGGTGTTGGAACGTACAACGCAGTTTGTCGTGTTGATTTGAACGGTTGAATGGTGGGGAGCATTTTGTATACCGCCCTGTTTAAGTGGGACTGCATTGAAGGGTAAGTCCTCTTCGAACTGCTAATTGGTCGGTGGCAAGAACTGAAATTCCTCTGTCTGCAATGTGAGTGCTGTTGCTGCGGTTTGCTGCAGGCAAATATGTGCTCGGCTCCGATTGTTTTTGTGGAAGTGATTCACAGTGCTCGATGAACGCGCTTGGAAAAAATAACGTTCCTTATATTAATAATAATGAGTGGAAGTGCGCAATGAGAACCAAAGACGTCTATTTGAAATGGCTGGCGATGGGCTATGTCGCTTTCGTATCGAGCGCTGATGTTTATGCGACAGAACAAGGTAGTCTCTCCTATCCACTGGGTGTCAGTACTGTAATGGGCGGCGCCTACCCCGCGGCGGGTGAAACATGGTTCCTGAATTATACTCAAGTGTATACGTCGAAAAAATTCGCTGACGGTAATGGGCATAATGTGGTGCCGGGCTTTGACGCTAATGTTGTCGCGGATGCGATGCGATTTGCCCATAGCTGGAACATTGATATGAAAGGGTTCGGAGTTTCGAGCGTGTTGACCGTTCCGGTCGTCCATACAGATATTGGTAACTCGTTTGGAAAAGAAAAAAACACGGGGGTTGCGAACGTCGGTCTCGAACCTTTTGATCTGACATGGGCTTCTGCAGATCATAGTGTGTTCGGCTATGCGGGGGTTGCTATCTACATACCTACGGGGAGTAATGTTTCAAATAGCTACTATAGTTTTGTTCCTCTTTCTACGGTGACATGGTTTCCTACTCCGAAAGTTGAAGTTTCGGGTAGCGTTGGTGTCGAATTTCATACAAAAAACAGTGATACCGATTACCAGTCGGGGCCCGTCGCGTTCGTCGAGTATGGGATAGGTTACCACGCGTTCGATTCAGTGCCTAAGCTATCCATCGGTCTGGGAGGCTATGCAACTAAACAAATCGCGGATGACAGACTTGACGGTGAGACATTTGGCGATGGGTTTCGTCAGCAGGTCGTTGCGGTGGGCCCTCATATTACTTATGGGGACTCTAAAGGCGGCGTTACTGCCAAGTGGCTGCATGAGTTTGAGGGGGAAAACCGGCCAGTCGGAGATCGTTTCTACGTTCAGTTCATGCTGCCGTTCAAATGATTCAGTAAGTTCCTGCTTGGTCGATCCCCACGGATGCGTTGCAGTCATTCAGGTGCAGAAGAAACCTGCGAAGTCGACGGGCCTTGTTGAGTTCCACCCAGCCGCGCCCATCGGCAAATTCCAGGATAGCCCGGATGATAATGCGCATGACATCGACTGAGTTTTCGTTTGAAAAAAACCGCATTATCGGGGGGGCATCGGTGGGGGTATCCTTTCTAAGGCTGCCGAAACTTGCCCCCAATTATGCCCCATAAGCTCTGGAATCCATTGGATTTATACAGGCGGCAGCAGACCAAAATAAAAATAACTTGTTGTTATGAAACGGTTTTATGAAGTTCCATTACAGGCTATCGGGGTCCCCAAAGAACATCTGAATCCGCGAACGCAACCAGCGCTCCCCAGGATCATTGTCCTGAGACCCCCGCCAGGCCATGTGCAGTTCGAAGCTGCGCACCGGTATGGGCGGGTCTTCGGCGCGTACGCCACCGGCGGCGGTCAGCGCGTCGGCGGTGTAGTCGGGCACGGTGGCGATGATGTCGGTGCCCGACAACAGGGTGCTCAAGCCGTTGAATTGCGGTACGGCCAACACCACATGACGTTTACGGTCGAGTTTCGCCAGCTCTTCATCGATGAAACCGCTCAAGTCACCGGCGAAGGAGACCAGGGCGTGGGGGCGAGCGCAGAACTCGTCCAGGGTCAGCCGTCCCGGCGCGGTGTCGGCCCGTAGTACTTTGGGCAGGCTGCGCCGCAGGACCTTGCGCTTGGCGTTGGCCGGCAGGTCGTCGGTGTAGCTGACGCCGATGGAGATTTCACCGGACGCCAGCAGGCCCGGCATCAGGATGTAGTTGACCCGGCGCACCACCAGCACAATGCCCGGCGCTTCGGCCCGCAGGCGTTTGAGCAGCATGGGCAGCAGGGCGAATTCGGCGTCGTCCGACAGGCCGATGCGAAACACCGAGGTGCTGGTGGCCGGGTCGAATTCCGCGGCGCGGCTGACTGCCGTGGAAATCGAATCCAGGGCTGGAGAGAGCAGGGCGAAGATCTCGACCGCCCGCGCCGATGGTTCCATGCTGCGGCCGGTGCGCACGAACAGTGGGTCATCGAACAGGCTGCGCAGACGCGACAGCGCGGCACTGATGGCTGGCTGGCCAAGAAACAGCTTCTCGGCCGCGCGGGTCACGCTGCGCTCATGCATCAACGTTTCGAACACGATCAACAGGTTCAGATCGACACGCCGCAGGTCATTACGATTCATCTGGGGTCCTGGCAGATTCGGTAAGCTTGACGTGAACGGCCATATGGGAACAATGGCCGGCATGAATCTTACGGGGAAAGACTGGTACTCTGCACCGGCTAATTGAGTTTTCTTAGGTTAAGTCCTACAGGAGTGGTTGGTTTTTCTTGCTGCGGAATCAATGACAGGCATGTCGACTATTAATAGCCACTGATGGTCTTGGCCACAAAGCCCGGATAGAGTTCGTGGCATTAGAGGTTACTTTGACGAGGTTTGCGATGTCCCGCACGATCCGTTTTCACAAGTTTGGTGGTGCCGAGGTGCTCAAATGCGAAGAGCATGCGGCGGCTCTTCCTGCGCCAGGAGAAGTGCAGGTCCGCGTCGAAGCGATCGGCATCAGTTGGTACGACACCTTGTGGCGCCAGAACCTGGCGTCCTCCCAGGCACGCCTGCCTTCGGGCCTGGGCCATGAAATGGCCGGAGTGGTCACGGCCGTCGGCGACGGCATCGATGACTTGGCCGTGGGCGACAAGGTCGCCAGTTTTCCGGCCGAAAGCCCGAACGATTATCCGGTGTACGGTGAAGTCATCGTGCTGCCCCGCACCGCGCTGACCCGTTATCCCGACGTGCTCAGCCCGATCGAAGCCGCCGTGCATTACACGCCACTGCTGATCGCCTACTTCGCCTACATGGACCTGGCGCGGGTCAAACCGGGGCAATTCGCCTTGGTCACCGATGCCAGTCATTGCGCCGGCCCGTCCTTTGTCCAGTTGGGCAAGGCCTTGGGAGTGCGGGTGATTGCGGCCACCAAGACAGCTGACGAGCGTGAATACCTGCTGTCGCTGGGCGCCGAGAAAGTCATCGTCACCGAAGAGCAGGACTTGCTGATGCAAATCAATAAGCTCACCGACAGTCGTGGCGTCGATGTGGTATTCGACGGCCTTGGCGGGCCGCAGATGTCACTGTTGGGCGATGTGCTGGCCCCCCGTGGCAGCCTGGTGTTGTATGGCTTGCAGGGCGGTAACCAGACGCCGTTCCCGGCCTGCGCGGCGTTCCAGAAGAACATCCAGTTCTTCGTGCACTGCATCGGTAACTTTACCGGCAAACCGGAACTGGGCATCCTCCAGGACCAGGTGGCGTTGCAGCGTGCATTGCGTGATATCAACCAACTGACCGCCGATCGCGTGCTGTTGCCACTCAAGACTCGGGTCTTCCCGTTCTCCGAGTTTGTCGAAGCGCACCGGTACATGGGTGAATGCCCTTGCCGTGAGCGCGTTGCCCTTCAGGTCGTCGACCCCGCCTGATAGCTGTCTTGCGCAAGAGTCATCGCCGGGCTCTTGCGCTGCCTCCGGTTCGATCCCATCCCACCTTTCCCACGCACTGGCGCCTGACGGCGGTGCGTTCGTGCCTTGCAAGGCCCCTCAAGCAACCTGTCCGAGTTCTCTCGAAGCAGAAACGGTTTGCCGGTTAACAATCTGAACTGGTTTTTGCCCTCAATCTGTATCTTCTAATCATTATTTAAGTCCTGATAATTGAACGCTGATTTCCATATCAAGGAAGAAGTCGTGGTGCGGTGTAACTTTTTCGAAGGCTTTCATCCTTCAAGGCGTATTCAAGGTACAGCGAGCGTTAATTGGCACGGGGCTATCTATCGATCCTGGGAAAAACAGGGTGGGGTAGACGGTCAATTAAAGTTCGGTAAGTTCCTTATTTCTCGTACTCATTGTCTGTGGGACGTTGTCGGAATTCTCCTAGGACGTACCGCTAGCCCGGCAAGGCCCCGTGTTTTCAAGGCCCGCAGCGGCGGTGTCCGGGCGCATGGGGTGACTTTCTGCGTATGTATCAAATAATTACGACAAGCAACGCTTGGGCGTATTGCTAATACTCTTTGAGTACTAGAACGATTCATTCAGACCAACACGTCGCGCGGTCACGTTGGTGCGGGTGCGGCGCCGATAGTTGAATTTCAGGTAAATGGCTATGAGTGCAATTCATGAGCAGGCAATGACTCACGTATATCAACAGGTACTGCAACGATTGTTGGGTTTTTATTCCCGGGCCGAACGGACCGCGTTGCAGCTTTTGATCCAGCGCTTGATTGTCGCCGCCGGAGGCATCGATCGGATTGGCGATTATCGTGTGTTGACGGTCCAGAACGGGAGCCGGGAGAGCTTTTATGTACTGACCGCCTTGCGGGCCGCCCAGTTGAGCATCGCGGGCCGGCATCCGGTGACCTTCGCCTTGCGCGTCGCCACGCCGCGCCTGAGCGAAACCAACCAGGCGACGCTGGAGAACATCCACCGCTGCTACAGCGCACTGTTTGTCTATGACGATCCCCGGGTCGAATTGCTGATGGCGGATAACCGCGAGGTGTTGCCGTTCAATCACCGCCAGCCCTTGTCGGTGGCGGGGCACGAGGCCAATCGCATGGACCTGCTGGCCTTGGGGCACCTTCGCTCGGTCGACAGTCCCCTGGAAATCGGGAACGACGGTTACCTGGCGATGGCCGAATTCTATCGGCACATGGCCCGCTGGGAGTCTGGCGTGGACTCGATGGTCAGCAGCGATACGCCGCGCCAGCAAAAACAGTTCATTTCAGGCCTGCGTCGCGCGGCCCGCAAAATCGGTCTGCCGACCGACAATATCAGTTGCTTCGACAGCCTCTTCGCCCACCTCGATAACTTGAGCAGTGACCTCTACGAGCATTTCTACGGTCCCGAGCGCCTTGGCGCCTGGAAGCCCGAGGGGCATTTCGAGGCCTGCCGGCGGATGAGCCACATCGGCATCGACGACCTGATCGTCGACCGCCTGGAGGGCACCAACTGGCCGCTTTTCAACGAATTCCTGCGGGTGCAGACCGACGGCATCATGCCCTCGGCGATTGAAAACGAATACCTCAGCCCACTGCTGTCGGCCCATTTGCATGGCCTGCAGGCCTGCTACGTGCAAGGGCGCAGCTATGAAACGGGATACAGCGACTACGTACAGCGGACGATCATGATCATGCATCGCAAGCAACTGCCGGAACACGCCTGCGAGCAGGCCCGGGCGTTGTTCGGCTCACCTTCGGCGATTCCCGAGCGCCGCGCCTACGCCGCCCTCGAAGCGCAAAAGGTCCTGGGGCTCAGCGAAACGCAACTGGTGTGCATGCTGTTCGCGCCATTCGTGGAGCAGGGCGCGGGCCTGGAACACTTCCTGCGCTGTTGCCACCCCGGCATGCTGGTGGCGATGCCGGACCTGCACAAGGCCATGCAGGGCGCGGCGGTCGCCGATCAGATCGCGCAATGGATGGTCGACGTCAGTGGCCTGCCCATCGATATCCTTGGCAAACTGTACCGGGCGAGCGTCACCGTGCCGGAACAACCGGAAGCGGTTCCGGAAGCCGACCTGCAGCAGGCCCTTGACGACGTTGATAGCGTAGAAGCCGGGCAGGCCGCCGATGAGCCGCACGAACGCTCGGCAAGGCACTGAGGAACGAGGTTTGATGGACTCGTCTACCTCGTTCCTGGTCGTGATGCCCGGCGTTGCGTCCTGGCCGACTGCAACCGGTTCGCCTGGCGTGATTCCATGAAAGGTTGCCGGGAGACAGACTTCGCCTACCAGGCGGTTTATCGCTACCTGACCACGTTGATCAACGAACTGGAAGTAGATGCGCGGGTGCGCCTGCCTTCGCTGCGGCAATTGGCCGAGCGTCTGAATGTGTCGATATCGACCATCCAGTACGCTTATTCGTTGCTGGAGAAGGAGGGGCGGGTCTACTCGATCGCCAAGTCCGGTTATTACGCGCTGCCGGCACCCAGCATGACGCCCCTGGATGGCGGCGACGATTTGCTCGAGAGCGTGTACGTCAATGCCCGGCGGCCTGGCATGCTGGTGCTCAGCGCGGACGAGCCGGCGTCGATGCAGCCGTTGGACAGCCCGATGCTGTTGCTCGAACGCGAGCTGCTGCGCCAGTACCCACGTTCCTCGCAGACGCCCTCGCAACCCTGGGGCGAGCTGGAACTGCGCACCGCGCTGGCGGCCCGCTACACCTCTTCGCCGGCCCGTTGCTGGAATGCCGATGACGTCTACATCGGCGCCGATCTGCAGGGTGTGCTGGAGATCCTGATCGCCGTGCTTGCACTCAGGGGCGCCACAGTACTGATCGAGTCGCCCTGCGACTGGGCGGTGTTGCGGTTGCTGCAGGCAGCCGACATCAACATCATCGAGCTGCCACTGCTGGCCGGCGAGGGGATCGACATCGAACAGTTGGAGCAACTGCTGGAGAGCGAAACGGTACGCCTGGTGGTGCTGTCGTCAGTCCTGAACATGCCAACGGGTTCGCTGGTTCCTGAAGAGAACCGTCGTGCCATCGCCCAATTGCTGGAACGGCATGGCACCTGGGTGCTGGAGAGCGACAGTCATACCGACCTGGCGTTCGAGGCCGGGGCGACGCCTTTTCGGGATTTGCTCGACCCGGACCGGTTGATCGTCTACTCCACGTTCGAGAAGACCATCGGCCCAGAGGCGCCATATGGCTACGTGTTGTCGCGCCAGATGACCCTGCACCTGCAACGACACTTCCTGCTGCGCGCGTTTCGTCTGTCGCCGATTCGCCAGAAAGCCATCGCCCGGCTGTACAGCAACGGTCGGATTGACCAGCATTTGCTGGTGTTGCGGCGCCTGCTGCGCGAAAGCGCGGTTTCGACCGCACAATTGCTGCGCGAGCGGCTGGGCGATAGCCTGCAATGGGCGGAGCCCCAAGGTGGCGCGACGATCTGGATGCGCTCGACGCGACGGGTTGATTTGCGGCGGGTTTTCCATCGGCTGCTGGCCCAGCGAATCGTCATCGCTCCGGGGGAGTTGTTCAGCCTTCATGGCCTGTATGGGCAACATATGCGCCTGACCCATGCGCTCAATGGCCCCCAGGAACTGGATGCCGCACTCTGCGCGCTGGCCGACGCCCTGAGGCTCGAACAAGCGTAATCGGCGGCGATGGATCGAACCCATCGCGCCATGGTCGAACTGTCAGTAAACTGCACCCCATTTCCCGAGCCACTCCACTCAGAGGTTTTGCATGACAGTCAGTCCATTTGCGGGCAAGCCGGCACCGGCAGAGTTGTTGATCGATATCCCGCGACTGGTGACGGCCTACTACACCGGCCGACCCGATGCCTCGGTTGCGACCCAGCGCGTGGCTTTTGGCACCTCCGGCCACCGTGGCAGCTCCTTCGACCTGGGCTTTAACGAGTGGCACGTGTTGGCAATCAGCCAGGCGATCTGCCTGTACCGCGAAGCCCAGGGCATCAACGGGCCGTTGTTCGTCGGTATCGATACCCACGCGCTGTCGACCCCGGCGGGCGCCAGCGCACTGGAAGTCTTCGCCGCCAACGGTGTGACCGTCATGATCGCCGAGGGGGATGAATACACCCCGACGCCGGCGGTTTCCCACGCCATTCTCTGCTACAACCGTGGCCGCACCTCGGGCCTGGCGGACGGTATCGTCATCACGCCGTCCCACAACCCACCGCAAAGCGGCGGCTACAAGTACAACCCCACCAACGGCGGTCCGGCCGATACCCATATCACCAAGTGGATCGAAGCCAAGGCCAACGAACTGCTGGCCAACCAGCTCGCCGGCGTCAAGCGAGTCAGCTACGAGCAGGCCCTGAAAGCCGATACCACCCACCGTCACGACTATGTCAACACTTACGTGGCGGACCTGGTCAATGTCATCGATTTCGATGCCATCCGCGCCGCCGGGTTGAACCTGGGCGTCGATCCGTTGGGCGGTGCGGGCGTGCGCTACTGGCCGGCCATTGCCGAGCATTACCGCCTGGACCTGGACGTGGTGAACACCCACGTGGATTCCACCTTCCGTTTCATGACCGTCGACTGGGATGGGCAGATCCGCATGGACCCATCCTCCAGCCACGCCATGCAAGGGTTGATTGGCCTGAAGGAGCGTTTCGACGTGGCCTTCGCCTGCGACCCGGACCATGACCGCCATGGCATCGTGACGCCGTCCGGCGGCCTGTTGGCGCCGAACAATTACCTGGCGGTGTCCATCGACTATCTGTTCCAGAATCGCCCGCAATGGCGCGCCGATGCCGGCGTGGGCAAGACGGTGGTCAGCAGCGGCCTGATCGATCGTGTCGCCAAGCGCCTGGGGCGCCGTCTCTACGAAGTGCCGGTGGGCTTCAAGTGGTTTGCCGACGGCCTGTTCGATGGCTCCCTGGGCTTTGGCGGTGAAGAAAGTGCCGGTGCTTCGTTCTTGCGCAAGGACGGCGGCGTCTGGAGCACCGACAAGGACGGCCTGATTCCGGCGTTGTTGGCAGCTGAAATGACGGCGCGCACCGGTCGCGACCCGAGCCAGGCCTACCGCGCCTTGACCGACGAACTGGGTGAACCGTTCTCGGTACGCGTCGATGCCAAGGCCAACCCGCAACAGAAGGCCCTGTTGAGCAAGCTGTCGCCGGATCAGGTGACCTCTACCGAACTGGCGGGGGAGAAGATTCAGAGCATCCTCAGCCATGCACCGGGCAATGACCAGGCCATCGGTGGCCTGAAGGTCATGACCGAAAACGGCTGGTTCGCGGCGCGTCCGTCCGGCACCGAGGATATCTACAAGATCTACGCCGAAAGCTTCATTGGCGATGCGCACCTCAAGCAACTGGTGGCTGAGGCGCAAACGTTGGTGGACGGGGCTATCACCAGCAAGTGATACCTGTGATGTGAGCTTGTGGCGAGGGAGCTTGCTCCCGCGCCACAATAGCAGCAGTGCAGCGATGCGGGGTTAGGCGAGGTCCACGAGCACGATTTCGCTGTCTTCGACCGCGGTCACCCGCAATATCCGTTCATCTTCAATCGCAACACCGTCTCGAGCTTGTGCACGCAACCCATTGATTTCTATCAATCCTTTCGCTGGCACAAGATACGCTCGTCGACCCGCGTCCAGCCGGTATTCCGCACTTTCACCTGCCTTGAGATTGGCCGCGACCAGTCGCGCGTCGGCGCGAATGCGCAGGCTCTGGTCGTCGCCGGCCTTGCCACTGGCCAAGGTCACGAAGCCTTCGCGCGAGTCCTTGGGAAACGGTTTGGCGCCCCACGACGGTGCCAGACCTTCTTCATTGGGAATGATCCATATCTGGAAAATGCGTGTGGCTGTCGACTCCAGGTTGTATTCGCTGTGGGCGATCCCGGTACCCGCGCTCATGACTTGTACGTCGCCAGCTTCCGTACGGCCCTTGTTGCCCAGGTTGTCCTGGTGGCTGATCGCGCCTTCGCGCACATAGGTGATGATTTCCATATCCCGGTGCGGGTGCTGGGGAAAACCGCTGCCGGGGGCGATGACATCGTCGTTCCAGACGCGCAGGTTGCCCCAGTGCATGCGTTGCGGGTCGTAATACTCGGCGAACGAAAAATGGTGGTGGGCATCCAGCCAGCCGTGGTTGGCGGCGCCCAAAGTGGCGAAGGGCCTGAGTTCGAGCATGTTGGTGTCCTTTTCGCTGGGAGCGAAAGCAATGGTTGATGGCGCTATTCTCGCGAAGGAAATCATCGACAAAAAGCGTAAAAAACTCGTCAAACCTATCGACTAACCAGATATGAAATCGTGAGCCAACTTTCACTTCATCGCCTAAGCCCATGACTTAAAAGCTTTTGGGTGGAACCTGGCAGCAAATACAGACACCATAGCCGGCATGGTTCATGAACACCGGAGTCCCCAGCGTGTCGCAACACACTCCCGATCTTCCCCCCGAGCTCCTATCCCTGGCCCAGATGCCCTTGCTCAAGCGCCTGGCCGCCCGGCTCTTCGGCCATGGCCTGACGCGTCTGCGCGCCCAGCACCGAGCGTCCTGGTTGCACGGTCAGGCCGACGGCTTCCGCAGTGGTCATACCGCCGGTTTCGACTATGGCTATAAGGAAGGCAGGGCCGAAGGGCTCGAGGAGGGCCGCCAGGTCCTGTTGATCCGCGATTCGCGCAGCACAGAGCATCCGGCACCGCAGGTGGATGATTTACTGTTCGATGACTGGCGCCTGCCGCTGACCACCGAGCTGAAGAAACGTATCAAGGCGGACGTTGCCCGATTGCTGCCGGCCCATGCGCAACCGAGTGCCGCGCAATGGAAGATGATTTTCAGCGATACGCCGTCTACCTCGGTGGTCGCCGGGGCGGGTGCGGGCAAGTCGACCACCCTGGTGCTGCGGATTGTGCTGCTGTCCCACTACCTGGGCTTCGAACTGGACTCAATGACCGTGGTGACGTTTACCCGGGAATCGCGCAAGGACTTCATCCAGAAATTGATCGACGTGTTTGCCCTGTGGGGGCGAACCGTCAGCCTCAAGCAAGCGCGTGATCTGGTGCGCACCTTCCATTCGCGTATCTTGCCCATGGTTCGCAGCCTGCCCGGGTTCGAGCGGCTCCAGGCCTTCGAGACCCTGAGTCATCGCGCCGAAGCGGACGACGACGCCCAAGGCAATCCCTTTGAATTGCGCATCAATGATGTCCAGCGTCAGCAACTCAATGCCTGTTACTACAACCTTTACCAGCGGGATGCGCGTTTCCGTGAGTTGATCCAGCCGTTGTCCCGCCATGCCCTGCAGCTCAAGGAGCTGGAACGCGATCACCCGGATGTGCAAAAACGGGTGGCCGTGACCGAACTGGCGGCCCAGCGCGACGAAGAATTGTGCGATGCCGTCGAAGACCTGTGGTTTCGCGCCGGTGCCTGGCCAATCAAGGGGATCGAGCCAAAGCGACACACTTTCGAAATCAATGGTTCGACATTCCACTGCCATGGCTACGCGCCCTCACTGGATGCCTGGGTGATGCTGGGTTTCGATCCGCAGGAAGACGCCCGGCTCAGTCGTCCGGGCGCCAAGTTGAGTATCCGTGCGGAGTGGGCGGTAAAGCGCACCTTGTTTCAAGCTTTCTGCCGTAAGCCACTGATATGGATCGAAAGTTATGAGGCATCAAAGCGTGTGGTGGCATCCATGGCCGGCGACGCCAGTGCCGGCCCCGGGTTCGACTATAAGGTCAAGGGTGAACTGGGTTCGGCGCCATTGTTGGACTGTTTTGTCGCGGCGGCGGGCTTTATCGAGAACCTTGGCCTGGACGTCCCGGACGCCGTGGGCCGGATGTCCTTTGCCCAGGATGACCCCGATCGGTATTTCTTCGAGGCGCTGAGCCGTTACTGGCGGGCATTCGAAGACCACTTGCTCGATCAATCGCCGCCGATCATGACCTACAACCGCATGTTTGCGCTATTCAGCGAACACTCGCCGGAAAATTTCAAGTTGCTGGCCGATGCCTTGCTCAGGCCGCTTTCGCACCTGATGATCGACGAGTTCCAGGACGTATCGCCGCAGATCGTCTCCTGGCTTCGCGCCAGTCTTCGGGAGGTCCGCAGCCGTGGTCCGGCACTGCACGTGGGGCGCGGTGCCCAGCGTTCGTCCTTGTTGTGTGTCGGGGACGATTGGCAATCGATCTATGGCTGGCGCGGCAGCTCGCCGAGCTACTTCATGGCATTCAATAAGCAATTCCCGTCACCGGCGACAACCCGGGTGATGCTCACCGACAACTACCGCAGCCACCAACATATCATCGACGCGGCCGAGCACATCGTGCGCGCCGCGGCGGCTATCCCAGGCAAAAAAGCCAAGGCCAGCGGCGTGCCCCGATCGCTGAGCCCGGTCAACGTGTTGGATCGAGACGACGAAGGGCTGGCCCTGCGATTGGAGGAGCACTATCGCAAGGGAGATTCCATCTTGATGCTGTATCGAAAAAGTAGCGATAAGCTATTGATAGAAAAATATATTCAGCCAACAGTTAATGTCGATTCTAGCTTGCCGTACGACGCCCGACGGCTCAGGCAAATGACCTACCACAGCGCCAAGGGGCTCCAGGCGGATGCGGTGTTCTTGTTGGGCGACTGCCAGCACCTGAGCAGTTCGCCCTACAAGAACCAGGTCTATCGGATGGCCGGGCTAGGCCAGGATGGAGACGCCGAACCTTACGACACGGCGCAAAAAGACGAAATCCTGCGCCTGGCGTATGTGGGCATCACGCGCGCCGTGCAGCACTGTTACTGGTACGTCGATGGCCAGGACGGCCAGGCGGTCAACGGGCCTAAGGCGTCGGATCGTATTGCAGCGGACAAGCCCTTTTTCGCTGACCATCGTCGTGCCCGCAAAGGATGAAGCAAAAAGAAACACCGAGTGGCGGGGCAAAAGCGTACCGCAGGCCATAGAAAAACGGCGCCTTCCAGGAGAGGAAGGCGCCGCTTTCAAATGGTAAGCACTGTTCCTGTCAGGAAGCGAACCGCCGTAACCCCACCGGTGGCACGAACGCTTCCAGCTCGGCCTCCACCGCCTCGATTATTCGTTCCACATCCGGCGCATTCATCACTGTCGCGCAGGGGATCCCTGCAATGGCGATCATCGTCTCGCCGCTGGCACGGTCGAATAGCCGGGCAACCATACTGCCAGGCGCATCCATGCTCGCTTCGAATCCCATGGGATGGAAGTGCCAGCGCATCAACTGGCAAGCGTTGGGGAACGTAACCTTGCTGAAAGATCCTTTATTCATGTGTTGCCCGCCGTCTTCAATCGAGCGCTTCCTTTTGCTCATGTCAGGAAGGAAGAGCCATCATGGCTCTACCAGTGAGAACTAAAAATAGCACCTGAAAATGAAGCTCATGTGGATTTTTTCAGTCCGTTTTGCGATTGGTTCAGTTTTTTTGATTTGGATCACGACTTAAGCGGTAATGCTCAGAATGCCATCACCCTTGGCCGGGCGTGTCCTCGACTTCGTTCAACCGCTCTGGCACGCGACATTTCAAGGCAATGACCACGGTCAGGACCGCCATCGCCAGGGCGGCGGCGAAGGTGGTGTGCAGGCCGTTCGTCACGGCCTCGGGGCTGGCGCGGGTGATGTCATTCGTCGCCGCTGCGGTTGCAAACACCGCGCCGAGCACCGAGGCCCCAGTGAAGAAACCCAGGTTGCGCGACAAGTTGAGCAGCCCGGCGATGACGCCTCGCCTTTGGGCGGCCACATCGGCCATGACGGCCGTGTTGTTGGCGGTCTGGAAAAACGCATAGCCCAGGGTCGTTACTACGATGGCGCTGAGGTAGCCGGCGCCGCCAAGAGCAGGGGGAACCAGTGACAGCATCAGGCAGCCGAGGGCCATGGTCGCCAGGCCGGCGAGCCGCATGGGTTGCACACCGAACCGACCCGCCAGGCGTCCGGCAGGCACTCCGGCCAGTGCCGCGACGGTCGGCCCTGTCGCCAGCGCCAACCCGACGAAGGTCGCTGGCAGTCCGAGGGTGATGGACAAGTAAAAAGGCCCGACCAGCAGCGTCGCCATCATGATCGTTGCGACCAGGGCGCTCGTCGCCAGGCCCGAGACCAATGACTTGTCGCGAAACACGGCCAAGGGAATCAGCGGCGACACGGCCCGGGACTGGACCCGAACGAACAGCCCGCCGCCCACCAGCGCGGCCAGTAGCAGCGCAATGTTCAACCCGCCAAAGCTCCCGCGCCCGACGGTCATGGCCAAGGCATAGGCGGCGAGCGTCAACGCCAACAGCACCGTGCCGGTGATATCGAAGCGAATCGTTTGCGCCTTCAGCGGCACTTGCCGCACCGGTAGCGAGTACCACGCCAGCCATAACGTCAGCAGGCCGAGGGGGATGTTGACCAGGAACAAGGCCTGCCAACCGAACCCACTGATCAGCAGGCCGCCAGAAGATGGTCCAAGGGCCGTGCCCACCGCCGACAGCGTTGCCAGCAGCCCCATGGCGCTGGCGGTTTTTTCCTGGGCGACCGTGTCGCCGACCAGGGCCAGGGTCAACGTCATCATGATAGCGGCCCCCAGGCCTTGCAGCGCCCGACCTGCAATCAGCAGCCAAAGCGAAGGGGCCAGGCCGCAAAGCAGCGAAGCCAAGGTGAACAAGGCAATGCCGGCCAACAGCAGCTTGCGACGGCCCATCAGGTCACCCAAGCGGCCGACGCTGACAATCAGCGTGGTCATGGCGAGCAGATAGGCCAGCACCACCCATTGGACCTGCTGGAAGGAGGTGTCGAGGGCCTGGGCCAGCGCCGGCAGCGCCACGGCGGCCACACTGGCCCCCAGGGAGGCCAACAGCGTCGAGAGTGCAAGGCTGGCCAGGGCCCAACGCGGTGAAGAGAACAGGTTTGCGGGTGCGGTTGCCGGTCGACTGGGTTGCGTGTTGGTGGGTTTCATCGTTTCACCTGTATCCGTGGCGCTCGAAATGGCGCTGTCGAAACGTTACAACCCGGCATAACATGGCGGAAGACGCAGCACTTGCAGGTTATAGCTGAGCCAGACGCCATCTATTGAATCGAGACTTCGCCATGTCTTCGCCGGATCTCAATCTACTCGTCACCCTCGATGTGCTGCTCTCGGAAGGCAGCGTGGCCCGCGCCGCCCGACGGCTGCGGCTCAGCCCGTCGGCCATGAGCCGGGCGCTGGCGCGATTGCGGGAAACCACCGGTGACCCGCTGTTGGTTCGGGCCGGGCGAGGGCTGGTGCCGACACCCCGTGCGCTGGAGTTGCGTGAACAGGTCAGTCAGTTGGTGCAGCAGGCCCAGGCGGTACTGCGCCCGGTGACCACGCCGGATCTCGGGCGCTTGAGCCGTACCTTCACGCTGCGCACCCGCGAGGGATTCGTGGAAAACTTTGCCATCGACCTGATCGCCCGTATTCACGAGCAAGCGCCGGGTGTGCGGTTGCGCTTCATGGAAAAGACCGACCGGGACAGCACGGCGCTTCGCGAAGGCACCGTGGACCTGGAGACCGCCGTCGTGGACAAGGACACCAGCCCGGAGTTGCGAACCCAGGCGTTGTTCAGCGACCGTTTGATTGGCGTGGTGCGCATGGGTCACCCGCTGAGCCATGCGGCGGTGAGCGCCGCCGGCTATGCGGCGGGTGGGCATGTCGGGGTCTCGATGCGTGGGTTGGACCATGGCCTTATCGACCAGGCCCTGTCGGCACTGAAGCTGTCCCGGGAAATCGTCACCACCGTGCCAGGTTTTTCCTCGGCGCTGGGGCTGGCCCGCGCCAGCGACCTGATCGCCAGCGTACCCGAGCGCTACACCACCAGCCTGCGGATCGGTCTGCACAGTTTCGCGCTACCGGTCTCGGTGCCTGGGTTCACGATCGCCATGCTCTGGCATCCGCGAATGGACGCCGACCCCGTGCATCGCTGGTTTCGAGGTTGCTTACGGGAAGTGTGCGCAAGTAAAGCGTAGAGGCTTAGTAGATATTCATTAATAGCACTTCGCTGGCATTTAGTTGGCGAAAGTGCGACGTCGTTCGCAAATGACTAGTTATCGATATTTAATATTTAAATAGAGTTTTGTCCGACAATCTGCAACTCGGGCAGTTGAGCGTGCGCACTAGCCAGGTAGAAACCTATTGTTTATGGGCGTTAAGGGGCAGGGCATGAAATTGAACGAAAAAAATGACTAGACGTTTGATTTCCAATTGTGTCAGGTTTCTTGCGTCCTCATTGGGCGAGTGATAGGACGATCTCGCCAGAGATCGCCTGTCTGACTAAATTGTTCCATTTGCAAACAAGGAAGTGTGTTTATGTCGAAAGTCAAAAACAGCGCTATCGATTCTGCCGAACAACTGCTCTGGGCGCCGCAACTGGCGGCTCCCAGTAATGCGTTCAACCAGATCAATAGCTTCAGCCACCTATACGACCGCGGCGGTAACCTGACCGTCAACGGTAAACCGTCGTACTCCGTCGACGAGGCGGCCACGCAGTTGCTGCGCGACGGCGCGGCTTACCAGGACCGGGACGGCAGCGGCAAGATCGAGCTGACCTATACCTTCCTGACGTCTGCCTCTTCCAGCACCATGAACAAACATGGGATCAGCGGCTTCAGCCAGTTCAGCGCCCAGCAGAAAGGCCAGGCCGCCCTGGCCATGCAATCCTGGGCGGACGTGGCCAATGTCACCTTCACCGAAAAAGCCAGCGGTGGCGATGCTCACATGACCTTCGGCAACTACAGCGGCGGCCAGGATGGCGCGGCGGCGTTCGCTTATCTGCCGGGGACAGGCGCCGGTTATGACGGGACGTCCTGGTACCTGATCAACAGCAGCTACACCCAGAACAAGAACCCGGACCTGAACAACTACGGCCGCCAGACCCTGACCCACGAAATCGGTCACACCCTCGGCCTGGCCCACCCGGGTGACTACAACGCTGGCGAAGGCAGCCCCACCTACGATGACGCCACCTATGGCCAGGATACCCGTGGCTACAGCGTCATGAGCTACTGGAGCGAAAGCAATACCAACCAGAACTTCAGCAAGGGCGGCGTCGAAGCCTACGCTTCGGGTCCGCTGATGGATGACATCGCCGCGATCCAGAAACTCTACGGCGCCAACACCTCGACCCGTACCGGCGACTCGACCTACGGTTTCAACTCCAACACCGGGCGCGATTTTCTCAGTGCCGCTTCGTCGTCGGACAAAGTGGTCTTTTCGGTATGGGATGCGGGCGGCCGCGATACCCTGGATTTCTCCGGGTTCACCCAGAACCAGAAGATCAACCTCAATGACGCCTCGTTCTCTGACGTGGGTGGCATGGTGGGTAACGTGTCCATCGCCAAGGGTGCCGTCATCGAAAATGCCATCGGCGGCTCGGGCAGCGACCTGTTGATCGGCAACTCGGTGGCCAACGAGCTCAAGGGCGGTGCCGGCAACGATATCCTGTGGGGCGCCGGTGGTGCGGACAAGCTCTGGGGCGGCTCGGGTTCGGACACCTTCGTGTTCGCCGCCAGTTCCGATTCGCGGCCGGGGGCAACCGACCAGATCCTCGATTTCGTCAGCGGCCTGGACAAGATCGACCTGACCGGCATCACCAAGGGCGCGGGCCTGCATTTCGTCAACGCCTTCACCGGTGCGGCGGGCGATGCGGTGCTGTCGACGTCGGGTGGCAACAGCCTGCTGTCGGTGGACTTCTCCGGGCACGGCGTGGCTGACTTCCTGGTCAGCACCGTTGGCCAGGCGGTGGCCTCGGATATCGTGGCGTAATGCTGAAACCCCTGTAGGAACTGCCGCAGGCTGCGATCTTTCAAGTGGTAGGGGAACGATCGCAGCCTCGCTTCGCTCGACAGTGCCTACAGGGACCCCGGCGAGGATCAAGCGAATGCGTAGAAAATCGATGCCCTGTAGCGTTCAGGCAACCGCCGGGTTGCTCGCTACGCTGATGATGTTTTGTGGAGAAGTCGCCATGGCGCGCAGCCTGTTGTTAGCAGAACCCTCGCAGTTGGCCGGTCAGTGGCTGGCCGTTTTGTCGAGCCCGCAGGACACCGCGCAAAGCCAGGCGATGCAGGACAAACCGTCCAACACTTGCCTTGTCGAGCTCAAGGCGGACCAGACCCTTAGTGGACAAACCGAGTGCCTGGGTCACTGGCTGGGGGATGAACCGGTCCATTGGTTTACCGAACCCGATGGTCTTTCCCTGATCGGTAAGCAAGACTCCAGAACGCATCTGGGGTTGCGCCAGGAACATCATTATCAAATGACCCTGAAATCCGGTTTGATACTTAGACTTGAACGGAATAAGCCCTAGAGCGCTCATTAACGAGTTCGTACAGTTGCGCAATGATTGAAATACGCTTGTTCAAACAGGCGTGCGTGTCGGTGTGGACCGAATAAAGAAAAAGATGGGTCAGTTGAACTGACGGCCAGTTCGCTGGCGAAGCCAACAACAAGGAAGGTTCATGAACAAGGCAAGGAGCGCTGCCTCGGCGCCGCTGTTTAAAGCGCTGGGCGATTATAAAAGTATTCTGATCAGTGTCGGTTGTTTTACCGCGCTGATTAACGTCTTGATGCTCGCGCCTTCGATTTATATGCTGCAAGTGTATGACCGCGGGCTGTCATCACAGAACGAAACTACCCTGGTGATGTTGTCGCTGATGGTAGTGGGTTTCTTTGTGTTCATCGGGCTGCTGGAAATGGTGCGCAGCTTCGTGGTTATCCGCATCGGCAGCCAGTTGGAAAGACGCTTCAACCTTCAGGTGTACCGGGCCGCCTTCGAGCGCAATCTGCGCCAAGGTGAAGGCAACGCCGGGCAATCCCTGGGCGACCTCACGCATATTCGCCAATTCCTCACCGGCCCGGCGCTGTTCGCGTTCTTCGACGCGCCCTGGTTTCCCGTCTATCTGCTGGTGATCTACCTGTTCAACGTGTGGCTCGGCGTATTCGCCACCGTCGGCACGCTTCTGCTGATCGGCCTGGCCTGCCTGAACGAAGCCATGACCAAAAAGCCGTTGGGGCAGGCCAGCGTCTACTCGCAACAGTCCAGTCAATTGGCCACCAGCCATTTGCACAACGCCGAAACGATCCAGGCCATGGGCATGCTCGCGGCGCTGCGCAGCCGCTGGTTTGCCGTGCACTCGCGCTTTCTCGGCCTGCAAAACCAGGCCAGCGATACCGGCGCGGTGATCAGTTCCCTGAGCAAGACCCTGCGTCTGTGCCTGCAATCACTGGTGCTGGGCCTGGGCGCATTGCTGGTGATCAAGGGCGACATGACCGCCGGGATGATGATTGCCGGGTCGATCCTGATGGGACGGGTGTTGAACCCCATCGATCAGTTGATTGCCGTGTGGAAGCAGTGGAGCGGCGCCAAGCTGGCTTACCGCCGTCTCGATGCGCTGTTGCAGGCGTTTGCGCCCCAGGACGACGGCATGACACTGCCAGCGCCCAAGGGCCAAGTGAGCTTTGAACACGTGAGCGCCGGCCCACCGGGGCAACGCAACGCGACATTGCAGCAGGTCAGCTTCAGCCTGGCCGCCGGGGATGTACTGGGCGTGCTGGGGGCGTCCGGTTCCGGCAAGTCCACCCTGGCCCGGGTATTGGTGGGCGTGTGGCCGACCCTCGCCGGGACGGTGCGCCTCGACGGGGCTGACATTCATCGCTGGAATCGCGACCAGCTCGGCCCACACATCGGCTATCTGCCCCAGGACATCGAACTGTTCAGCGGCAGCATCGCCGAGAACATCGCCCGGTTTCGCCACGCCGATCCGCAGAAAGTCGTCACCGCCGCGCAACAGGCTGGGGTTCATGAGCTGATTCTGCGCCTGCCCCAGGGCTATGACACGGTGCTGGGGGAGGACGGCGGTGGTTTGTCCGGCGGGCAGAAGCAGCGGGTTGCGCTGGCCCGGGCGATGTACGACCGACCGAGCCTGGTGGTGCTCGATGAGCCCAACTCCAATCTCGACACGGTAGGCGAGGCCGCGCTCGCCGGTGCCATTGCGCAGATGAAGGCCCAGGGCACCAGCGTCGTGCTGGTGACCCATCGTTCATCGGCGCTGGCCCAGGCCGACAAACTGCTGGTGCTCAACGAAGGCCGGCTACAGGCTTTCGGGCCTAGCCAGGAAGTACTGCGGGCACTGTCCGGCCAATCGGAGGCACCCCAACGGGACCGTCCCCAGGCAACCCCCAACGGGCTGAGCATGAGTCGCCAGTACCAAGCTGCCAGCAAGCCGGGTGGCGCATGAACAAGGAATGCCAGATGAACCTCGAGCAGGCTCAAGACGTTGAGCGCCCGGAGCGCGACGCCCGTTTCTTCACCCGTATGGGCTGGATACTGGCGCTGGTGGGCGCCGGCAGTTTTTTCACTTGGGCCAGCCTGGCGCCGCTGGACCAAGGCATCCCCGTGCAAGGCACCGTGGTGGTTTCAGGCAAGCGCAAGGCCGTGCAATCGATGAGCAGCGGTGTGGTCAGCCGGATCCTGGTGCGCGAAGGCGAGGCGGTGAAGCAGGGCCAGCCGCTATTCCGCCTGGACCAGACCCAGGCCGACGCCGATGTGCAATCGCTACAGGCGCAGTATCGGATGACCTGGGCCAGCCTGGCGCGCTGGCAAAGCGAACGGGACAACCTGTCGCAGGTGAGTTTCCCGGCTGAGTTGAGTCGCGATCCCGATCCACGCCTGGCCCTGGTGCTCGAAGGCCAGCGACAACTGTTCAGCAGTCGCCGCGAAGCCTTCGCCCGTGAGCAAGCGGCGTTGCGCGCCAGCATCGAGGGCGCCACGGCGCAATTGGCCGGCATGCGTCGGGCCCGCGGCGACTTGACCGCCCAGGCCGAATCCCTGCGTTTGCAACTGGGCAACCTGCAGCCCTTGGCGGACAACGGCTACATCCCGCGCAACCGCCTGCTGGACTATCAGCGCCAGTTGTCGCAGGTGCAGCAGGAACTGGCGCAGAACAGTGGCGAAAGCGGGCGGGTGGAGCAGGGGATCGTCGAGTCGCGCCTGAAGTTGCAGCAGCACAACGAGGAATACCAGAAAGAAGTGCGCAGTCAGTTGGCCGACGCCCAGCTCAAGAGCGAAACCCTGCAACAGCAACTGAAATCCGCGGGGTTCGAGCTGCAACACAGCGAAATCCTCGCCACCGCTGACGGCATCGCCGTGAACCTGGGTGTGCACACCGAAGGCGCAGTGGTGCGCCAGGGCGACACCTTGCTGGAAATCGTCCCCCAGGGCACGCGGCTGGAGGTGGAAGGGCACCTGCCGGTGCACCTGATCGACAAGGTCGGCCCGCATTTGCCGGTGGACATTCTGTTTACCGCCTTCAACCAGAACCGTACGCCGCGGGTACCGGGGGAAGTCAGCCTGATTTCCGCCGACCAGATGCTCGATGAGAAGACCGGCACGCCGTATTACGTGCTGCGCAGCAGCGTCAGCGACGTGGCGATGGACAAGCTCAACGGTCTGGTGATCAAGCCCGGCATGCCGGCCGAAATGTTCGTACGGACCGGCGAGCGCTCGTTGCTCAACTACCTGTTCAAACCGCTGCTCGACCGAGCCGGCTCTGCGTTGACCGAAGAATAAGGATGTCCGGCGGTATGAAGCGTTTCTATTGGATGGCCGTGCTGGCTGTTTCCGTGTGCGGCAACGCCTGGGCCATGGGGCCCTTCGAGTTCTACGAGCAGGCCCTGCGCAATGACCCGGTCTACCTGGGCGCGATCAAGGAGCGCGATGCGGGCCTGGAGAACCGCGCCATCGGCCGAGCCGGGCTGTTGCCGCATTTGGGCTACAGCTACAACAAGGGCCGCAACCAATCCAAGGTCACGTACCTCAATGACCGTGGCGCCAGCCAGCATGACGATCGCAACTACAGCAGCTACGGCTCCAGCCTGACGCTGCAACAACCCTTGCTGGACTACGAAGCGTACGCGGCCTACCGAAAGGGCGTGGCCCAGGCATTGTTCGCCGACGAAAGTTTTCGGGACAAGAGCCAGGCGCTGTTGGTGCGGGTGCTGAGTCAGTACACCCAGGCGTTGTTCGCCCAGGATCAGATCGACATTGCCCAGGCCAAGAAAAAGGCGTTCGAGCAACAATTCCAGCAGAACGAACAGCTGTTTCGCCAGGGCGAAGGCACGCGCACCGACATCCTCGAGGCGCAGGCGCGCTATGAGCTGGCAATCGCCGAAGAAATCGAGGCGCGGGACGAGCAGGACGCCGCCTTGCGTGAGCTCGGCTCGCTGATAGGCGTCCCGACCCTGGATATCGGCGACCTGGCGCCTTTGCACGACACCTTCCAGACCTTTGCCTTGCAGCCGGCCAGTTTCGACACCTGGCACGAACTGGCGGTGAGCAACAACCCCAGCCTGGCGTCCCAGCGCCAGGCGGTGGATGTGGCGCGCTTCGAGGTCGAACGCAACCGCGCCGGACACCTGCCCAAGGTCAATGCCTACGCAACAATGCGCCAGAACGAATCGGAAAGTGGCAACACCTACAACCAACGCTACGACACCAACACCATCGGCCTGGAAGTCAGCGTGCCGCTGTATGCCGGCGGCGGTGTCTCGGCGTCGACCCGCCAGGCCAGTCGCAACATGGAACAGGCCGAATACGAGCTGGAGGCCAAGACCCGCGAGACGCTGATCGAACTGCGCCGTCAGTTCAACGCCTGCGTGTCGGGGATGAACAAACTGCGCGCCTACCAGAAAGCCCTCAGCTCCGCCGAAGCGCTGGTGGTATCGACCCGGCAAAGCATCCTCGGCGGCGAGCGGGTCAACCTCGACGCGCTCAATGCCGAGCAACAGCTCTACACCACCCGCCGCGACCTGGCCCAGGCCCGCTACGACTACCTCATGGCCTGGACCAAGCTGCATTACTACGCCGGCACCCTCGGCCCGCAGGACCTGGCGAAGGTGGATGAGGCGTTTGTGTCCCGGGCGCGCATTCAATGACCTGTGGCGAGGGGATTTATCCCCGCTGGGCTGCGAAGCGGCCCCACCCCAAACACCGTGTTCTTCCAGACAGACCCCGGGCCCTCAGGCGACTGCTTCGCAGTCGAGCGGGGATAAATCCCCTCGCCACAGAGGTGTTTACAACAATTGATAAAGCGCTACTAAGGATGGTTCGTGATGAAAATCGATAACAAAAAACAGCCCAGGCCGGCAGGTCGCCTGTTCCTTCTAAAGGCCCTCAACCACGCCATGCTCTGCGCACTGGCGACCTTGGGCACGGCCCAGGCGGCGCCTTATGTCGAGAGCGGCAGGGCGGGTGACCCGGACAGCTGGCGCAGCGGCGAATTCAACGCCGAATGGGGGTTAGGGGCGATCAACGCGCAGCAGGCCTACGCCGCCGGATACACCGGCAAGGGCGTCAAGCTGGGGATCTTCGACCAGCCGGTCTACGCGGCCCACCCGGAGTTCTCCGGCACCGGCAAAGTCGTGACCTTGGTCACCAGCGGCATTCGCGAATACACCGACCCCTACATCCCGGTGAAGGCCGGTGATCCGTTCCACTACGACGGTTCACCTACCGTCGGCTCGGACGGTAAGCTGGGGTCCCACGGCACCCATGTCGGCGGGATCGCCGCCGGCAGTCGCGATGGCAGCCCGATGCACGGCGTGGCGTTCGATGCGCAGATCATCAGCGCTGACAACGGCGACCCGGGGCCCGAGGACGGCATCATCCGGGGCAACGATGGCGCGGTGTACAAGGCCGGCTGGGACGCGTTGATCGGCAGCGGTGCACGGATCATCAACAACAGCTGGGGCATTGGCATCACCGATCGCTTCGACCAGGGCGGTCGCGATCCGGCGTTCCCGCACTTCACCGTGCAGGATGCGCAACTGCAATTCGATCAGATCAAACCCCTGCTGGGTACCAAGCCCGGCGGCGCCTACGAGGGGGCCATCGCGGCGGCCCGCAGCGGGATCGTGACGATCTTCGCCGCGGGCAATGACTACAACCTCAATAACCCCGATGCCATCGCGGGCCTGGCGTATTTCGTCCCGGACATCGCGCCGAACTGGCTCACCGTGGCGGCGCTGCAGGTCAACCCGGACACCGCCAGCGCCAATCCACACACCATCAGTACCTTTTCCTCGCGCTGTGGCTACACCGCCAGTTTCTGCGTGTCGGCACCGGGCACCCGGGTCTACAGCGCCGTGATCGGCGGCACCCGTGCCGACGACCTGACCGTGGGCTACGCCAACAAGAGCGGCACGTCCATGGCCGCGCCCCATGTCGCTGGCAGCGTGGCGGTATTGATGGAGCGTTTTCCCTACATGACCGGCGCCCAGGTCGCGAGCGTGCTGCGTACCACCGCCACCGACATGGGCGCGCCGGGCGTCGATTCGTTGTATGGCTGGGGCATGATCAACCTTGGCAAGGCCATCGACGGGCCGTCGATGCTGGTGACCGATCAGGATATCCCCGCGGAGTTTCGCATCGATGGCGCCTATGGTTCCGGTCAGTTCGTGGCGGACTTGCCGGGCATCGGCGCGATCATCGATGCGGGCAAACCCACGGAACGGCTGTGCAGTGGCATCCAATGTGGCCTGGACGTTTGGCGCAACGACATCGCCGGTCACGGCGGGCTGACCAAGGAAGGCATCGGCACCCTGGTGCTCACCGGCGAAAACACCTACAGCGGGCCGACCCTGGTCAATCAAGGGCGACTGGCGATCAATGGCTCGCTGGCATCGGCGGTTACCGTCAACGACGGCGGCATTCTCGGCGGCAATGGGCGCATCGCCAGTCTGACCGCCAGCCGCGGCGGCAGCGTGGCGCCGGGCAATTCCATCGGCACCCTGCAAGTGGCCGGCGACGTGACGTTCCAACCCGGTTCGAACTACGCGGTGGAAGTCTCGCCCACCTCCAGCGACCTGATCGTGGCGGGCGGCAAGGCGTCCATCGATGGGGCGACGGTGTCGCTGTCCTTGGAAAACAGCCCGACGCTGCTGACGGCTGGGGAAGTGAAAAGCCTGCTGGGTAGGCAGTTCAATATCTTGCAGGCCGCCGGTGGCATCGATGGGCGTTTCGCGCAAGTTTTGCCCAACTACGCGTTTCTGGGGGGCGACCTGGCGTACAGCGCCAACGGCATTCAACTGGCGGTCGAGCGTAACGACGCGTCATTTGCCAGCCTCGGCTTGACGCCCAACCAGCGTTCAGTGGCCACTGCCGCCGAGCGATTGGGCGCGGGCAACGGGTTGTACGAGGCCTTGCTGCTGGCGCCCAGCTCCGCCGTGGCACAGCAGGCGTTCCAGCAGTTGTCCGGTGAAATCCATCCGGCCATCGGTACGCTACTGATCAATGACAGCCGTCAATTGCGCGACGCCGTGGCTGATCGCCTGCGCCAGGACGCGCTCTACGACGCCGGTACGCCGCCCGACGCCAGCAGCAATGCCTGGTTCAAGGTGCTGGGGGCTTGGGGCAAGAACGAGGGTGGGCATGATCAAGCCAGTTCCACCAGCTCCATCGGTGGGTTGCTGGCCGGTGTCGATGGCCTGATCAGCGACCAGACACGCCTGGGTTTCGTCACCGGCTACAGCGACAGTTCGTTGAGCATGGGCGATGGCACCCATTCCTCGGCCAAGGCCGACAGCTATCACCTGGGTGCCTATCTGGGGCATGAGATCGACGCGCTGCGCCTGACCGTCGGCGGTGCCCACAGTTGGCATCGCATCGACGTCAAGCGTGACCTGCAATGGGGCGACGTCAGTGGCCGGGAGAAAACCAAGCGCGATGCCCGGACCACCCAGCTCTTCACCGAAGCGGCGTATCGCCTGGACGGGCAAGCGGTGGCCCTGGAACCGTTCGCCAACCTCGCTTATGTGCATCTGGACAGCGACAGTTTCCATGAGAAAGGCGACAACGCGGCCCTGCACGGTGGCGACGACCGCCGCGATGCTGTGCTCTCGACCCTGGGCGTGCGGGCCAGCCGCACCCTGGCACTGGCGGATCGACAGCAACTGCAGCTGTCCGGCTCCCTCGGTTGGCAGCACAACCTGAGCCATACCACGTCCGAACAGGACCTGGCCTTCGCCGGCGTCAGCAACACCTTCGCGGTGCAGAGCGTGTCCATGGACCGTAACGCCGCCGTGGTCGGCGCCCGTGCGGGGCTTGCGGTCGCCAAGGATGTGCGGGTCAACCTCGACTACAACGGCCTGATCGGCTCCAGGGATAAAACCCACGGCGTGGGCCTGACCCTGGATTGGCAGTTCTAACCATGAAGAAGGGGCTGGACATGCCCCTGTGGCGAGGGAGCTTGCTCCCGCTGGAGTGCGCAGCGCTCCCCAGGGCGGCTGCTACGCACCCGAGCGGGAGCAAGCTCCCTCGCCACAGAAACTGTACCTCCCGGTTCTAGCATTCCAACAACAAAAAGAGAGCAACAACCATGGGTATCTACGACTACAAGAACCTCGGCACCGCCGAATCCAAGGCACTGGTCAGCGACGCAATGGCGATCATGCTGTACGCCTACCACAACCTCGACCACGGTTTTGCCGCCGGTTACCAGCACAACGGCTTCGGTGCCGGCTTGCCGGCGACCCTGGTCACCGCGCTGCTGGGAGGGACCGACTCCCAAGGGGTGATTCCCGGCGTGCCGTGGAACCCTGATTCGGAAAAACTGGCCCTGGAGGCGGTGCAGAAGGCTGGCTGGACGCCCATCAGCGCCACGCAACTGGGCTACGCCGGCAAGGTGGATGGTCGCGGGACGTTTTTTGGCGAAAAAGCCGGCTACACCACCGCGCAGGTCGAGATCCTCGGCAAGTACGACACCGCGGGTCACCTGCAGGAAATCGGTGTGTCGTTTCGCGGCACCAGCGGCCCTCGGGAAAACCTGATTGGCGATTCCATTGGCGACGTGATCAACGACCTGATGGCCGCCCTGGGGCCCAAGGACTTTGCGAAAAACTACGCCGGCGAAGCCTTTGGCAACCTGCTGGGGAACGTCGCGAAGTTTGCCCAGGCCCATGGCCTGACGGGCGCGGACGTGCTGGTCAGCGGCCACAGCCTGGGCGGGTTGGCGGTCAACAGCCTGGCGGACTTGAGCGCCAGCCAATGGTCGGGGTTCTATGCCGATGCCAACTACATCGCCTACGCTTCGCCGACCCAGAGCAGCACCGACAAGGTCTTGAACATCGGTTACGAGAACGATCCGGTGTTCCGCGCCCTGGATGGCTCGACGTTCAACCTCGCATCGGTGGGCGTGCATGATGGGCAACAGGCGTCGGCCACCAACAACATCGTCAGCTTCAACGACCACTACGCTTCGGCGGCATGGAACGTCTTGCCGTTTTCCATCCTCAACATCCCCACCTGGATTTCCCACCTGCCCAGCGGCTACAGCGATGGCATGGGCCGGATCATGGGCTCGGCGTTCTACGACCTCACCGAAAAAGACTCCACCATTATCGTTGCCAACCTGTCAGACCCCGCGCGGGCCAATACCTGGGTGCAAGACCTCAACCGCAACGCTGAAACCCATACCGGCAGCACATTCATCATCGGCAGCGACAGCAACGACCTGATCCAGGGCGGCCAGGGCAACGACTTTCTGGAAGGCCGTGCCGGCAACGACACCTTTCGCGATGGCGGTGGTTACAACGTGATATTGGGCGGGCAGGGCAGCAACAGCCTGCAACTGCAGCAGTCGGTGAAGGATTTCAGTTTCGCCCATGACGGGGCAGGGACGCTGTACCTGCGCGATGCCCATGGCGGGATCAGCATCACCCGCGACATCGGCACGCTGGTCAGTAAGGAGTCCGGGTTGTTCTGGGGGCTGCTCAAGGATGAGGTGAGCCACGGCGTCACCGTCGACGGCCTGGTGGCGGGCGGCAACCTGACGGCGTATGCGTCTTCGGTCAAGGGCAGTGCGGCCAACGACACCCTGGTGGCCAGCGCGAAGGGGGACTGGTTGTTCGGCCAGGACGGCAACGATGTGCTGGTGGGTGGCGCGGGTAACGACACCTTCGTCGGCGGTGCGGGCAACGACCTGATGCAATCGGGCGGTGGCAGCGACACCTTTCTTTTCAATGGTGCGTTCGGCCAGGATCGGATCAGCGGTTACAAGGCAGGGGACAAGCTGGTATTCCTCGGCGTACCCGGCGCCGGGGCGGGTCATGACTACAGTGAGCACCTGTCACAAGTGGGCAATGACACGCTGCTCAAGTTCGGTGACAGTTCCGTGACCCTGGTGGGGGTGAATATCGGTCAGGTGGGCGGCGAAGGGATCGTGTTCGCCTGAGTTCGCTATCGCGAGCAAGCTCGCTCCCACAGGGGTCCACAGGTGTACGCAGGATGTGTGTTCACCACCGGACCCTGTGGGAGCGGGCTTAACATTCAACATCATTGCAAACTGGCCCACCGCTTTCGCGAGCAAGCCCGCTCCCACAGGAATGGGGGGTGAATACAGGATTCTGCGAGCACCGGAAAATAAATGTGGGAGCGAGCTTGTTCGCGATGGTCGCCTGCCAGGCGAGTCACTGGAAATCAGTCTTCCTTGCGAATGGTCGCCACATCATCGGCGCGGACCCGGACTTTCCTGCCAGAAATATCCTCGAACTCGTAGAAACCGTCGGCGGTGCGGGTGTTAGGGGTGTCCTTGGTCAAATACTGGGTACCGTTTTGCAAGGTCACTACCGTGGGCGACGCGCAGCCAGCCAGAGCCATAAATGCCACGGCGACCAGGGACACGCCCAGAAACCTGATGTTCATAACCATAACCTCTCAATCAAAAGGACACGGAGCAACTGATTCGACCGCGCCATCACATTAGCTAACCGCCATTGGTCTCGCTTGCCGTAGGAAAGTTCATCGCTGGGTGAAGGATTTCACGTTAAATATAGGAGACCGTTCATCTTTTGCGGTTGCCTGAGGGGTTTACAGCTGTTATCTGTATGCATAACCAGTACCTCTGACACCTTTGGCGTTTCTTCCCGTGGCAACCCGCTCTTTCGACGATCCGTATTACTACCTGAACAACTTCCAGCAAGTGCTCGCGTGGTTGAGCCAGCGTTATGCGGACGTGCTCAGTCACGAAGAGCAGCGCTTCATCGACGATTTCGCAGCGCTGCCCCGTGCTTCCCAAGGCTTGTTGGTGCGTATGGTGATGCGCAAGGGCCTGCGGTTTCGTCATGGCAAGCTGAGTTACCCGGAGATCGGCGACATTGGCGCCGCCGTCGCGCCGCTATTGGCCCTGGGATGGGTCGAGGAACAGGCCCCCATCGGGCTCATTGAACTGTTCGACGTGCTGCTCAAGGCGGAAATCCTTCTGTGCCTGGGCCACCTGATCGAACAGCCCAAGGCGAAAAAGGCCGAATGGCTCCAGGCCCTGGATAATCACCCCAGCCCGCTCCAGCCTTTTCGTACCTGGTGTCCGCAGCTTGACGACCGCCTGTACAGCCTGACGATCATGCCTCTGTGCGACAGGCTGCGCTTGATGTTCTTTGGCAACCTCTACCAGGATTGGTCGGAATTCGTCCTGGCGGACCTGGGCATATTCACCTACGAAACCGTTGAGTTCAGCGCCGAGTCACGGGGCTTGCGCAGTCGCGCCGACGTCGATGCCTGCCTGTTCCTGCACGACTGCCAGCAGCGCTTCGAAGCCGGCGAACCCCCGGAAGATATCGTCGCCCAGGTCAACGAACTGTCCTTGGATAATCCGTGGCTGGAGCGACGCCGGGGCAAGTTGTTGTTCCAGATCGGCCAGCATGGCGAGCGTATCGGCGATTTCGCCTTGGCCTTGTGCATCTATCGCGATTGCACCTACCCGGGTGCGCGGCTGCGGATGGTCCGGGTATTGGAGCGAATCGGCGAGTATGCCCTGGCCTTGGAATTGGGCGAGGCGGCGGCGCAGACACCGCAAAGCGCTGCCGAAACCCAGGCCTTGCTTCGGATCGTGCCTCGCCTGCGGCGCAAGCTGGGCGGCCCGCCGGTGCCACGGGTCATGGCCCGGGAAGTGGAGCGCCTCGACCTGCATCTGCCGCGCGTCGATCCGGACTTGTCGGTGGAATACCACGTCCAGGCCCACCTGCATGATGAAACCGCGCCGGTGCATTACGTCGAGAACAGCCTGATCAATTCACTGTTCGGCCTGCTGTGCTGGCCGGCGATCTTCGCGCCGTTGCCGGGCGCGTTTTTCCACCCGTTCCAGCGCGGGCCGGTCGACCTGCTCAATGAGGATTTCCATGCCCGTCGCGCCGAGTTGTTCGCGGCCTGCCTGGCAGAGTTGGACGATGGCCGCTATCGGCAGACCATTGGTCGTCGTTACGTTGAGAAGTGGGGCGTGCAATCGCCTTTCGTGTTCTGGGGTGCGTTGTCCGAGCCCTTGCTGGAACAGGCCCTCGATTGCTTGCCGGCCGAGCACCTCAAGCACTGGTTCCAGCGCCTGCTGCTGGACATCAAGGCCAACCGCGCCGGCATGCCGGACCTGATCCAGTTCTGGCCGCAGCACAAGACTTACCGCATGATCGAAGTCAAAGGCCCCGGTGATCGCCTGCAAGACAACC
The DNA here is from genome assembly GCF_900111955.1 of Pseudomonas sp. NFIX10. NCBI lineage: Bacteria > Pseudomonadati > Pseudomonadota > Gammaproteobacteria > Pseudomonadales > Pseudomonadaceae > Pseudomonas > Pseudomonas sp. NFIX10. The sequence goes on along the minus strand of NZ_FOKH01000004.1, from coordinate 86,525 downwards.
AGCTGCGTTGGCTGGAGTTCTGTCACGAGCACCAGATGCCCGTCGCCGTTTGCTATGTGCAATGGGCAGCGTCTGCCATCGCGAGTGAGCTCGCTCCCACAGAAGACGAACCACCCCAGATCATCCATGGCAATGGCAGCGAGCTTGCCCGCGATGGGCGCACATGAGCCCGACACCCAGCTACAGCATCGCCGTGCGGGCGCTGTGTGAGTTCACCGCCAAGGTGGGCGACCTTGACCTGCGCTTCACCCCCTCGCCGACAGCCCTGGAAGGCATCGCCGGCCATCGCACCGTCGCCTCGCGGCGCACCGAGGGTTATCAGGCTGAAGTGGTCCTCGAAGGTCACTGGCAAACACTGACGGTCAAGGGGCGGGCCGACGGCTACGACCCGGTCCGCCAGTGCCTTGAAGAGGTGAAGACTTATCGGGGCGACCTGAGCAAACAGCCGGCCAACCATCGCCAGCTGCATTGGGCCCAGGCGAAAATCTATGGCTGGCTGATGTGCCAAAAGCTGCAGTTGCCGCACATCGACGTGGCCCTGGTGTATTTCGACATCGTCAGCGAAAAGGAAACCCGACTCACCCAACGCTTCGAGGCGGCCCAGTTGCAAGCTTTCTTCGAAGCACAATGCGCGCTGTTCCTGGCCTGGGCCGAGCAGGAAATGGCCCATCGACAGGCGCGTAACCTCGGCGCGCAGGCGCTGGTCTTCCCCCATGCGGGTTTCAGGCCCGGGCAACGGCACTTGGCCGAGTCGGTGTTCAAGGCAATCAGTACCGGCCGCTGCCTGATGGCCCAGGCGCCCACAGGCATCGGCAAGACCGTCGGCACCTTGTTCCCGATGCTCAAGGCTTTAGCGCCGCAGCAACTGGACAAGGTGTACTTTCTCACGGCGAAAACCCCGGGGCGCAAGCTGGCCCTGGATGCGGCGCGGGTGATTACCCACAGCGCGCCGTCGATGCCGTTGCGGGTGCTGGAAATGATCGCCCGGGACAAGGCCTGCGAGTACCCGGACAACGCCTGCCATGGCGAATCCTGCCCGCTGGCCCGTGGTTTCTATGATCGCCTGCCGGGTGCCCGAGCAGCGGCGAGCCGGGTTTCGTTGCTCGATCAGGCGGCATTGCGCGACATTGCATTGGCCCATGAGGTGTGCCCGTATTACCTCAGCCAGGAAATGGCCCGCTGGGCCGACGTGGTGGTGGCCGACTACAACTATTACTTCGACTTCAGCGCCTTGCTCTTTGGCCTGGCCCAGGCCAATGGCTGGACAGTCGCGACCCTGGTGGACGAGGCCCATAACCTGGTGGAGCGCGGACGGCAGATGTACAGCGCGACCCTTGACCAGGCCACGTTGAGCAGTGTGCGCAAAACCGCCCCCGAACCGCTGAAGAAATCCCTGGAGCGGGTCAATCGCCAGTGGAACGCCTTGCATGCGCCTCAGGTGGCGGCCTATCAGGCCTATGAAAAACTGCCGGAAAAGCTGCTCCAGGCCTTGGCCACCTGTACCACCGCCATCGGCGATTACCTCAACGATCACCCCCAGGGCCTGGACAGCGGCTTGCAGACGTTCTACTTCGACGCCTTGCAGTTTGGCCGGGTAGCGGAAGCCTTCGACGAACATTTTCTGTTCGACATCCACAAGCGCGAACTCGGCCGCCAGCGCAGCCTTTCGACGCTGTGCCTGCGCAACGTGGTGCCGGCCGCGTTCCTGCGGCCCAGGCTGACGGCGGCCCGCAGCACCGTGCTGTTTTCGGCGACCCTGAGCCCTCGACATTACTACGCGGACTTGCTGGGAACGCCGGGCGATACGGTGTGGATCGATGTCGAATCGCCGTTCAAGGCCGAGCAGTTGGACGTACAGGTGGTCAGCCGCATCTCCACGCGCTTTGCCCATCGCCAGGCGTCCTTGGAACCGATTGTCACGTTGATGGCCCGCCAGTTCAGCGAGCGCCCGGGCAACTACCTGGCCTTTTTCAGCAGTTTCGATTACTTGCAGCAAGTGGCCGGGCTGTTTGCCGAGCGGCACCCGCAGATAGCCCTCTGGACGCAATCGCGGGGCATGGGCGAAGCCTCCCGGCAGGCGTTTCTCGAACGATTCATGGAACACAGCCAGGGCATCGGCTTTGCGGTGTTGGGTGGCGCGTTCGGCGAAGGCATCGACTTGCCGGGTTCACGCCTGATCGGTGCGTTCATCGCCACCTTGGGGCTGGCGCAGTTCAACCCGGTCAATGAGCAGATGAAGCAACGCATGGCGGCGATCTTCGGCGATGGTTATGACTACGCTTATCTGTATCCCGGATTGCAGAAAGTCGTACAGGCGGCAGGCCGCGTAATCCGCACCCAACAGGATCGCGGGGTGGTGATGCTGATCGATGATCGGTTCGGCGAGGCCAGGGTGCAGCACTTATTGCCGCGTTGGTGGTCTGTCACCCAAGAGGCCCACAAATCCCCTTGTGGGAGCGAGCTTGCTCGCGATGGCAGACTGTCAGCCAGCATTGATGCAAACTGACCCACCGCTATCGCGAGCAAGCTCGCTCCCACAGGGTGGAAGGCTTGAGGATTTTTCCTGGCGCCTGACTTGCTCCATAATCCGCAAAAAATCCACACGGATGCCCCGGCCAGATGCTCGAGAATGCCCCCAAGCCCCCGCTCATGAACGAAGAACAGCGCTTTCGCCTGCTCATCGACGCGGTGGTCGACTACGCCATCTACATGACCGACCCTTCGGGCATCATCACCAGTTGGAACTCCGGTGCCAGGCGTTTCAAGGGTTACGAGGAGTCCGAGATCCTCGGCCAGCATTTCTCCCGTTTCTATACCGATCAGGACCGCGCCGCCGGCCTGCCGCAACGGGCGCTGGACACGGCCCTGCATGAGGGGCGTTTCGAAGGCGAGGGCTGGCGGGTGCGCAAGGACGGCACGCTGTTCTGGTCCCATGTGGTGATCGATCCGATCATCGACAGCCAGACGGGTACCTTGCTCGGCTTCGCCAAGATCACCCGCGACCTGACCGACCGCAAGATGGCCGAGGAAACCCTCAAGCAAAGCGAGCAGCAATTTCGCCTGCTGGTGCAAAGCGTCACCGACTACGCCATCTACATGCTCGACCCGGAAGGTCAGGTCACCAACTGGAACCTGGGGGCGCAGCGGATCAAGGGGTACCTTCCGGTGGAAGCCATCGGCCGGCATTTCTCGATGTTCTACACCCCCGAAGATCGTGATGCCGGCGAGCCGCAGCGCGCGTTGAGCATCGCTGCCAGCGAAGGGCGTTTCGAGAAAAAGGGCTGGCGCATGCGCAAGGATGGCACGCGTTTCATGGCCCACGTGGTTATCGATGCGATTCGCAGCGATACCGGCACGCTGCTGGGGTTTGCCAAGATCACCCGCGACATTACCGATGCCACCCAGGCCCGGCAGGCCCTTGAACAGGCCCGCGAGGCGTTGTTTCAATCCCAGAAACTGCAAGCCATCGGTCAGCTCACCGGCGGTATCGCCCATGATTTCAATAACCTGTTGACGGTCATCCTCGGCAACCTGGAAATCGTGCGCAAGCGCATGGCCAACGAACCGAAACTCACTCAATTGCTGGACAACGCGACCCAGGGCGCGTTGCGCGGGGTTTCGCTGACCCAGCGCATGCTCGCGTTTGCCCGTCGGCAGAAATTGACCTACGAATCGGTCGAGCTGGCGGCCCTGGTACAGGGCATCAGCGGCCTGCTGCAAAGCTCCCTGGGGCCGTCGATACACATCCAGACCCGTTTCGCCGAGGCGCTGTCGCCGGTGCTGGCCGATGTCAATCAACTGGAACTGGCGATTCTCAACCTGGCGACCAATGCCCGGGACGCCATGCCCCATGGCGGCCAGATCCTCATTGCAGCCGAGGAACGGCGAGGGGCTGATGCCGGGCCGGACAAGCCGATGGCCCCCGGGCGCTACATCTGCCTGGCGATGACCGATGAAGGCGAGGGCATGGACGACGCCACGCTGGCCTCGGCCGTGGACCCGTTCTTCACCACCAAGGGCGTTGGCAAGGGCACGGGCCTGGGGCTGTCCATGGTGCATGGCCTGGCGGAACAGCTCGGTGGCCGCCTGATACTCAAAAGCCAGAAAGGCCTGGGGACCACCGCCGAATTGTGGTTGCCGGTGGCCGGCGATACGGCCCCTGGCAAAGTGGCGATCGAAGAGGCGGCGTCGCCGGTCCACGAGTTGAAAGTGCTGGTGGTCGACGATGACAGCCTGGTGTTGACCAGTACTCGCTTGTTGATCGAAGACCTGGGGCATCGAGTCCTTTGCGCCTCATCGGGGGGCCAGGCGCTGGAGCTGTACGAGCGCAACCCGGACATCGACCTGGTGATCACCGACATGGCCATGCCGCAGATGGACGGTGCGCAGTTGGCAAAACTGTTGCGCGACCGCCAACCGACCTTGCCCATCATCCTGGCCACCGGCTATGCCGAACGCCTGGAAGGATTCGCCACGCAACTGCCTCGGTTGATCAAGCCATTCAAGCAGATTGACCTGATGCAGGTGATTGGGCAGACGATGAAATAGTCAGCCTCCTGTGGCGAGGGAGCTTGCTCCCGCTGGGTCGCGAAGCGGCCCCAATGTCGCGAGCGCTTTGCACTCGAGCGGGAGCAATCTCCCTCGCCACAAGAGCAGGCGCTTATGGCGCTGATTCAGTGTTCTTCTTGAACCCACGCAAATTCATCGCACACAAGCAAAACTGCAACACGATCAATGCATACGCATGGGTATGCAGGCCCCAGACCACCCACAGAATATTGCTCGCGATGAAACAACTGAACCCCGCCACCCTGCGGCGGGGTTGGCGTGAGCCGATCAACCAGGCGGCCAGCACCGTGACGAGCATCGCCGGCCATTGCACCCATCCAAGATAATCCACACAACCGTCCTCTTGTCCTTACACAGTAGAGACCTTGGCGGTTGGGCAGCGTTTCCTCGGACTTTAATGCACCTGTGGTCCATCGGCTTGAACTTGCCGCGCGCGGGTTCTTCTAATGAGTCCGAATCATCATCGAGGCACCGCCTGCGCAATGCCCAGAATACTCACCGGGCCCACCCCGGAAGAAGAACTGACGGAACACAACGCCAAACTGTTCGGCTCGCCCAAGGAGCGACTGGACTTCTATCGCCGGGAGATCCAATACGAAACCAGCATCCTGGCCAATCGAACCGATGCTTACCTGGCCGCCCAATCCTTCCTGGTGATCGCCTTTGCCTCCTGCATGGCCAACCTGAACCCGGAGTGGGGCAAGTTGTTCACGCTGATCGTGCCGCCATTCCTGGCCTTGCTGGGATTCCTCAGTTCGCTCAATGCCTGGCCGGGCATCAAGGCGGCCTACGAAATCATCGATCACTGGCATTTCAAGCAGAGCGAACTGTTGCGCGCCGAACCCTTGATGGGGCTGGCCTACGACGAATCGCCGCTGTTCAGCGAGCGGGAGTCGACCCACAAGGGCTACCGCAAGTCGTTGCTGTTTTCGTTGCGTACCCCTTGGATCTTCGCCACGTTCTGGGTATTGCTGGGGACATATTCGGTTTATATCCAGGTGAGCAATCCAGGCGGTTGAGGCACACTTGCCTCAACTCGACCGCTTACGGCGCTCATACCATGCCAACGTAGGCTGGGTGGTGACGCCATGCACCAGAATGCTCAGGGCCACCACCGACAACGTGAGGTCGATGCACAGTTGCGCCACCGCTGGCGGCAGGTCATGGTTCAAGGCGAAGAACAGATAAAACAGGCTGCCGATCCCGCGAATGCCAAACCAGCCGATCAGCAGCCGTTGCGGTCCGTCGAGCAATCGCCGCCAGGGCACCAGCAGCACACTCAACGGGCGAATCACGAAAAACAGCAGGGCACCGATCGCCACGGCTCGCCAGTCCCAATGGCTGGCCAGCACGACCCCCAGCAGGGTCACCAGGAACACTTCCATCGACCGCTCCACCAAACTGCCGAACGCCAGCATGTCGCTCATCATCACCCCGGCGGCCAATTGACCATCGTCCAGCGTCTCGGTATCGCCCGCGACGGCCTGTTGGGGATCGACGGTTTCGTGGCCCACCACCGGTTGCACCAGGTGCTCTGCCGGTGGCGCCTCTTCATCGGTGGATTGGACCTCGGCCTGACGCAGCCCCAGGCCGGCGGCGAACACCGAGAGAAAGCCATAGCCTTGGATCCACTCGGCCACGACGTAGGCCAGGGCAATCAGCGCCAGGGCCAGGTAATCATTGGGCGACAAAGTGCTGTCGGCATTCCTGATGCGCATCGACAGGGTCAGCTTGCCGATGCCGCGGCCCATCCAGTAGCCGACCAGCAACCCGGCCGGCACGGCCCACAGGACGTTGCGCAGCAGCCATTCACCGAGAAAACCGCTGCCGTCCTCACGCAGCATCAACAGGCCCAGGATGACAAAGGGAAACGCCGTGCCGTCGTTCAGTCCCGCTTCGCCCGACAGGCCGAACCGCACCCGGTCGTCGTCCCGGGCATCGTTGACCTGCACCAACGCCGCCAGTACCGGGTCGGTGGGCGCCAGCATCGCGCCGATCAGCATCGACACGCCCCAACTCAGGCCCAGCAGAGAGTGCAACGCCAGGCACAGGCCGGCGATGCACAGGATCATCACCGGCCCGGCCAGCCCATAGGCCACGCGCCAGGTGCGGTCCTTGAGAGGCAGGCGTAACTTGAGGCCGCTGACGAACAGCGAAAACACCACCGCGACTTCCGTGAGGTGTTCCATCCAGACCGACGAGTCGCTGACGTCCAGCTTCAGCACATCCAGCCCCAGCGGCCCGATGGCGACACCCAGTACCAGGCACATCGCCGAGGTGGTGACCGGCATCCAGCGCAGATAAGAGGAGGTCAGGGCCAGGGTCAGCAATACCGCGCCGAGCACCGCTACCCATACTGTGAACGTCATCGCTGCTCCTTGGATAGCGCCTGGTGGTCTCTGCATTCGAGGCCCGGAGCGAAGCGAGGGTTCCCACCAAAGCAGCAGGTCCCCGTTTATCCGCCTGCCATTCAATCCAACGGAATTTTTCGCCGTTTCCCGCGCTCTGCAACAGAAGAGACGTTCTGATTCAGCGTCCGCCAAGAACCCAAGAGGCCCTTATGACTGCGCTGACACCCCTCCAATCCCAGCCGGCCACCGTGCACCCCGTCATCCATAAAGGACAGGTGCGCCAATGCTATGAACGGCTGCTCCAGGGCTCCGACGATGCCGACAAGCAAACCGTCGCCCAAGCGTTACTCCAGCAATGCATCGCCAAAGCCGAGGCACTCCCCCAGGAAATGCCCTCTGATCCCATGGCGCTGCAGGCCTGGGTCGAACAACAGAGCGCCGGCGTGGCCCGGCAATACGCTGACTACCTGGAGCGGCGCCAGAACGGCGGCCTACGGGAGTTCTTCAGCGGCAAGGCCCATGCCCTGTACTTCCTCCAGGCCGTGGCCCCGACCAAACGGGTGGACGGCGCCTGGCTGTATGGCGTGGTCAAGCACTGGCACGACCACCGTTTCGAAGGGTTGCTGTGCACCTACCTGGAAGAACTGGGGGACGGTCATCCCGCGCAAAATCATGTGGTGCTCTATCGCAAGTTGCTCGCCGAATACGACCTGTCGGACGCCCCGGACATCGACGACGATCTGTATCTGCAAGGCGCCGTGCAACTGGCCCTGGGCTATGCCGGCGACGAGTACCTGCCGGAGGTCATCGGCTACAACCTGGGCTACGAACAATTGCCCCTGCATCTGTTGATCAGCGCCTATGAGCTGAGCGAACTGGACATCGATCCGTACTATTTCACCCTCCACGTCACCATCGACAACGCCAGCACCGGCCACGCCCACAAGGCGGTGCAAGCGCTGCTGCAACTGATGCCGATGGAAGCGGACCGTGAGGCTTTCTGGCAGCGAGTCACGCTGGGCTATCGCCTCAATGACCTGGGGCGGGGCAGCCGGGCCATCATCGGCTCGTTCGACCTGGATCGCGAAGTGCTGGACATGCTCGAACGCAAACGCCCGTTCGGTCAGCACATGCATTCTGATTACTGCAAATTCGAAGGCAAGACCGTCAACCAGTGGCTCTCGGCGCCGGGCCAGTTGGAAGGGTTCCTGACGGCCATGCAGAACAAAGGTTGGATCAAGCGCCATGAAGACCCGCAAAACAGCCGCTTCTGGACGCTGGTCGACGGTGCAGGGGCGGCCATGTTCGGGGTGTTCAGCCCCTACGAAAAACAGCTGCTGCATGACTGGATCGCCGGTGACTGGCTGGACGAGGGCGTGAAGTCCGGTGCCCGGCGTGCTCCGGTTGCGGCTTGCGCGCCCGCGACACCGATGGACGATCCCGATGTGCAAAGCCTGCAACAGGCGCTGCAAGGCCGCACGCCGAACGAGCAGATGCAAGTCCTGATGCCCTGGCTCTGCGCCCGCTGCCACAGCCATCCGGCCGGGCTGCTGGCGACTCGCCGGTTCATCGAACTCAAATCCGCACTTCGCTAGGGAGCCCTGCATGAATGAAGAACGTCTGTCCGAGCCGGACCTTGCACTGCTGCAACTGGGCCGACGCCTGCAAGCCGACGGCTACCGTTTCATCACCCCGACCCCGTTGACCCACGAACGGGTCAACCAGCGTCCCGGCAATGAGCGCGCCAAGACCTTGCGGGACGTGTTCGGGTGGTCGCGGCCGTTTGCGCCGGGGCTGATCAGCACCGACGAACAGCGGCAATTGCAAGACGCCCAGGTGCTGGAAGCACACGACGGCTTGTTGCGTAGCCGGGTGCGCTGGTCGAGCCTGGATGGCTTGCTGTTTGCCCATTCGCAGTTTCCCACGCAAGCCAGCGATGCGGTGTTCTTCGGCCCTGACACTTATCGTTTCGCCCAACTGATCCATACTCACCTGCAACAGAACTTCACAGCTGTGCAGCGCGCCGTGGACATCGGTTGCGGCGCGGGTGTCGGGGCCATCGTGATTGCCCGTGCCCGTCGTGAAGCGCAAGTGCTGGCCGTGGACATCAACCCCCAAGCCCTGCGCCTGAGCGCCGTGAACGCCGCGCTGGCGGAGGTGGCCAACGTCGAGGTCGCCCGCAGCGACGTGTTGCAGGACGTGCCGGGCCAGTTCGACCTGATCGTCGCCAACCCGCCGTACATGGCCGACCCCTCCGAGCGCGCCTATCGCCATGGCGGCGGCACACTGGGCGCCGGGCTGTCGCTGCGCATCGTCGAGCAAGCCTTGCCCCGGCTCACACCTGGCGGCTCGCTGGTGCTCTACACCGGCGTGGCCATGGTGGATGGGCGCGATCCGTTCCTCGAAGCGCTGGGGCAGTGGCGTGACTCGGCGGATTTCGGCTGGACCTACAAGGAATTGGACCCGGACGTGTTCGGTGAAGAACTGCTCACGCCGGGTTATCAGGACGTGGAAAGGATCGCCGTGGTGGCGTTGGTTGTAACCCGCATTGGCGCAGGTCTGGGCGGGGCTATCGGAGGGACTATCGATGAACAGGCGCATGAAATTCGGCGTTGAAGAGGAGTATTTCATCACGGACCTGAACACCCGGTGCATGCCGGGTGCCCCCCCTGCGGAGGCTGTCGCAGCGTACCAGGCTGAACTGGGCAAGCATTTCGCCCATGAGATGTTCCAATGCCAGGTGGAAATGGCCTCGCCCATCTTTCGCAGCCTGCCCGAGGCTGCCGACTACCTGAACCAAGTGCGTACGGGCCTGAACCAGCGCCTGGCGCCCTATGGCCTGGGCCTGCTCAGTGCCGGTTCACATCCGATGGCCACCCAGGTGCTGCAACCCACCGACGAGCTGCACTTCCAGCAACTGTTCGATGATTATCAGCGGGTGGCGCGGCGCAGCGTGCTGTCGGGTCTGCATGTACACGTGGAAGTCCCGGCCACGCAGGATCGAGTGCGGATCATGAATGAGGTCTTGCCGTGGTTGCCGATGTTCCTCGCCCTGAGTGCGTCATCGCCGTTCTGGAACGGTGGCTACAGTGGCTTCAGCAGCTATCGACAAGTGGCCTGCGATGAATGGCCGCGCATGGGGGTGCCGGAGTATTTCGAAGATGAATCGGCGTTCGGTGGCTACGTCGACATGCTCATGCGCACCGGGTCCATTCGCCAGGCCAGCGATTGCTGGTGGGTGATACGGCCTTCCTCACGTTATCCCACGTTGGAGCTGCGCATTTGCGATGCCTGCCCTCGGGCGGACGACGTCCTTTGTCTGGTCTCGCTGTTTCGCCTGATGGTGGCTCACGCCGTGACGCAGCGCCGGCCCGGTGCCCGCTACAGCCAGATGTCCCAGTGGATCCTCAAGGAAAACCGCTGGCGGGCCAAGCGCCACGGGATTCTTGCGGAGTTCATCGTCGAGGGCCAGGAACAGCCGATGCTGATCGGTGAGTGGCTGACCCTGGCAGAGCAGACTTTCGGTGAAACCGCGGCCGAGCTGGGCGTCCAGGATGTGTTCAAGCAGGCCCGCCGGATCGTCCAGGAAGGCACCAGCGCTGATCGGCAACTCGTGCTCTACGAACAAGGTCTGCTGCTGGGCGATTCGGTTGAACAGGCCTTGAGCCGGGTGGTCGATCAGTTGCTCGCGGAAACCGCTGGAATGCCGGTAGCCGACCCAGCCTTGCAACAGGTGGCAGGTGGTCCATGAGCAGCAAGACCCTGGATGACTACAACCGCATGCGAGATTTCGCCGCCACACCGGAGCCGGCGGCGAAACGTTCGCGCAAGTCGGCAAAAACCGCCCACGCCTTGCAGTTCTGCATTCAAAAGCACGATGCCTCGCGGCTGCATTACGACTTCCGGCTGGAGCTGGACGGTGCGCTCAAGAGCTGGGCGGTGCCCAAGGGGCCCTCCCTGGACCCCAAAGTCAAGCGCCTGGCCGTGCATGTCGAAGATCATCCACTGGATTACGCCACGTTCGAGGGCAACATCCCTGAAGGCCACTACGGTGCCGGTGACGTGATCGTCTGGGACCGGGGCGTCTGGATTCCCCAGGGGGATCCCCATGAGGCCTACGAAAAAGGCCGGCTCAAGTTCGAGCTGCAAGGGGAAAAGCTCAGCGGCCTGTGGAACCTGGTACGCACCCATATGCCCGGCAAGCAGGAGCAGTGGTTCCTGATCAAGCATCGAGACCAGGCCGCCCGCCCCGAAAGCGAATACGACGTGGTCCAGGCCGAGCCGGACAGCGTGCTCAGCGATCGCACCCTCGTACCCAAGCGTCGAGGCAAGGCTGCCGCCAAAGCGGTGAAACAACCGGAAAAAGCCGCGCGGCCGAAATCGCCGAAACGCGCCTCGAAAGGCACCCTCAGCGGTGCGGTCGCCGGGCCGCTGCCAGAAACCCTCAAGCCGGAACTGGCGACGCTGGTGGAAAGTGCGCCCGACGGCGAATGGCTCTATGAGATCAAGTTCGACGGTTACCGAGTCATGACGCGAATCGAAAACGGCGACGTCAGGCTGCTCACCCGCAACGGCCATGACTGGACCCACAAATTGCCAAGACAGGCCGAGGCCTTGGCCGCGCTGGGGTTGGAATCGGCCTGGCTCGACGGCGAGATGGTGGTCGCCAACGAGCAGGGAGTGCCGGACTTCCAGGCTTTGCAAAATGCCTTCGAGGCCGGCAGTAGCGGCAAGATCGCCTATTACCTGTTCGACGTGCCTTATCTCAATGGCATGGATTTGCGCAACGTGCCGGTGCAAGAACGCCGGGCCGCCTTGGCCGCCGTGCTGGAGCCCAACGAAAGCCCCTTGCTGCGCTTTTCCGATGCCTTCGAAGAAACCCCAGACGCGCTGCTCAACAGCGCCTGCCAGATGCAGATGGAAGGGCTGATCGGCAAGCGCGTTGGCAGCGCCTATGTGTCCAGGCGCAGCAACGACTGGATCAAGCTCAAATGCAAGAATCGCCAGGAGTTCGTGGTGGTGGGCTTCAGCGATCCGAAAGGCGCCCGCAGTGCCTTCGGTGCCTTGCTGCTGGGGCTGCATGATGCCGACAGCGGCCAGTTGCGCTACGCCGGTAAGGTCGGCACCGGGTTCAACGAAACCACCCTTAAAAGCATCTACCAGCAATTGCTGCCCCTGGAGACGAAAAAGGCCGCCGTGGCGAATCCGCCCACCGGCTACGAAGCCAAGGGCGTGCACTGGCTCGAACCGACGCTGTTGGCCGAAGTGGCCTTTGCCGAAATGACCAAGGAAGGCTCGGTGCGCCATGCGGTCTTCCATGGCTTGCGCAACGACAAGCCGGCCAAGGACATCACTCAGGAGCTTGCCAAACCCGTGAAAAAAACCACTGCGGCGAAAAAAACCAGCACCCAGGATGAACCCGACGCGAAACCGCACAAGGCAAAGACCAGGACAAAAGCCAAGGCCCCGGCCATGGACGGCAAGGTCCGCATCACTCACCCGGAGCGGGTCATCGACGCCAGCAGTGGCACCACCAAGTTGCAGTTGGCCGAGTATTACGCCAGCGTTGCCGAATTCATCCTGCCGGAACTGGAAGACCGCCCGGTCGCCTTGGTCCGGGCGCCGGATGGCATCGCCGGTGAGCTGTTCTTCCAGAAAAACCCCGAGCGCCTGGCGATTCCCGGTATCACCAGCCTGGACAAGGAACTGACCGGACAGCCAGTGATGATCATCAACAACGCCGAGGCGCTGATCGGCGCGGTGCAGATGAGCACGGTGGAACTGCACACCTGGAATGCCACGTCTGTCGATCTGGACAAGCCCGACCGCTTCGTCCTCGACCTCGACCCGGACCCGGCGCTGCCCTGGAAAAGCATGGTCGAGGCGACGCAGCTCACCTTGTCGGTGCTCGATGAACTAGGACTCAAGGCATTCCTCAAGACCAGCGGCGGCAAGGGCATTCATGTGGTGGTGCCATTGACGCGCAAACTGGGCTGGGACGAGGTCAAGGGCTTCAGTCATGCGATTGTCAGTCACATGGCCAAGCTGCTGCCGGACCGTTTTTCGGCGGTGTCCGGGCCGAAGAACCGGGTAGGGCGGATCTTCATCGATTACCTGCGCAATGGGCTGGGCTCCACGACCATCTGTGCCTACGCCGCCCGGACCCGGGAGGGGTTGCCGGTGTCGGTGCCGATATTTCGTGAGGAGGTGGCTGAGCTCAAGGGGGCGAACCTATGGAATGTGCACAATGTTCATGAGCGTCTGGCGGAGGTGGGTCACGAGCCTTGGGCTGGGCTGAAGAAGACTCGGCAGAGCATTACGGCTGAGATGCGCAGGCGTATCGGCATGAAGAAAGTCTGAGGCATAGCGGCTATTCGGATGTTCAGAAGTCACAAATGCTCTATACGACGCGGTCCCCTGTGGGAGCGAGCTTGCTCGCGAAGAGGCCAGCAAGCCCAAGATCCATGTGACTGAACCACCGCCATCGCGAGCAAGCTCGCTCCCACAGGATGAACCTGATCATCTCAAGCCCCTGTCATCGGTAATCTGAAATGCGTTCAGCCCACCGGGACACGCAAATATTCCGGCTGCAGGTAGTTGAACCAGAGCAGGATCATTTCCACCAGGATCGTCACCAGGACCAGCAGGCCCACGCCCCAGACACTTGCCGAATACAGCAGGCCCTGTTCCTTCTTGAGGCCCATGAACTTGGGTAGCCCGACGAACAGCAGGAATGTCGAGTAGGCCGACGCCAGCAACAGCACCGCCACGGCCAGCCAGCGGCTCGGGTAAAGCCCGAAGATTCCGGCCAGGAAATACGGCGTTGCGGTATAGGCGGCGAAACCGATGCATTGGTTGACCGTCGGGCGCGCTTCGAAAGTGCGGGACATCCAGCGGATGAACAGCCCCATCAACGTGACGCCGACGACGCTGGTCAGGTACAGCAGCACGCACAGTTGAAGGGCGCTGGCACTGCTGAGCCGTACTGTTTCGTTTTCGGCCAGGCTCCATCCGGTCCAGGTGGTGCCGATGAACAGGCATACCGCGGGAATCAGCGCGAGCAACAGCAAATGAGCCAGGTAATGGCGTGGATGTGCCTGTTCTTGCTCGCGTATGTCGGCCCAGGCGAATTCGGGCTGCGTGAACAGTTTGACGAAAGGTGCGGACATGACGACCTCCTGATCAGGACGGCCTCTGCATGAGGCCCTTATTGGGTTTGAGGCACAAAAAAACACCCGGGTTTCATTTATTTGCTGGTCCTGGCCGACGGGGCGATAAAGGGAATGAAACACAACGGCAGGGGTCAACACATCAGCATCCCTGAAGGACCGTCTGCCATGACTGTTGCTCAAATCCTGGTTGATTACCTGCGCGATCATGACCTGCGCCTGACCACGGCCGAATCCTGTACCGCCGGACAGATCGTCACATTGCTGGCCGAGGTGCCCGGCAGTGGGTCACTGATCGAAAGCGGTTATGTGGTGTATTCCCCGGAGGCCAAGCAGCGCTTGCTCGGTGTCAGCCCACGCACCATCGAGACGTTCAATCTCACCAGCCGCGAAGTCGCCGAGGAGATGGCCCTCGGTGCCTTGCACGATGCCAATGCCAACGCGGCGGTGGCCACCACCGGTCTGCTCGGGCCAGACGACAAGGATGGAATACCCGCCGGCACTGTCTGCTTTGCCTGGGCGTTCGATGTGAACGGTCAGCGAGCGCTGTTCAGTCGTTGCGTGCGGTTCTTCGGCAGTCGCGGTCAGGTGCAATTGCAGGCCGCCGAATACGTGTTGCAACAACTGCCCGGCTTTCACCAGCGCGCCGTGGCCGGCGAGCGGCGATAGGGGGCGGGGCCATGAGCGATCCATACGAGCAGGACGACCACCGGAGCCGCCAGTTTCCGGTACGCGAAGACATGGCGTTCCAGCATAAGGTCTGGCGTTTCGAACGAGTCGGCTGGTACGTGTTGGTGTTGTTGGTGGTCCTGGCCTTGCTGGGGCTGTTTTCCCGTGGCCCGCTGAGCAACCGGGAGCTGCACAGCGACGACGGCAACCTTGGCGTCGAGTACCAGGCTTTCCACCGCAACGGCTCCAGCAACGCCTTGGTCATCCGTCTCAAGGGCCAGCCCAACGCCGTGTTGGAAGTCGAGTTGGGTGGCGATTGGCTGGAGGGTTTCGAGGTGCAAGCGTTGCAACCTGCACCGATGCGCTCGGCGGGCGCGGGGCAGGGCATGACCCTCTGGGTACAAGCCGATGAACGAGGCCAGGCCAGCCTGCACCTGTCATTGCTTGGCGATGGCTTCGGGACCTATCACTGCCGCATCGCAACCCCCCGCGGTGCCTCGGTGAGTTTCAATCAGTTCATTTTTCCTTAGGTGACCTATGGATTCGGTGCTGCGAGCTGCCGTGATGTACGCGGCGTTGATGGTGTTGTTCAAAATCGCCGGGCGACGTTCGCTGGCAGAACTCACCACCTTTGACTTCGTGTTGTTGATGATCATCGGCGAGGCCACTCAACAGGCGCTGTTGGGGGATGATTTCTCGATGACCAACGCGCTGATGGTCATCGTGACGCTGATTGCCATCGATGTCGGCTTCTCATTGCTCAAGCTGCGCTCCCAATGGGTGTCGCGCCTGATCGACGGTGGCCCGACCATCATCGTCGAGGACGGACGAATTCTGCGCGGCCGGATGCGTCATGCGCGGCTGGTGGAGGCGGACATCATGGAAGCGGCACGCTCCAGCCAGGGCATCGAGACCCTGGAACAGATCAAGTTTGCGATCATCGAGCGCAACGGGAAGATCTCGGTGATTGCCAAGGAGCCGTCCTGAGCACTGCCGCCGATACCTTGTGTCAAGGGCACTGCTGTTACCGATCGACTGGCTGGGCACAGTCCACTGTGGGAGCGAGCTTGCTCGCGATAGGGGCAGCCCAGGCAGCATCAATGGTGACTGGTTCACCGCTATCGCGAGCAAGCTCGCTCCCACAGGTAAATGCCATGCCTAAAGCATCGGCTTGCCCCCGGTAACCCCATAACGGGCCCCGGAGATGTAGCTGCCTTCGTCCGAGGCCAGCAGCACATAGATCGGCGCCACTTCAACCGGCTGGCCAGGGCGGCCAAGGGGGGTCTGGGAACCGAAATTCTGCACTTCTTCCTCGGGCATGGTCGCCACGATCAGCGGCGTCCAGATCGGTCCCGGCGCCACGCTGTTCACGCGGATGCCCTTGGGCCCGAGCATCTGCGCCAGGCCACCGGTAAAGTTGGCGATGGCGCCTTTGGTGGTGGCATAGGCCAGCAACGTCGGCTTGGGCATGTCGGAATTGACCGAGCTGGTATTGATGATCGAGCCACCAGGCTTCATGTGCGGCACGGCGGCCTGGCAGATCCTGAACATCGCCGTGATGTTGATATCGAAGGTGCGCACCCATTCTTCGTCGGGAATGTCCTCCAGGTTTTCGTGGGTCATCTGGAACGCGGCGTTGTTGACCAGGACGTCGATACGGCCGAAGCGGGCGACGGTTTCATCGACGATCTTGCGGCACAGGCCTTTGTCCGCCAGGTCACCGGGCAACAACAGGCACTGGCGTCCGGCCTGCTCGACCCAGCGTGCGGTTTCTTTGGCGTCTTCATGCTCGTCCAGGTAGGCAATCGCCACATCCGCACCTTCACGGGCGAAGGCTATGGCGACGGCGCGACCGATGCCGCTGTCGGCGCCGGTGATCAGGGCGATCTTGTTCGCCAATCGTCCGGAGCCGGTGTAGCTCTGTTCGCCGCAGTCCGGGTAAGGGTCCATTTTGCGCTGGGTGCCGGGCACCGGCTGGCTTTGTTTAGGGAAAGGCGGGAAAGGGTAGTCGACCATCGTCGTTCTCCAGGTGGGTTGCGATGGAGGGTGGACTTTGGATTTTCGGGCAGAGTTCGGTCGAATTGTCCGGCCAGTCGATAAGCGTGACAAGCAGCGTTTCGTCGGCGAATAGAGAAGCCTGGCGAACATTGGACGAGCCTGTATTCTCCAATGTCAGTACAGGAGTCGTTTAAGGAGCAGGGCAATGTTCAGCCACATACAGATCGGCGCGCGCGACCTGCCGACAATGGTCGCTTTTTATGATGCAGTCCTCGGCTGCCTGGGGCTGGAGCGCATCGAGGGCGAAAGCGATTCGGGCCCGCCGGGAGAAGGCTGGCGTCAGCCCGGCAAGCATTGGCCGCAGGTGTTTGTCCAGTTGCCTTTCAATGGCCTGCCCGCGACCTGGGGCAATGGCATGCAAGTGAGCTTCGCCGCCGACTCCCCGCAAACCGTCCGCGCTGCCTGGGAGCAGGCGATGGCCATGGGCGGTACCGATGAAGGTCCACCGGGTCCGAGGCCGCAGTATTGCGAAGGTTATTTCGGTGCGTATTGCCGCGACCCGGAGGGGAACAAGCTGTGCTTTGTCCATGCGCCGGATATGCATGAATAAAGCTCAAACCCTTGTGGCAAGGGGCTTGCTCCTTCACCACAAGGGGCATTGGCAGTTGAATCAGCCCCTGGCTTTCAGGCTGCGCTCCATCCGCGCGATGCCTTCCTCCAGCAACGCCCGCGGGCAGCCGAAGTTCAGGCGCACGAACTGCCCGGCATCGTCAGCAAAATCCAGCCCGGCACTCAGCCCGACCTTGGCTTCTTTCAAGAAGAACCCTTGTGGGTTATCCAGCCCCAGCCCGGAGCAATCCAGCCAGGCCAGGTAAGTGCCCTGGGGTACGGTCATGGTGATGCCCGGCAGACGGGTGCTCACCGCCTCGACCAGGTAATCGCGGTTGGCTTGCAGATAGGCTTTCAAGGCCTCCAGCCATGGGCCGGCTTCGCTGTAGGCCGCGCGGGTCGCTTCCAGGCCCAGGGCATTGACGCTGTCGACCATGCCGGCCCGCGCGTTGTTGACCCGCTCGCGCAGCTTGGCGTTCTGGATAATGGCGAACGATGTTTTCAGCCCGGCGATGTTGTAGGCCTTGCTGGCGGACATCAGGGTGATGGTGCGCTCGGCAATTTCCGGGCTGAGGGAGGCGGTCGGAATGTGCACCCGGCCGTCGAAGCACAATTCGGCATGGATTTCGTCGGAGATGATCCAGGCGTCCTGCGCCAGGCAAATGTCCGCCACGGCCTTGAGTTCTTCGCGGCCAAACACCTTGCCCAGCGGGTTGTGGGGGTTGCTCAGCAACAGGGCGCCGCCGCCCTGCAACGCTTCGCGCAACGCGGCCAACGGCGTGTGGAATTCACCCTTGACCGGGGTGAACGGCAATTCCACTTTGTTCAACTGCCAGTGACCGGGGGCGTGGCGCAGCGGAGGGTAGTTGGGCACCTGCACCACGACATTCTGTCGGGGGGCCACCAGGGCATGCAGTGCCATGTTGAAACCCGGCTCGACGCCAGGCAGGAACACGATCTGCTGAGGTTCGACGCGCCAGGCGTACTTGCTCCTCAGGTCCGCCACGATGGCCGCGCGCAGATTGTCCTGGGCGACGCTGTAGCCCAGCATCGGATGTTCGAGGCGCTTGTGCAGCGCGTCGATGACCACCGGTGGGGCGGGGAAGTCCATGTCGGCCACCCACATTGGCAACACATCGGCCGGGTAACGGCTCCATTTGGTACTGCCGGTGCCGTGGCGCTCCAATACGGTGTCGAAATCGAAAGTCATGGGGATTCCATCAGTCAGTCATGAGATGGCGGACATCATAAAGCAAAGGCCGCTGAGAAAAGCTTGGTGGCGCTGTGCTACTAATTGATGATAATCAGTTAAAGTTTCGTCTCGAAACGCCGCTAAGCCATTAGCGGTATTCGGCAACGGACCTCCAAGTCTCTGAAAAGGACGACCCCCATGACATCGCCCGTGCGCTTTAACGATCACCACCGTAAAGCCGACCGCATCATGCTGGGGCTGCTTTGGCTCACGCTACTGTATTCCCTGGGCCTGGCATTCCTGCACTCGACGTTCACCCAGGCGCTGCTGGTGGGGGCGACAACCTGCGTGGCAAGCACCGCGCTTTATCGCGTCCTGGCTGGCACTCGGGTCATGCGCTGCGTCATCGCCGTGGCGCTGATGATCATGGCGGCATTGCACATCAACCAGACCCACGGCGTGATCGAATTCCACTTCGGGATCTTCGTGCTGCTGGCCGTGTTGACGTTCTACCGTGACTGGCTGCCGATTGTCGTTGCCGCCGCCACCATCGCGGTTCATCACCTTGGTTTTCACTGGCTTCAACACCAGGGTTATCCGGTATTCGTCATGGACACCCACGGTGGCTGGTCGATGATCTTTCTTCACGCGTTCTACGTGGTGGTGGAAAGCGTGATCCTGATTTACCTGGCGAACCAGAGCCTGGCCGACGCCACGGAAAACCAGGAGGTGCTCGACAAGGTACTGGCGGCGGCCGCGCAGTTGAGCAACGACGCCGACAGGCAGCGCAGCGACGGCGTCAAGGTCTCTTCGAGTGAGCGTTTCGATCATTTCCTCCAGCAGGTCACCCAATTGGTGGACGGCGTGGTGCGCGACACCCGCAATCTGTCGGACTTGGGCCAGGACCTGTCCCAGGTTGGCCAGACCCTGGAAACCGGCGCCCGTCACCAACTCGACGAAGTGGCCCAGATGAGTGGTGCGATCAGCCATCTGGTCGAGGCCATGGAGAACATCGCCGGCCATGTCGACCAGACCCTGCAGCGCGCCGGCCAGGCCAACGAGCAGGTCAACCGCGGGCGCAGCACGGTTGACCAGACCCGGGAAGAGATTGTCGAGCTGGCAGGGCGCATCAACCTGACCAACGAAACCGTGCAGGTCCTGGCCGACCAGGCACAGCAGATCGGTCAGGTGCTGGATGTAATCAACGGCATTGCCGAGCAGACCAACCTGCTGGCCCTCAACGCCGCCATCGAGGCGGCCCGGGCTGGTGAGCAAGGCCGAGGGTTCGCGGTAGTGGCTGACGAGGTCCGCACCCTGTCACAAAAGACCTCGACGTCCACCACCGAGATCCAGCAGATCATCGCCAAGCTGCAGCAAGGCAGCCGCCAGGCCGCCGCCGCGATGCAAGACAGCCGCGATGGGGTGGAGCGCTGCGTGTCCGCCAGCCAACAGGCTTCGCAACTGTTGCACGCCGTCGTCGAGGACATCGCCGTGATCAATCATTTCAACGACCTGATCGCCAGCACCACCCAGGAACAATCCAAGGCGTCGATGGGCATCAACCAGCGTCTGCAAAGCGTGCAGGCCGTGGCTGAGCGCAACGCCGACAACATCGGCATCCTGACCCGCAGCAGCCAATGCTTGCCACCGTTGGCGGAGCGGTTGGCGGTGTTGGGGCAGGCGTTTCATGGGAAGCCACTTTAAGCGACTGGCCGGCCCCTCGATCGAAACCCGCAGCAAGCGCGTAACACGCATGTATCTCTGTGTACCCAGGGACATGGCCGATACGTGCCGTTGCATTCAAGCCCGTCGCTGACACATCCGCGATACCTGGCCAACGTCAAATGGGGCCCATCGAGACAGCCCAAGCCGTCTCACCGGCTCACCCACGTCGTTCGCAAGGAGCTTCACATGGATATAAACCCTACCTCCGCTTCCCGGCATCGCCGCCGGCTCGCGCCAACCCTTCTGGCGTTGGCAATGATGCAGCTTGGCGCCTTGGGACTGACCTCATCCCAGGCAAGCGCGGCCGATGTGCCGGCGAGCACTGTCGGCGCGATTACCCCCGGCAGCCACACGTCGTTCGGCCCGCTCAAGCATGTCAAGGCCGGGCTGCTGGACGTTGCCTATGCCGAGGTCGGGCCCGCCGATGGGCCGGTGGTGATCCTGTTGCACGGTTGGCCCTACGACATCCATAGCTATGCGGATGTGGCGCCGGCGCTGGCAGAGAAGGGCTATCGTGTGTTGATTCCCTACGCCCGCGGTTATGGCGATACACGCTTCCTGTCTGCCAAGACCCTGCGCAACGGCCAGCCTTCCGCACTGGCAAGCGATCTCATCGATTTCATGGACGCGCTGAACATCAGGCAGGCGGTGCTGGGCGGTTATGACTGGGGCGCACGCACCGCTGACATTGTCGCGGCCCTTTGGCCGGAGCGGGTGAAGGCGCTGGTGGCGGTCAGTGGCTACCTGATCGGCAGCCAGGAGGCCGGCAAGGCGCCGTTGCCGCCGGCCGCGGAGTTGCAGTGGTGGTATCAGTTCTACTTTGCGACAGAGCGTGGCCGCCTGGGCTACGAGAAAAACACCCACGACTTCGCCAAGCTGATCTGGAAGCTGGCGTCGCCGAAGTGGAACTTCGATGACGCAACGTACGACCGAAGCGCCGTCGCCTTGCAGAACCCCGATCATGTCGCGGTTTCAATCTTCAACTATCGCTGGCGCCTGGGCCTGGTCAAGGGCGAAGCCAAGTACGACAGGCTGGAAAAGAAACTGGCAACATTCCCGTCGATCGGCGTACCGACCATCACCCTGGAAGGCGACGCCAACGGCGCTCCCCATCCGCCCGCTGAAGCCTATGCCAAGCGCTTCACCGGCAAATATGAGCATCGCCTGATCGACGGCGGCATCGGTCACAACCTGCCGCAAGAGGCGCCGCAGGCGTTCGCCCAGGCTGTGATCGATGCTGATCATCTGCGTTAACGGCGCAAACCGAAGCAGGTGAAACCGTTGCCGGTCATGCCAACTTGAACGGCAATTCACGCAACGGTTTGCCCGTCAGGCTCGCCACGGCGTTGGCAAACGCCGGGGCCAGCGCTGGCAGGCCGGGTTCGCCCATTCCCGTGGGCGGCTCGGCGCTGGGCACGATGTGGACGGCGAATTCCGGCATGTCGGTAATGCGCGGCACGCTGAAGTCAGCAAAATTGCTCTGCTGCACGACGCCGTCTTTCAGGGTGATGGCGCCACCGGGCAGGCACATCGACAAGCCCATCAGCGCCGCGCCCTGGACCTGGGCCTCGACACTGCGTGGGTTGACGGCCAGGTTGCAGTGCACGCCAGCGGTCACGTTGTGCAGCACCGGACGGCCATCCTGCACCGAGGCCTCGACCACATAAGCCACCACCGAACTGAACGACTCGTGGACCGCCACGCCCCAGGCACGGCCCGCCGGTAGCTGGCGCTTGCCGTACTCGCTCTTGTCCACGGCCAATTGCAGCGCCGCGCGATGGCGTGGGCTCTGGTCGCCAAACAACTTCATCCGGTAGGCCACCGGATCCTGTCTGGTGGTGCGGGCGATCTCGTCGATCAGTGTTTCCATCACAAAAGCCGTATGGGTGGAACCGACGCTGCGCCACCACAGTACCGGGACGTTGAGTTTCGGGTGATGCACCGTCAGGCGCATGGGCAGCGGATACGGGTTGCGCAGGCCCTCGGTAGCGGTCGGGTCAATGCCATTTTTCACCCGCCCGCCAAACACGGTGCCGGTGATGATCGATTGGCCAACCAAGGCGTGGTCCCAGGCGAGAACCTTGCCAGTGTCATCAAAACCGATGCGCGCACGGTGCAGGTGCATGGGGCGGTAGTAGCCGCCCTTGATGTCGTCTTCCCGGCTCCAGAGTGTGCGGATAGGCGCATCGACCCCGGCGGTGCGGGCGGCCTTGGCCACTTCGCAAGCCAGTACCACGAAATCGTTGGTGGGTACGCCGCGCCGGCCAAAACCTCCGCCAGCGGTTTGCACGTTCACCTGGATCTGCTCGGGCTTGAGGTCCAGCACCTTGGCGGCGGCGGCCGCATCGCCGCCGGGAAATTGCGTGCCGACCCACAACTGAGCGCCGTTGCCGGCAAGCTGCACGGTGCAATTGAGCGGTTCCATGGGGGCATGGGCGAGGTAGGGGAACACAAACTCGGCGTCCAGTTGATGCGGCGCGCTGGCAAGCGGCGTCATGTCGGCATCGAAGTGCAACGGGCCGGGCTGGCTGGCCAGCTCGCGGTATTGAGCCAATTGTTTTTCGCTGTCCACCTTTTCCACGGCGGACGCGTTCCATTCCACCTTCAGCGCATCCCGTGCCAGCTTCGCCTGCCAGTAGCTGTCGGCGACCACCGCGACACCTTCGGCGCCGCCATCCAGCGGTACGCGCAACACGGCCTTCACGCCTTTGGTGGCTCGCGCCGCGCTGTCGTCCAGAGCAGCGATTCTGGCGCCGAACACCGGTGGGCGGGCGACGACCGCCGTGAGTTGCCCCGGCAGGTGCATGTCGATGCCGAAATCCTGCTGGCCGCTGCTCTTGGCCTTGGCGTCGATGCGGGTGGTGGCCTGGCCGATGATGCGGAAATCCTTGGGATCCTTGAGGGTGATCTGCTCGGGTACAGGCATCGCCATCGCGGCTTGCGCCAGTTCGCCGTAGCTCGCTTTACGGCCCTCCGGGCCGAGCACCATGCCGGCCTGGGTGGTCAGGCTCGCCACGTCCACGTTCCAGCGCGCGGCGGCCGCACCCAGCAGCATGGCGCGCGCACGGGCGCCAAGTTCGCGGTACTGGGTGTAGCTGTTCTTGATTGTGTTGGAACCACCCGTGAGGTGGATACCGAACGCCGGGTCCATGTAGGCCGCGTCGTTGCTGCCGTTGCGACTGCGCACCAGGCTCCAGTCGGCATCCAGTTCTTCGGCGAGAATCATGGGCAGGCCGGTCTGCACGCCCTGGCCGAATTCCAACCGATTGATGGTGACTGTGACCTCGCCATTGGGCGCGATCTGCACGAATGCGGAGGGTTGCTGGGTCGGTTTGAGCGGCGCTGCGACGGCGCCATTGGCTTCCTGCGCCAGGGCCAGGTGTGGAAACGCCCCCAAGGCCAGCCCGCCGATGCCGACGATCTTGAGGAAGCTGCGCCGGGGCAGGGCAGCGGGGCCGTCATCCTCGCCGCGTTCAAGCATATGTTGCAAGGCGCGGGGGAGCTCGTTTGGGAAGATTTCGTTCAGCATGGTCAGCTCCGATCAGGCAATGGCTTTGGCGGCATCAGCCACCGCGACGCGGATTCGGGCGTAGGTGCCACAACGGCAGATATTGCCGGCCATGGCCGAATCGATCTCGGCCGCCGTAGGCTGCTTGCCCTTGGGCTGGGCCTTGAGAAAAGCCGTTGCGCTCATGATCTGGCCACTCTGGCAGTAGCCGCATTGCGCCACGTCGTGTTTGACCCACGCCTCGTGCACGGCGCTGCCGACCGGATCGCTGCCGTTGGTTGCCGCTTCGATGGTGGTGATCTTCTTGCCTTCGGCGGCGGCGATAGGGGTCACGCAGGAACGAATGGCCTGGCCATCCAGGTGCACGGTGCAGGCGCCACACAGCGCCGCGCCGCAGCCGAACTTGGTGCCGGTCATGCCCAGCGTGTCGCGCAGGGTCCAGAGGATAGGGGTGCCAGGGTCGACGTCGACCGTGTATTCACGGCCGTTAATGTTCAGGGCGCTCATAGGGGGACCAGCTCCAGATGGTTTGGCTCTGGTTAACTATAGGAAGGAATAGTCGGGGGGGCTTGCACGATCCGGGCTGATTATTGCCTGATCATGCGAATCAGCGTGCCCCCGCGAAGGTGCACGCTGTTGTGTCGGCGCAACAGGGCGGGGGAAAGGAGCCGCGGTGGGCGTGCTTCCGGCTCCTTCCTCCCGCACGATTACATCAACGGAATGCTGTAGCTCACAAACAGGCGATTCTGATCCTGGTCGCGGGCAATATCGCTTCGCGACATCCCGTTGCGCCAGCCGAAGCCGACATTCTTCAACGCGCCGCTCTGGATCACATAGTCCAGGGAGATATCACGCTCCCATTCACTGGCGTCCCGGCCGCTGGCCGTCTGGATGTTATCGCCCTTGAGGTACATCACCGAGGCCTTCAAGCCTGGAACGCCAAGTGCTGCGAAGTCATAGGCATATTGAGCAAATGCAGTGCGCTCGCCGGCCTGGATGAACGTCTGGATGGTACGGTCGGTGTAGAGATAAAGACTCGCGCCGCCTTCACCTTTGCCCACCAGGCCGCCCTGGTTCAGTTGCGTAAAGTTGCTGTCTTCGGAAACACGCTGGTAACCCGCGGTAATGGCGTGGCCGCCCAACGAATAAATGAACGCTGCGCTCCAGGTATCGTTGTCGATTTCGCCACTGCCGTCCTTGGTAAAGCCGCCGAGTTTGTAACCACTGGCGCGACCGGCGGCGCTGCTGTTCTTGCCATCGGACGTGGTCTTGAAGTAACGCAGGTCGGTTTTCAACGAACCGTATTCACCCAATGGTAAGACATGCAGCAAACCGGCGAAGTGCTGTTGATAGTAGTCTTCGAGATTGGCGTAGTAATACTGCGCGGTCAGATCCTTGGTCAGTTTGTAATCGCCACCGGCAAAGGTGAATTTATTGCTTTCCTGGGTGCCGCCGGCAACGGCCAGGCCGGCACTGTCGCTGGACGCACGCCCTGTGGCGTGCTCCAACTGGCCAGCGGTGAAGGTCAGGTTGTCGATTTCATTGCTGGTGACTTGCCCCCCCTCGAACGTTTGAGGCAACAAACGGCCATCGTTGGAGACCAGGATCGGCAATTTCGGCTGTAAGGTGCCGTACCGCAGCTCGGTCTTGGAGACGCGCATCTTCGCCGTGGCACCGAGACGGGCCCATTGGTCCGCCGCCTTGTCCCCGTCATTGGGAAACATCGAGCCACCGACATGACGGCCCGCGCCACTGTCGAGCTTCAGGCCCAGCAACCCGATAGCATCCAGGCCGAACCCCACGGTGCCGTCGGTAAACCCCGATTGATAATTGAGCATGAAGGCCTGGCCCCATTCTTCGGTCTTCGAAGGCGCGGCGGCTCCATCACGGTTATCGTTGTTGAAGTAGAAGTTGCGCAAGTTCAAGTTGGCTTTGCTGTCGCTGATAAAATCAGCCGACGCCAACGGACTCAGGACCAGACTCACACCGCCAGTTAAAAAACTCAGTGTTTGCAATAGGGCTTTCATCAGGACGAACTCCACCGCGGAATCACTGTTCCGGGCATATTGAAAAGGCAGCAGGAAGCCTTCAGCCGATCAGTCGATTGGCCGAGGCGTGAAAAAAAACGTTAAGAAACTTCAATCAATGGAATGGGACAGTGGTTCAAACCTCCGAGGAGCACCTTCAGAACAGCACCATGAAAGTCCTTGGGTTATCAGTCGATCAATCCGTGAGCGTCATAAAAAGGATAGGGGCCGGGATACTCACCCAACACGCCGTTATGGGTCACCAGCCCGTGGGGATGCCAGTGATGCAACAAATACCCGGGCGGCTCCAGATTGAAGTGCGCTGGAGCGGTTTGCTGTAGATCCAACACGATTTGATGGGAGACGCCGGGGCATACACAGCTCAGGCTGCCACCGAAACGCCGCTGCATCGGCCGATGCAAATGCCCGCACAGCAAACGCTCAACCTGTGGGTGGCGGGCGATGACCTGCTCCAATGCCGGCGCGTTGATGAACGGTTCACGGTCCATGTGGCCGATGCC
Source organism: Pseudomonas sp. NFIX10 (assembly GCF_900111955.1). NCBI lineage: Bacteria > Pseudomonadati > Pseudomonadota > Gammaproteobacteria > Pseudomonadales > Pseudomonadaceae > Pseudomonas > Pseudomonas sp. NFIX10. The sequence continues at coordinate 60,187 of NZ_FOKH01000004.1, read as the reverse complement.
GCTGATAAACGGCGGATGATGCAAAACCAGCAACGTTGGCGCATCGGGGCGGGCGGCCAGCTGTTCATCGAGCCAGCGCAACTGGCTGTCCAGCAAGCGGCCGCCATGGGCACCGGGAATGGTGCTGTCCAGGCCGATCAGGCGCAGCGGATGCACCTCGACGACCCAATCCAAGGGGGTTCCGGCCAGGCTTGGCAAGTAGTCGTGATCGGCAAATGCCGCCCGCAGATGCTCGCGGTTGTCGTGGTTACCGGGCACCAAGTAGCAAGGCATGTGCAGGCGCGCCAATTCGGGGTGCAGCACGGCATATTCGTCAGGGCGACCGAAGTCGACCAGGTCACCACTGATCACCACGACGTCGGGACGCGGCACGCGGGTATTCAAATGATCGATCGCACGACGCAACGCGGCGAGGGTATCGACCACACCATAGGTCAGCTTTCCCCCGGCTTTAAGATGCAAATCGCTGATTTGCGCAACAAGAAACGGACGCTTCAAGACAAACCCTCTGAAAATACGAATGTCACGATGACAGGGTGAACAGCACTTGCGGCTCGACGGCCAAGCCGATCAGGGCACCCGGGGCGTGGATGACGCTGTCGGTGCTGTCTACCAGCAATGGCTGGGTGGCACCGACCTCCACCAACAGGCGGCTTTGGGCACCCTGGAAAAACTGGCCCACCAGGCGCCCGCGCAGATGCCCCTCGCTGTCCATCACCCGCAAATGCTCCGGGCGGCAATAGACGGTGGCAGGCCGGCCAGCCCCCCGCCATGGCAACTCTCCGCCATGGACTTTCAAGCCTTGGGGCGTGTGCTCGAGCACTGGAAAAGCGTTGAGGTTGCCGACGAAACTGGCGACGAACGTGTTGGCCGGGTGTTGGTAGATGTCCCTTGGGCTGGCCAACTGCGCGACACGACCGTGCTCCATGACCAGAATCCGATTGCCCAAGGCCATGGCTTCGCCCTGGTCATGGGTGACGAACACCGCCGTAATGCCCAGATGGCGCAGTAACTGATCCAACTCGCTGCGCAGGCGTTCGCGCAACTGCGCATCCAGTGCCGCCAACGGTTCGTCAAGCAGCAATACCCGAGGCTTGGGCGCCAGGGCGCGGGCGAGGGCGACCCGCTGGCGTTGACCGCCGGACAGCTCGTGGATGCTGCGCTTGCCATGATCCTCAAGCCCCACCAGTTCCAATAACTCCGAGCAACGCTTGTTTCGCTCTGCAGGCTCCATGCCGCGAATTTTCAAGCCATAAACGATGTTGCCGGCCACATCCAGGTTGGGAAACAACGCATAGTTCTGGAACACCATGCCTACGTCGCGTCGTTCGATGGGCAGGCGGGTGACGTCGGTGTCGCCAAAAAACACCTGCCCCGCATCCGGACGCTCAAGACCGGCGATCAGGCGCAAGGTCGTGGTTTTACCGCAACCGGATGGGCCGAGAATCGCCAGGGTTTCCCCGGCATTGATGGTCAGGTCCAGATCATGTACGGCAACGGTGCCGTCCGCGAACGCCTTGCGGCAACCCGCCAGGCGAATGGTGGTTCCGGTCATCGTTTTTCTCCACGGGAAAGGCGGGCGCTGATGGCCTGCAACGCAATTAACAGCGGCACGATCATCAGCAGGAATATGAGGGTGTAGGCGCTGGCCACTTCCAGCCTGGCCGAGGCATAGCTGTCAGCCAGGCCTACCGGCAATGTCTTGGTCATCGGGGTGTGGAGCATCCAGGTCAGGTTGAACTCGCCCAACGACAGCGTGACGACCATCAAGACCCCGGCGAGGATTCCCGCCCGGCAGTTGGGGACCACCACACTGAAGAATCGTCGTAGCGGCCCGGCGCCAAGGCTGGCCGCGGCTTCTTCGAGGACGGGCAGGTGCTGACGTTGCATCACCGCCATCACCGGGCGCACCAGGAACGGCAAGGTGAACAGCACATGGCCGACGAGAATGAACAGCCAACTGCTGCGAAAGTCACCGAATTGCCCATAGGTGAGCAGCAACGCCAGGGCGCTGGCCAAGCCTGGCATCGCCACCGGCAGCACCATCAGTTCCTCGAACGCACGGCTGAAGCGGTTGTTCATCCGTACCAGCGCGTAAGCCGCTGGAACACCCACCACGCAGACGCACAGCGCACAGGCCACGGCCAGTTGCAGGGATAGCCAGACCGTTGGCGAATAGGCCTGCCAGACCTGCTGCAACCAATCGAACGTCAGGCCACTGGCGATGCCCTGGAAATAATTGCGCGTCAGCCCGGCCAGCAGCGACATCAGCACGGGCACCAACATGAATGCGCAGACCAGCAGGGTAAACACCAACTGGCCGATAAACAGTGTTGAGCGCTTCACAAGACGGTCCTCGAATTTTTCGCCAGCCGTCGGGCCAGCAGCAGTACCGCCCAGGTCAGCGCCCCCAACACCACCGACAGCGCAGCGGCTACGGCGAAATTGGCGTAGTTGGTGAACACGTTGTAGATCGCCACCGGGGTCACGTTTAGACGGGTGCCAAGGGTGAAGGCCGTGCCGAACGCCCCCATGGAGGTCGCAAAGCAGATCGCCCCGCACGACACCAATGCCGGTGCCAGGCCGGGGACGATGACATCACAGACCACTCGCCAGTGACCGGCCCCCAGGGATTGAGCGGCTTCTTCCAGGCTGCGATCCAGGCTTTCGCAAGCGGCCATCACCGTGAGGATCACCCGCGGAATCGAAAAGTACAGGTAACCGAGACACAACCCCATCAGCGAGTAGGCGAAGATCCAGCGTTCACCCGCCAGCTCGAGCCCGAGGCTGGCGAACAACCCTTGGCGCCCGGCCAGCAGAATCACCAGGAAACCGACCACCACGCCGGGGAATGCCAACGGGAAGGTCAACAAGGCGACCAGCAGCGAACGGCCGAAGAAGCGTTGGCGGCTGAGAAAAAAGCCACTGATGCCGCCCACCAGGAGTGCCGCGAGGGTCGTCGCCAAGGCCAGCAGGCAGGTCTGAGCCAGACTGCCCAGGTATTGCGCACTGCTCAGTACCTGCCAATAGCCGCTTTCGCCGCCATCGCGATGTTGCCCGCCCAGCACGATCAGGTGCGCCAGCGGCAATAACCAGAATGCGAACAGTACCGCCGCCGCAGGCGCCAGGGCCCAGGCCGCGGTCAGCCGCAAACGCGGCGCCGTGGCCTGGCCCGAAGGGACTCCCCGGGCTTTTATTACCGAGGCGGTCACTTACTTGACCTCTTTCAGATAACGTGCGGAAAAGGCTTCCTGTACCGCCGCCATCTGCTGGTAGTCGACCACGCCGGCCCGTGCGTAATCGCTGTCTGGCAGGAACTGCGCAGCGATGTCGGCAGGCATCTTCGTCGCCCGTACCGGTCGCAAGTAGGCCTTGGCCCAGAGCGCCTGGCCCTGGTCGGACAGGACGAAATCCAGGACCTTCTCGGCATTGGCCCGATGCGGTGCGTTGCCGACGATGCTCATGACGTAGGGCACGCTGATGCTGCCTTCCTTGGGGATCACGAAAGCGACGTTGGCCTTGTCCTTGTAACGTGCCCGATAGGCGTTGAAGTCGTAATCCACCAGAATCGGCAACTCCCCGGACAGCACCCGCGCATAAGCGGTCTGCTTGGGCACGATGGGCGAGTTTTTCGCCAGTTTCTGGAAGTAATCGATCGCTGGCGTGAAGTCGTCGAGGCTGCCGCCCATGGCCTGGTTGATCGCCACCGCGGAAACGTAACCGACAAATGCGCTGGATGGATCAAGGTAACCGACCATGCCTTTGTACTCGGGCTTGAGCAGATCGCCCCAGCTTTGCGGGACAGGCAAGCCACCCAAGGCATCGACGTTGACCATGATGCCCAAGGTGCCGGAGTGAATGGCAAACCAGTGTCCCTGTGGATCTTTCAGGCCTGCCGGAATCTGTTCCCAACCCTTGGGTTGATAGGTGCCGACCACCCCGGCTTTTTGTGCCTGCAAACCGAAGGTCACGCCGTAATACACCACATCCGCCACAGGCGCGGCCTGCTCGGCGACCAGTTGCGCCAGTGCCTGCCCGGAGTTCTTGTTGTCCAGCGGGACCTGCACGCCAGTGGTATCGGCAATGGCCTTGAGCTGTGTGCCCCAGTCGGCCCACTCCGGTGGGCAGTTGTAGCAAATCGCCGTTTCGGCGGCCTGGGCCAGGCTGGCAACGCCGCAAAACAGCAACGTCGCCAGGGTTTTACTGAAGCGGATCATCAAGTGTCTCCTCGTAGGATTGAGTACTTTCGCCCGGCCGGATATGGCAGGGCAGGCAATGGGAAACCGGTGTGGCGCCGGCGATCTGCGCGAGCAATTGATCGATTACGGTACAGGCCAAGGTCTCGATGGGCTGCACCACACTGCACAACGTTGGGTGCATTTGAGTGCCAAGGGCGATGCCATCGAACCCCATGACCGAGAGCTGCTGGGGCACGTGCCAGCCGTTGCGACGCAGTTGCGCGATCAGGCTGATGGCCAACAGATCGTTGGAGCAAACCAGCGCGCTGAGCGCCTGCGGACCTTGCAGGAAGGGGGCGATGGCCGCGAAGTCAGCCTGGGTATGGGCGGGCATTTCAATCACCGGCAGGCTGTCGAGGCCGGCCTCGCCCATGGCGTCGCAATAACCGGCGTAACGCAGGCGAGCACGGTCCGATTGCAGGGCCGGACCGGCAACCATGCCAATGCGCCAATGCCCGGCTTCCAGCAGATAGCGAGTGGCGAGGGCCATGCCGGCGCGGTTGTCCACCGACACGGCGCTGTAGTGCGGATTGCCCGGCTGGTGATAGGCCAGGACAAAAGGTGTGTCCTCGCTGTCCAGGCTTTGCAGCACGCGGTTGCTTTCGGCGTCGGTTACCGTGAGGACCAGGCCATCGACCCGCTGGCGCAACAACTCCTCGACCACCAGGCTTTCGCGCTCGCTGCTGTAGTCGGTCGTCGCCAGGAGCAGGTTGTAGCCGCGCAAACGCGCAGCGCGCTCCATGGCCTGGAATTGTTCGGCGAACACGGGATTGAGCAGATTGGGCACCACCACGCCGATCAGCTTGGTCACTTGCAGGCGCAGCTGACGACCCAGACGATTGGGCCGAAAACCCAACTGGCGGGCGGCGGCGAACACCTGCTCGCGGGTCGCCGGACGCACCACTTCAGGGGAGGCAAAGGTGCGGGCCGCGGTTGCCCGGGAAACCCCTGCCAAACGGGCCACTTCTTTCAAATCAGTCATTGTCACTCGCTTGAGATCGATCTCATTGGCGAGCACAGTACCCAGACGTCATGGCATTTCAGCGACAGTGGGATGACGATTGGATGTCGGTTTGGCGACGGTTGCTCTGGCGACCATCCGGGAGCGCACGTCGTACCTGGTTGAAGGTCGGCGAAATGGACGCTGGCACCAGCCTATGTCGCAGGCGGGTGCCGATGGGACGGTTGTTACTTGCGAATCAGGGCTATGACGTATTCGCACACCTGCGAGGTGGTGTTCTCGAACGTGCAGGCTTCTTCAGGCAGCCCCAATTGCAGGCAGTCGCCTTGCTCCAGGATGTAGGTGGTGGTGCCCTTGGTAAACGTCAGCGTGCCTTGCGTGGCCCACACCTGCTGATGAAGGAACGCGTAGGCCGTGGCGGGGTAGCTGATGCGCACTCCCGGGGGCAGTTGCACGCTGATGAGCTCCAGCGGCCAGCCCTCCCGCGGGGAGACTTGCTGGCGCGCGTAGCCCGTTTCCGGGTCTACCCAGCGCGGCTGCTCCGCCGCCCTTGAAAGAAGTCCCGAGCGTCCCTCGGCTCGATGCAGCAGGGTGGAGAGGGGCAAGCCGAAAGCCCCCGATAACCGGCCCAGGATGGTCGAGGTCGGGCTGACCTGTGCGTTCTCAATTTTGCTGATCATTGCCTTTGATACGCCCGATAACTGGGCAAGCTCGCCGATTGACCATTCTCGCGCCGTTCGTTCGGTTTTGATGGTGAGGGCTATATCGATGGGTTGGTTGTTCACTATAGAAGACTTCCAAATCGGGGTGATTTAATTTGAGCTTAGCGCCCGACATGCATCTTGCTGGTGCAAAAAATAAATAACGCTCTGTTTTTGTGCGCAAAAACCATCTTGATTTATATGGCTTTGATTTTAAATAGAATTAATAACGCCATTTTAATGTTTCAAAATAAATCTATGGTTTGTGCCTTCGTCGATTAAAAGTATCAATTTGTTTGCTTGCGCGGCTTGTTTACTATCTGAAACACGCAGCGACATCCTGTCACTGCTGTCCAAGCTACCTTATCGTATTTGGGGGGATCTATGCCGGCTCAGCAAATGGAACAAGCCTGTCTGACGGGTGAGCAAATCATCCATTCGATTAAAGGAATGATCACGGCTTCGGGGATCAATACCAATGCGTTCTATAAAACCTTTCGACAGGCCCCGCTGCCCAAGGCAACCCTGAAGAAAGTGTTCCAGCAGTACTTTTATTACATTCGGACCTTTCCGCAGATCCTGGCAGGTACTTCGCATCGCACCGACAGCGAAGTGATTCGGATGAAGTTGGCGCGAACGGTTGTATCAGAGCTGGGCGATGGGGCAGGCGAAGCCCACTTCATCATGTTCGAGCGTGTACTGGCCGGCGTCGGCATCACGTTGGATGACTGGAAGAAGGTTGAATACATTCCCGAAGCCAGTGATCTGGTCGATGGCCTGCGTCGAATTTTCCTCGAAGGGTCGACAGAACATGCCATTGGCGCTCATTACGTTATCGAAGAATTCGGCTTTCCGATGATCGCCAACCTGTACGAGGGCTTCCGTCTCTACGACGGTTGGAAACACGAAGACTTCACCTACTTCTATTTGCACATGCTGGTAGAAACCGATCATGTGCAATGGATCAGCGACGCGGTCATGGAGGCCGCCCGGGACACTGACAACGGCAACGACATTCTCGAGGGCGCTGCCGATGTTCTGAACTTGTTGACCCGATTCTGGCAAGGACTCAACCGAGTAGCCACTCACGCCTGACCGGTCATGCAAGGGGGCGGGAAGTCATGGATGATTTGACATTGATTGGTCGCGTGGCGCCCTTCAGGGATGCCAGTGCATATGCCGCATCCTCAGGGGCGTTGAACCTGTCCCAAGGACTTCCTGAACCCTTGTTCGACAATGCCATGAATGCGGCGTTGGCCCGCCAGGTCCGGGCGGGTTGGCAGTATGCCGACCCTCGCGGCGAGATGATCCTGCGCGAAAGCGTTGCGGCCCACATTGCCGGCTACGCGCCCGACAGCGAAGTGCTGGTGACCAGCGGCTGTACCGAAGCCTTGTATTTGGCCCTGTACGCTGCCTCCATGCAGTACGGCAGCAAGGTCGCGTTCTTTGAACCCTTTTATCCCTATTACCCGGGAATGGCCACGTTGCTGGGGGTGGAGTTTGTTGCCGTGCCGTTGTCGGTGGGGGCGTCGATCGGCCCCGATTGGGCAATGCTCGAGCAGCAATTGCGCGCGGGTGTTCGCATACTGCTGCTCAATACGCCCCACAACCCGACAGGGTGGTGCATGTCCGCTGATGATTGGCAGCACATGGTGGCGTTGGCCAAAAACCATGACTTCATGGTGATTGTTGACGAAGCCTATCGTCACTATCAGTACGACACAGACACACCGGTGCCGTACCCCCATCGGCAGATTCCCATGATGGTGGCCGGCAGCGCTTCAAAGTTGTTGTCCATGACAGGCGTCCGGATCGGCTGGTTATGCGCACAAGCCACTTTCATGGAACGAGCGTATGCCCACCACCTCTACCTGAGCTACTGCCAACCCAGCCCCATACAGGCCGCCGTTGCTGTTTTGCTGGATGAGTTGACCGCCGGGCGACTCGATCGCTTGCGTGAGCACTACAAGCACAAACGCGATCACCTGGCAGGTGCACTGATGGCCGCCGGGCTGGATATCCGGTTACCGGCGGGCGGCCATTACATCATGGCCGACTATTCACGGCGGGCGCCTTCATTGTCCGCCGTTGAATTCAGCCAACACCTGGCCGTTCGTTGCGGGGTCATGCCATTGCCTGCGACGCCCTTCTACCTGGGGCAGTGCCCCACCTTTGTCAGGTTCTCTTTCTCGGTAGCCAAACCCATTGTTGATCAAGCTTGTGCCCGCCTGGAGGATTTTTGAAATGGAACAGCATGTGTTCGACGTCATTGTGGTAGGCGGCGGCCCCGCAGGGCTTGGCGAGTGTATCCGGCTGATCGACCTGGGCCTGGAAGTCGCTGTCATCAGCGATGTATTCGGAGGGTGCATGGGCATGATGGGAGACCATCCATTGCAGTCATACTGCAATGAACTGGAGATCGAAGGCGCGCCCCATCCCTTGCACCGTTTCATGCGCAAGCTGTGCGTCAGCCCCACCGGTGAGGAATACGCAGCCTATATCCGTAGCAACTTCGAAGCCTTGCCATTGACCCGGATCCAGCAACGGGTGGTCACCGTCAGCAAGGTCCAGGGGCTGTTCGAGGTGAGCCTGGAGCCGGGCTCCCAGCAGCGTGCCTTGCGTGCGCGGCAGATTATCCTGGCAACCGGGATTCGCCCGAAGGCGCCGCCCTTCGAAATGCCCAGTGTCCGCTGGTTGAATTGCTTTGAAGTCTACCAAATGGTTGCGCGGGGCCAGGGCCACCGTTTTCAGCAGCAGGACGTGGTCATCTTCGGTAGCGGTAACAGTGCGTTTCAAATCGCACTGCTGCTGGCCCCGTTCGCCCGTAATGTGTCGATCCTGATCAAATCCTATCTGGGGCTGTATCCCCAAGAGACCGATGATCGCTTTGCCCTCAGGTCCCTGAGCCAGCGCACGTTGGAAATGATTGCAAAAACGTCGTCCAGTTCCTTCCAAGGGCCGCTCAACAGCATCCACAGCACGGGCCGGGCCAATATCTGGCTGCATGCCTACAACCGCATTCGCCAGGATGGCGACAAGGTCGTGCTGGACGTGCCGGCGTCACTCAACGGCCATTCGCTGCTCCAGGCCTCCTGTCGCAAGGCTCAAGAGGCTGGCCGGTTGGTGGCCGCCCAGACATTCGAGGGGTATGAACTGCACGTGGAGGTGTCGGCGAAGGACCAATGCCTGGTTTCGGCCATCGGCGTCATCGCACAACTCCCCGTCACTGACTGGCCACAACTGCTCAACCAGCAAACCGGCTTTACCTGCCACCGGGACGGGAAAAGTCCTGTGGCAGGCTTGTATTTCGCCGGGGCTGCCTCAGGTTATGCGTCGATCAACACGATGGTGCCCGCCGCGGCAGAAATGAGTGCCGCCACATCGCTGCAAGAAGGGCTGCGGTCATGGGCGTGAGCGTGTTCCAGCCGCTGCGCCTGACGCTGGGCGATGTGCTCGGGCAGTCGGCAGCCGAGCTCAAGCAGGCCATCGCACAAGCCAAGGTGCTGGTCATCGCCAACCAGGATGTCAGCGTTGCCCCCTATGTGCAGTTGATGCGCAGGCTGGGCTCGCCTGTCCATCATGTGTTGGCCAAGTACTGTCTCGAGGATTATCGCGAAGTGCTGACCGTGACCAATCTCCATCGGGACGGCCAGGCCTTGGGCGTGCATGAAGGAGGAGGGTATTGGCACACTGACATGTCGTACAAATCGGCGAACACGGTGTTTACGTCGCTGCTGTCGGTGCGTGTACCGGACCGACACGGCGAGACGCAGTTCATCGACTGTGTCGCGGGCCTGCATCAGGTTCGCCGGTGGCTGGAAAGTCCTGCCTGCCCGCCGCACCTGAAGAATCTTGACCTGGAAAACCTGCGGATTCACCACCGCTTTGGTAATCGTGACGCGTTGCGCAATGCCGACGCCGCGGTGCAACCGCTCAATTCCCAGGAGGCGGGCGCACTGGAAAACACCGTGGTTCACCCCTTGGTGTACAAACACCCGCTCGCTTGCACGGCGTCGCTGTATGCACCGGCTGCCACGGCCATGCAGATAGAAGGGGTAGCGCCTGCACTGTCCCATCGGATTCTCGACAGCCTGGTGGACTTCCTTGTCCGGCACGCGCCGCGCTATCGGCATGCCTACCGCCCAGGCGACATCGTGATCTGGGACAACCTCTCAACGCTGCATAAAGGTCCGCCAATACCCAAAAGTGAAGGGGGCGCCGATGCGCGCCTTCTCTATCGCATGAACGTCGACTTCCAGTGAGGCATTACCATGATCAAGACCATCGTTTTCCTGACGCCCCATTACCTCAACTTCGCCTCCGAGAAGGCGTTGCAGACGCTGGGGCGAGATTGCCGGACCGTGCTGATCGCCTATCATGCCGACGTCCTGCCACCCGTGCTCGAGCGCAATGTCTCGCAGATTGTGCGCGTCGATGCCGACCTGCAGCGCAACATCCGCCCGCTGCTGGATCATGACCAATGTCGCAACATCATCAGCGATGAGCTGCGGGCCGTGCAGGGCAATACATCGTCGTTGCGTATTTTCTGCCAGGAAGAATGCCACGTTGAGCTGGCGGCTCAGTTGCGCGAGGAGTTCGGATTAGAGGGCGATACACAGGCGATCGTGGCGAATTTTCGCGACAAAGTGCTGATGAAACATGCCGTCAGCCAAAAGGGGATACGCATTCCCGACTTTGCGCCACTGGATCACGTACGGCTATCGGCTGAACCGCAGGCTTACTATGCCGAGCTGGCGGCGCGACTGGGCTTGCCCCTGGTCCTCAAGCCGGTGAACGCAGCGGGCAGTTTCGAGGTGTCGATCATTCGCAACGAGGCCGAATTCCTCAAGGCCCGCGAACAAGTGTTGGCCTCACCCTATCATTTCGATTACGAGGTGGACGAGTTCATCGACGGCGCCATGTTCCAATGCGACTCGTTTGTAGTCGACGGCCAAATCCGTTATTGCGGCGTCCTGGAGCTGGGCTGCACCAACTTCGACTTTGTCCAGGGCAAACCCTTGAGTGTGATTCCCGTCGCCGACCCCACGCTCAAGGCGACCCTGGAAGCATTCAACCGGGATGTGATTGCGGCCCTGAACTTTCGCAACGGTTCGACGCACCACGAGGTCTTCGTGGACCGCAAGCGCGGTTATCCGGTGTTCCTGGAAATTGCTGCACGCGTACCGGGTGGCATCGGGGTGCCTTACCACGAGAAAAACAGCGACATCAACCTGATCGACGCCAATCTCTATCTCATAGCCGGCGCCGCAGCGCTCGATGACATCAAGCCCAACGAGAAAAACAACGTGGTGTCCGCCTTGTTGCCCTTGCGCAAAGGCCGGATCAGCCAGCTCAACGAGCCTCCCATCTCAAGTACCTACACCATCGACTGGCGGGTCGCACCCGGAATGACGGTGGATTCCCGGTCCCTGGCCGATACCGCGGGCATCCTGACTTTGTACAACACCGATCCAAAGGTACTTCGCGCCGACTTCGAGGCCTTGCAGCACTACGTACCGACCCAGGTGGAAGTGCTGGAGCCGGGAACCGCTTGATCGATCAGGTGGCGCGGCAAGCACAGGTTTTTCTCAAGGAGCAGGCATGAAGACAGGAATACTCGGTGCCGTCAGCATGGCGGTCTACTGCATCTCGACGGCGCTTTCGGCCGTCTGGGTCATGGTGGCGTTTACCCGTATCAGTGGGGCGGCGTTGACATTCATTACCTTCCTGATGGCCTGGGCGGTATTTTTCCTGGTGCATACCTTGCGTGGTCATGATCCGTTTCGCCTGCTGCGCGAGGAATGGCGCGGCGTGTTGCTGCTCAATGTCCTGACGCTGTTCAGTTGGTGGCTGATGTTCATGGCGTTGCAGCGCATCGAGGCTTCGGTGGAGTCGGCCATCTATCAGGGCTGGATGCCGTTGGTGGTGGTGGTCTGTGAAAGGCTGGTGGCGCGGTCCTCGGTCAGTCGATCGCGGTGGCTGGGCGCGCTGCTGATCCTGTTGTCGCTGATGGCGCTGGTCCTTATGCGTCTGGCGCTTGGCGTCACGGCCCAGGTAAGCCTGGTCAACTTGCATGAGGGCATTGCCCTGGCCACCGTCGCCGGGATCACCGGCGGGATCTATGTGTTCTGCTCGGCTCGGCTGAACCGCGACAGCAAATACAGCGCCATGGATATCCTGTGCGTCAGGTTCTTCCTGCTCTTGATTGTCACGGGGTGGGTCGGCCGGGAAAACTTGCACCAGTTGCTCACGCTGGATACCGCCATGCTCGTCCAATTGATCAAGCTGGCGTTCGTCAGCGTGCTGATTCCGGTGTTCACCCTGCAATTTGCCATTCAGCACCTGGGAGGCGGGCGGGTATCCATTCTCACGCCTTGCGTGCCGGTCATTGCCCTGGCCGCCGAGTTCGTGCTCTCCACCTGGCATAGCCCTTGGGTACCTGTCCTGGTGACGGTGGTGTGCGTGGCGGTGTTGTTGTCAAACGTCTGGTTTTCGCGAGACAGACACGTTGTTCGCTCAGGGCCCATGCCTGTTGCCCTTCAAAAATAGATTCTGTTTGCTGGAGCATCCGATGACTCTTTCCTTGGCCTATGCGCAGGGGGCGGCAGACGCTTGCCCGAATGACGGCCGCAGCGTGCTGGCACGCACGTTGGAAATCGCACGTACCTTGATCGGTTTCCCTTCGGTCAGCGACCGCTCCAATCTGGACCTTATCGAGTGGGTGAGTGGCTACCTGCATGGCATCGGGGTACAGGCCCAGATCCTACCGGATGCCTCCGGGCGCAAGGCGAACCTCTTTGCCAGCCTTGGGCCGCCGCGCCCTGGAGGCATCATCCTGTCCGGGCATACCGACGTTGTGCCTGTCGCTGGCCAGACTTGGACGCAAGATCCGTTCAGTGCCCACCTGGTTCAGGATCGGCTGTACGGTCGCGGCAGTTCGGACATGAAGGGGTTCATCGCTGTGGTACTGGCGATGGTTCCGGAGCTGATGGCGTCTACACGGCAAAGCTTTCACCTGGCCTTGTCCTATGACGAGGAGGTGGGCGCGATGGGGGCGAAACATCTGGCCCCCTTTATCACCCAGGCACAGTTGGAACCCGCCGGTTGCATTATCGGCGAGCCAACTTCAATGGTGTTGGTAATCGGCCACAAAGGGCGTCATGAAATCAATTGCTGTGTCCATGGCAAGGTGGCGCACTCATCGTTACCGGGCGAGGGGGTCAACGCCATCGACTACGCCGCGCGGGTACAAATGCAGCTTCAGCAAGTGGCCAGGCGGCTTTCACAGGGGCCGTTGGACCACGGGTTTGATGTGCCGTACACCACCGTTCAGGTTTGCCGGGTCAATGGCGGTGTCGCTGGCAATGTCATTCCCGGTCAATGCAGCTTTGACTTCGAGATTCGCTACCTGCCCGGGTGCGATGCCGAGCAACTGCTGGTACAGATCGAGGACGATGCCAAGCAGGCCATGCACAGTGAGATGAATGATCGTGCCGCGGTCGCGTCCATCGAGTTCTCCCACACGCTGCATACCCCGGGTTTGGATGAGAGGGGCAATCAGGCATTCGCACAGTGGGTCCGCGAGGCCAGCTCAATGGTCCATGGCCGACAGCGAGTGGCTTACAGCACGGAGGCCGGATTGTTCCAGGCCGCAGGGATCCCCACGATCGTCTGCGGCCCAGGGAGCATCAAGCAAGCGCACAAGGCGAACGAGTATGTGGACCTGGCTCAGCTCGAGGCGTGTGAACAGTTCCTGCGTCGCCTGGCACGTTGTGAATCATTGCCTCCGCTTCCCGCCGGGGGTGAGCAATGAACACCACCGCCCTGGATCGCCAGGGTCGCGGGCGAGAACGCAGAAAACTGGTGCTGGCGGTGAGCGTAGGTGCCGCATTGGAATGGTTCGACTTCACCCTGTTTGCGATCTTCGCCTTGCAGATTGCCGCAGCGTTTTTCCCGGCATCCGACCCATTGATGTCGTTGCTCGCCTCTTACCTAGCGCTCGCCGTCGGCTTCGTGGCCCGACCGTTGGGCGCGTTGCTGATGGGGCGCTATGCCGATCGCCAGGGGCGCAAGGCGGCGCTGACCCTGTCCATCATGCTGATGGGCGCAGGGACCCTGATCATCGCCGTATGCCCGACCTACGAGGCCATCGGTTGGTGGGCACCGTTGAGCATTGTCGTCGCGCGCATATTGCAGGGGGTCGCAGCGGGGGGAGAGATCGGCGGCGCGCTGGCCTACCTTGTCGAGACGGCCCCTGCGGACCGTCGCGCACTGTTTGCGTCCAGTCAACAAGTAGCGCAAGCCGGATCATTCCTGCTATGTGGGTTAAGTGCGAGTCTATTGTCGAGCGCGCTGACGCCAGCCCAGTTGGATGAGTGGGGTTGGCGCGTGCCCTATTTCTTCGGACTGCTGGTCGTGGTGGCGGGCCTGAAAATTCGCCGCAGTCTCGAGGAAAGCGAACCGCTGCGCCGCTTTCTCGATAATCAAGATAAGCAAGCGATGGCAGGGAAGGGGCCTAGCCTTCGCCCCTATCTGCCCAGCCTCGTGATGGGGGTGTTGATCGTCGTTCTCTGGACGGTCGCGACTCAATTGATCAATTTCATGCCGACCTATGCGTCGATGGTCCTTGAGCTTCCACGCAACAAGGCATACCTGGGTTTGGTACTGGTCGGTCTCATCACGCTGCTGTGCCCCTTGACCGCACTGCTGTCGGACCGTATCGGGCGCTACACCGTCATGCTCATCGGTGCCGTGGGGGTCGCGCTCTGTGCTTACCCGGGGTTCGTATGGCTGAACAACAGCCCCAGTCTCCAGACATTGATCAGCTTCCAGTGCGGGCTGGCAGTGTTGATGGTGCTTTACACCGGACCGGCTTCGGCGGCATTGGCAGAGCTGTTTCCGGTGCAAGTCAGGGCCCTGGGGGTCTCGTTGGCCTACGCGTTGTCGGTGACCCTCTTCGGCAGCGCCACGCCTTCGCTGATTACCCTGATCTACCGCCAGAGCGGGGATGCTCTGGCGGCGGCTCATTGGCTGTTCGCGGCGGCTTGCCTGAGTGCGATTCCACTGGTCTGGGTAAGCCTGTCGAAATACCGGGCAAGCGCCACCCCGGCGCTGACTGCAGAGCATGAGACTTGAGCGACGTTGATTCACGCTCCTCATTGAACGCTCTGCGCAAACCCGTACTGCCTGGCAGACCACACCACCGCCAACGCCAGCAGCAAGAGAACGACCAGGACCGGCGCAAACGCCACGACCCCCAGGTGGTCGAGCAGAATGCCGCCGACGATCCCGCCGCCGGCAATGGCGAGGTTCCAGGCCGTGACCAGCATTGACTGGGCGAGATCCGCCGCCTCTGCGGCTGTCTTGGCAATGGCCGTCTGGAACAGCGTCCCAGCCCCTCCGAAAGCGACTCCCCAAGCGGCCACGGCGATATACACCGCCGCAGGCCTGTCGCTCATTGCCCCTAGCATCATTGCCGAAAGGGCGAACAGCACCGTACCTGCGAGCGTCAACGCCCGCAGATGGCGATCGATCAGCACGCCGACGACCCAGATCCCCAGTAACGACGCAACGCCAAAGACCAACAGGAGCAGATCCGTCCGCTCGCCCAGGCCCGCCGCCGTCAAAAACGGAGCGATGTAGGTAAAGAGAATGTTGTGCGCCAGGACAAAAGCCAGTACCACGAACAACACCGAGCGAACCCCCGGCAGGGTGAAGACCTGGCCCAAGGCAAGACGTTTGTTGGAGGACTGCCCCGGAAAGTCAGGCACCTTGAGTCGTACCCAGACCAACAAGGCCACGGCGAACAGGCTCATGAGGGCGAAGCTCATTCGCCAGCCGACCAGATTGCCGAGCAGCGTGCCAGCCGGCACGCCCAGGGATAACGCCAAGGGCGCGCCCACCATGGCAATTGCAATCGCCCGACCTTTCTGGCTTTCGGGCACCATGCGGGCGGCATAACCGGCCAACAAGGCCCACAGCAGCCCGGCCGATACGCCGCCCAGCAAGCGCGCGACAATCGTCAAACCATAATGGGTAGAAAACGTCGTGACGGTATTGGCAACGGCGAAACCGGCGATGGCCGTCAGCAAGAGCGATCTGCGTCGCATGCCTTGGGTCGCTGCGGTCAATGGAATGGCCGCCAGCAAGGAGCCTATCGCGTAGACCGTGACCAACTGGCCGGCGAGGGCTTCGGAGATCGCCAGCCCGTCGCTGATCTGAGAAAGAAGACCGGCGGGCAAGGCTTCGGTGAGGATGGTCACGAACGCCGCCAGTGCGAGGGCAAACAGTGATCCGATGGGGAGCGGCGCAGTGTCCTGAACAACCTCGGCATCTGCATCGATAGGGGGGCTGGCAATCGTCATGTGTCACCTGCTTGGAGCGCTCCTGACCCGCCGGGACGGCGCGGTCAATCGCGGATTGATAAGTGTCGACTACGGTAGGTGCCCCTCTTTGGCGAGACAAGAATGCTAGAGTGCACAACACATCGGAAAAAATGTCCGCAATGGGAGCTGGCGTGGAATCACTGAGCGGGATTGATTTTTTTGTACGCGCGGCCGAAACCCGCAGTTTTTCAGAGGCGGGCAGGGCGCTGGGCATTTCGTCTTCGGCGGTGGGCAAAAGCGTTGCCCGGCTCGAGGAACGGCTGGGTGTGCGGCTGTTTCATCGCAGCACGCGAAGTATCACGCTGACGGCGGAAGGGACGCTGTTTCTCGAACGTTGCCGGCGCATTCTCTGCGAAGTCGAAGCGGCCGAACAGGAACTGTCGCAAACCCGCCAAGCGCCACGGGGCAAACTGCGCGTGAGCCTGCCCCTCGTTGCGGACCTGGTCATGCCGACGCTGATCGCCTTCATGCGGCGCTACCCCAGTATTGAACTGGACCTGGATTTTTCCGACAGGCTGGTGGACATCATCGAGGAGGGTTTCGATGCAGTCATTCGGACCGGAGAGCCGAACGATTCCCGGCTGATGTCCCGTCCGTTGGGCCCGTTCAAGCTGGTTGTGGTCGGTTCGCCCCGGTACTTCGCCGAACACGGCACACCGCATGTACCAACGGATCTTCTGCGCCATGCCTGCCTGTTATACAAATTTCCCAGTACTGGCAGGATGCAAGTCTGGCCGGTAACCGGGGACGGGGAGCCGGAACTCAACCTGCCGGCGACCCTGGTCTGCAACACCACCGAGGCGTTGCTGCACGTGGTGCAGGATGCGCTGGGGATTGCCTGCGTGCCGGATTTCACTGTGCGCAAGGCCATCGCGGCCGGTGAGCTGGTCACCGTCCTGGACGACTTCAACAGGCATCAGAGCACCTTCCGTATGCTCTGGCCCTCAAGCAAACACCTGGCGCCGAAACTGCGGGTGTTCATTGATTTCATGAGCAGTGAGTTATTCAAGTGACTGGCCCACAGGGAAAAGGGGCTGGCCATGGATTCAGGTCAAGGGGCCTTGTTCTCCACCAGGCAGTTGCCGCCATCCACCACGATGACTTCGCGCGTGATGTAGCTCGCCTCTGAAGACGCCAGAAAAGCCACCAGTGCCGCCACCTCTTCGGGGCGTCCCGCCCGGCCCATCGGCGTGTAGCCTGCCGCCGTGGCTTCCTCGGCAGTGGTCGACCCTGGGGTGATCCAGCCGGGCGCGACGCTGTTTACAGTGGCCCCTTGCTGGGCGACTTCCAGCGCCGGGTGATTGCCAGGTGCCGGAGCGCTATATAAACATCCTGATCAACGCCCGAACACCGCCGTCATCCCCAACAACCGCTTTTGCCGCCAAGCCGGTGCGCTGGTAGGGAAAAGCACCTCGTCTGGCCGGAAGCGGGCGAGACCGCAGGCCGCGGCGATGCGCTGGCGTTGCTGACCGCGGACAAGGGCTTGCTGAAAGCTGTGTTCGCTATGGGCCAATCCCAGCATATAACGAGTCCCCTCCTGGAAGTGTCCGCCGTTGGCTTGCCACCATCGTTCGATTGCCTGCGGGTCGGGCCAGGGCAGGTTTTCATCGGGGTCCATGGCCACATTGGGATCTTCAGGGTTGTCGTTGGGGCCTGCATCGAAATCCGGCAGGTCCTGCAATTCCAGATCAAGCAACGCCAGGTCAGCGCCGGTGATCAGGCTGAAGGCTTCACCGGCGACGCGGGCATAGGGCAGGTCGCTCATCTGCTGGATCAACCAGGGCACGCTGACCGGATCGCCCAGTATTCCAAGGGCCTGGATGCCGACGCGCCGATCCCGGGGATCCTGTACCCACTGGCGTATCCAGGCGATGCTGGGTTCGCGCTCTTGCCAAGCCAGCAGTACGCAGAGCGCGCGGTACTGGAAATCGCCCGGTTGCTCGGCGAATGAGCGCAGAGGCTCCAAGGCCTGCTGGTCGCCCATTTGGACAGTGGCCCAATTGGCCCAGAAGCGCGTGGCGGTGTCTGCATGCTGGCGGAGGGCACGAATCGTCGGGAACAGGTCACGCCGGCGCAGTTCGCCAGCCGTACGGGCGGCACGTGCCAGCACGCTCGGGTCGGCATCGGAAAGTCCGGCCAGCAGGGCGGGGCCGGGGTCGTGGCGATGCATGCCGCAGGCGGCCAGGCCGAGGCGGCGAAACAGTGGGTCGGGGGAGGCGAGCATGCGCTCGATCCAGGGCGACACCCGTTCCCAGTCGAGCCACCCCAGGGCCATCAGATAACCGCGCTCCGTTTCCAAGGCACTGCGCAAATGCTCGCTGAGCTGCGACAGCACTTTGCCGTTAGCCGCCTCGAAAGCCAGCACCACGCTAGCGAACATCTCGCCGATGGCGTGAGGACTGAGCTGGGCCAGCAGGATTTCCAAGCCTGTGGGGCCGGCGATCCGCAGGCCGTCGAGATGTGCGTCGATGCGCTCGTCGAGTGTGCGGAGATCGTCCAGGTCGTAGTGGGGAGCGCGTAATGCATCATCGCGCAGGACGGCCAGGAAACTGGCTTCCTCGACATGCAGGTCAAGGACGATGGGCAGTGTTTTCATCAGCCATCGATCCTGATGTACGGGCAGGCAGGGTCAGTCAATTTGCAGGCACCGTTTCCAGTTCGCACCATCGAACTCCATGACGTCCTTGGGCCCGATGGACCACATGATGCCGTCGGCCGCGCTCAGGTGATAACACGTGCGCGGTGCGTCGTCGCCAAAGTCGATGGGGATCAGCTTGCCGTCCTCGAGGCGATAGACAAAATGGGTGGACGACACGTACAGCTGCCCATCGAAGTACTCCATGCCCCAGAGGTCTTCCCGGGTGCTGTCATGCTCGATCACTTCCCATTGGTCATCGCGTCCTCGCAACAAAGTGCCGAGCTGGCCGCAGGCATAGGCAAAACCGTCCGGCGCGCAGCGAACCTTGTAGAGCGCCAGGTTGGTCGGGCTGTTCTGCTGGGTGAAGACGGAACCGTCGTATTTCCAGATTTCACCTTCCCAACCGACTGTGTAGATTTCCTGTTCGCTGAACCCGTCGATTGATTCGAAGCTGGTGTCGGTGATGGGGGTATCGCCGACCTGGGCGCTCTGGTCGATGCAACGCCACTGGTCCTCGTCATCGCGGACGTAGGCCTGGCGGCAGGTGCCTACGGCGTAGGCCCGGCCTTTGGCGATGCCGCGGATTTCGCGCAGAGGGCCGCGTTTTTTGGGGTCTACTCCGCAGTTTGCGATGGGGGCTTCTTCCTTCACCGCTCCACCACCACTGGCTCGTACCGATCCATCGGTGCCCAACGCCAGGTAACGTTCGGCGGGCTTATGGCAGACTGTTCCAGAACAGGCAAGCCATGGCACCGTGCCCGCGTACCATGTTCCGCGATCCAGTGTGTACAATATTGAACCGGTATAACCTTCGCTGATAGAAAGATCGTTCGTGGTAATCAAATAGCTTAAGTCTGAGTAACGTACGGCTCCAGTACCAACGCTGAGTCCGCTGAATCGTCGGTCTTGAGGGTCCATGTTGGTCTCCTGAGGTTAAATTAACGGCCACTATCGCTATTGTTATCGCTAGGGCACATCTCGGCCATAGCCTTGTCGCGCTCATGTTGACTACTAGTC
This sequence comes from Pseudomonas sp. NFIX10, assembly GCF_900111955.1. Lineage (NCBI taxonomy): Bacteria > Pseudomonadati > Pseudomonadota > Gammaproteobacteria > Pseudomonadales > Pseudomonadaceae > Pseudomonas > Pseudomonas sp. NFIX10. The sequence goes on along the minus strand of NZ_FOKH01000004.1, from coordinate 40,247 downwards.
ATGGACGCGCTGGCATTGATCGGTTGCTCATCCCCAGCGTCCTTTGCCCCGTTGTGATACTCATTCAACTGGCCTTCCAGGCACTCCTGAGAACAATCAGAGTCCGGGAAGGTTTTCCTGGCCGCTTTGGCCCCTGTCTCTGTGGCCTTGGCCCTTGACCACTCACCTTTTGCATCGGCCTCACGCAAGGCCACCACCCCACGCCGGGTATGCATCTGCCCGTGGGTGGCGGTGGTCTGATTGGGGCCCTCGACGCACATTACCGGGGCCTTGTCTGTCTTGTATTTGCTCCAGCCGGCTTTCGTCGGATGCTGGTTCCTGGGTTGACCGACGGAGGCCGGGCCGTCCGTAAAGGAAGCCGAATCTATGAGGTGGTCTCCGGTTTGTCCCGGGCAACATCTGTTGGGTTTATACGGGGCGAGAAAGCAACGCAGCGCCTTTTGGCAAGCGTTTGCGTTGATACTCGTAGCCAAGGACGAATACTCGCCTTGGACCCCGGCGTGTGCAGCCAGATAGGCCGGATCCGTTTTAAATGCATCACCGGCATTTTTTTTTGCGGCGCTGCGGGCTTTGATGGCATTTTTCAGCTTGTCGGTATCCGGGCAGCTCGTTTCTTTATTGGTGCCTTCGCAAGCGGTGTTGGCTCGTTTCCTTTCGCCTTCGCATTGGGCCAGATCCTTGGCAAGAGCCATTCTGTCCGTATAGGGCCAGGGCACGGTATTGCCAGGCTGGGAAGCATGGTTATGGGTGGTCAGGTCCATATGCCGGACAACATTCTTGCCTTCATACTTCACGTCCATCGACCAGGAAGTGAAATACACCTTCCCCTTGTTCCGGGTCGTGACGATCCCCTTTTTCGGCGCATTCCCAGCCTCGTCTCCATAGCTGGTCTTGAAGTGGCTCTTGTCCTTGAGCATCACTTCCTTGCCACTGATCTTCACCGTGCGACTGCCCTTGGTGGTGTCCTTGGCCATGCCGGTATTGGGGTAGGGAATGGGCACACCGAGCGGGGTGGGCGGGGCCTGGGGTGGGGTGAAACAGACATCCGGGAAGCAGGCGATCGACTTGCCGTAAGCCGCCTTGCAGGACACTTCCATATTATTGGCGAAGACTTCGTTGGCCATCAGGCGGCCCTCACAATCTGGTAACTGAGCAGCGCGGCGGCGCGTTGGCCGGCGTCGTTGCCCAGGTGGCAGAAGATGTTCGGTCCTTCGCCGTAACCCTTGCGACTGGCCGCCAGGGCCACGGCGAGCATCACCGGGCCGATGGCGGCACCGACTTCGCCGATGCAGTCGGCAGGGTGCCACAGATGAAAAAACTCCTTGCGTACCCGCAGGCTGCGGCTCAGGGCCAGGGAGGCCTCCTTGAAGTAGTACTGTTCGCCGGAAATATCCGTCAGCCGATAATCCATCTGCTCCAACCCGCAGCCAGCTTCGCCCAGGGCGGCCCGTATGGCCTGGGTCAAGCCTTCGGCGCGCAGAGGCAGGTCTTCGGATTCCACCGTGGCCTGCTCCACACCGAAACCCAGACCGATGCAGATCAATTGCGGCTGTTCATTGGCAACGGGAGCGGCCAGCACCACCGCTGCGGCACCTTCGCCGGGGATAAAGCCATTGGAATTCTCGCTGGTAAGCAGGCGTTCGCGTTGTTCGAAAGCGGTCAGGGTCGCTCCATTAAGGAGGGAGTCGACCCCGGCAACGATCACGTGACGATGGCCATCCTGATGTATCAACGCACGCGCGTTGAGCAGGGCCACGGCGGCACTGACCCGGCCCCGCGCGATGACGTAGGAACCAGGATGGAAACGGATGCCCAGTTCGGCTTCGATGGCCTGCAGCAGTCCCTGATCGAGACCGGCGAGGCGACCGGGACGTTCAGCTTCCGCAAGCCCCAGCAACAGCGGGGTCTTTTCCGGGTCGAGCCCCGGAGCACTCTGCAGTGCCTCGGCAATGGCGCGGGCCGCCATCTTGATCAGCTTGGTGCGGCCGCGCCAGGGTTGCTCCAAAGGCACGCTCGCGGCAATCAGCCATTCACCGGCGCCATCGATAAAGCGGGTTTCCTGGAAATTGTCGATGGCACAGCGGATCGCCGCGCAGCTCGCCGGCGCGCTCAGGCCGACGGCGCTGATCATTCCCGATCCAATGATGCAAAGCGCGGTCATCAGCCCGTCTCCTCGGGGAAGCGCTTGGCTTTCACCAAGGCGCCAAGTGACGGGTAGTAATCCTTGCCCAGCTCACGGGCACGCCACCACGCAGTGGACATCGTGCCGACCAGCACCTGGGCAATCTCGAAAATGTTACGCCGTAGCGGACGAGCGATACGCCACGTCAACTGCACCTGGCGAGCGTCGGTGTCGATCAGCAAGGTGTCGATCACCGCCGACACCGTTTCATGACCGCCTTTTTTCAGGAAGAAAGTCACCGGTACATCCATTTCGGGGATGCGAAAGCCTGCGCGCTCCTGGGGCGTGAGGTTGAGCAGTTGTACGTTCTCGCCGCCACGCAGGTGAGGAACCTGCTGGTCGTCAGGGGCCGCCTGGAAGTAGCGATTGTCGAAATCCCCTGGCAGAAACGGAAAGCAGTCGGCCAACCAGGCATCGTCGTAAGTACCGGCGAAGCGGGCGCGTTGCGGCCAGCTACGGCCAAGGGGGCCGAGGGCCATGGGGCGAAAGTCGCCAGAGGGGCTGTCGATTGGCTTGCCCAATTCCTCGGTGTTCGGCATTGGCATGCCCAGGATGTCAGCACTACTCAGACGGTGCGGATACCAGCCGCAACCAGCCGGATTGGCTGGGTAGCAGTGACGCATGTCGGGCTCGTTCGCCATCGGATGGCTGCCTCCAAAGGCTTGGGCATACGAGATGTCCTGCTCGGAGAAGGGCTGGGGTAAGCCAGGAGAAGCGCCCAATAGTCCTGGTTGCCATTGCCGGGGACCAAGGACGGAAAAGGCTTTGGTCATCTGACCCACCCGAATGCCTGCGGTCAACTGCGTCACGGGCCGGCCGCCTGGTGCGTAGGCTTTGCCACACACCAGTACATCGCAAAATGGCTTGACCGGGGCGAAGTTCATTTCCTGCCGAGGGGCGCTGAGGCCCGGTTCGCCAAGAAAAGTGTCGGCCATCAACAGCGGTTGCTGGATGTCAGCGAGGGTCGCGGCGCGGCCGTCCAACGGAAGATCGAAAGTGCCCTTGGCCACCACAACCAGGGACTCGCGGCCGTCGCTTGCCATGCCCAGGGTGTAGGCAACCACCAATTTGCTGGCGTTGAGCAGTTCCATGGATCGCCTACCTTCTAATTGATCTGCACCGAACCGCCCTTGATGCGGTTCACGCCGGATGACCGGTTCGAAAGATAGGTCCCACGGATCAGCACCTTGCCCTCACGGGTGAGGGTAATGCTCGCCTTGCCGCAGCGCAGGACGATTTCCCGCTCTGCCGTGAACTCCAGGCGCTCGCCGTCCAGGTGGGCGGCGGTTGGCGTTGCGGTTTGCGGCAGGCGCTGGATGCGACCGATCACCAGCGGCCGGGTCAGGTCGCCGGCCTCGAACATCAGCGCGACCTGAGCGCCGATGTCGTCACGGGAGAGCGGGGTGGTGGTGCGCGCGGCGAGGCCCGTTTCGCCGGGGCAGCCCGGGAAGGCCACCACCGGGGCGTCCGCCCCGGGCACATCCAGCAGCACCCCGATCACGACGCCATCCACGCGCGCGGGCGTGGCGGTGGGGGAAACGGGGAAATGATATTCAACGGTCATGGCGCCCACTCCGTGGCTAGTTCTGCAGGATTTTCTGGCCTTTGACGACCACGTTCTTGTTCGCCTTGATGTTGATGGCGCCGGAGCCGTCGATGGTGATGTTCTTGCCGCTGATCACAATGGTGCCGTCCTTCTTCATGGTGATGCTGGCCGCGCCCGTGGTCAGGCTGATGGAGTCGCCAGCGTTGAGGGAGAAGTGCTTGCCCACGTCCAGGCTGTCGTTCTGCTTGATGCCCGTGCTGCGGTTCTGGGCGACGTCGCGGGATTCGTTCTGGCCGATCTGGGTACTCTGGTTGCCGTTGATCTCGATGCCTTCATTGCCCTGGACCGTTTCGTTACGGTTGCCGCTGATGCCGATGGTCTCGTTGCCACCCACGTCCTCGGTCCGGTTGCTGGCGATGGAGATTTTTTCGTTCGCACCGACTTTTTCCGTGCGGTCGGCACCGATGGTGATGGTCTCGTTATTGCCCACGCGCTCGGTGCGATTGGCGCCAATGGTGATTTTCTCGTTGCTGCCGACATCCTCGGTGCGGTTCACACCAATGGAAATGGTTTCGTTATTGCCGACCTTTTCCTTGCGATCCACACCAATGGTGATGGTTTCGTTGTTATCGACGGTTTCGGTACGGTCGTGTTTGACGTGCACGGTCTCGTCGTTGTCGATGGTCTTGCGGCGGTCATGGCCAACCCAGTGGGTCTCGTCGTTCTCGACCTCGATGTCCTGGTTTTTCTCGGCGTGGATAAACAGCTGCTCGGCGCCTTTCTTGTCCTCCATGCGGATTTCATTGAAGTTGGCCGGTGAGCCACCCTTGCTTGAACGGCTTTTCACCCCGCTCTGGGTGGCATTGGCAGGCAACCCGTAGGGCACGGTCTGTTCGGCGTTGTAGACGCGGCCGGTGATGATCGGCCGATCCGGATCGCCCTCGAGGAAACTGACGATCACTTCCTGACCGATCCGCGGGAGTTGCACGGATCCCCAGTTCTTGCCGGCCCAGGCCTGGGAGACGCGAATCCAGCAGGAGCTGTTTTCATTGGACTGGTCATGGCGATCCCAATGGAAATGCACCTTGACCCGGCCATATTGGTCGGTCCAGATCTCCTCGCCACTGGGGCCCACCACCACGGCGGTCTGGGGGCCGCGGACGATGGGCATCGGCGTGAGGGGCAGAGGGCGGAAGGCCTGGCTGGCATCCATGCAGTCCAGCTCGCTGACGAACTGTTCGGCGACGTCCGACTGCCCGCTTTCATAGGCATCCTGACGAATCTGATAACGGGCGGCCACCACCAGATACTCGCGGTTCTGGTCCGCGCGATCGTATCCCGTCAGCGTGAACACATGACCGCAACCGATTCCGCGGGCGCGTCCGCGCAATTGCACACGCTCGAACTGACTGTGAATGGCTTCGATGCGAGTACGCGCATAGTGATCGCCATCGTTGCTCTGGACGTATTCACCGGGGTAGTCGTAGAGCGGGTAGTCGGCGTTGGTGTGGTTGCGCGCGACGCTGGAGCGCACCTCGAGGCTGGCGCGCGGGCGCAGGAAGTCGTAGTCGTTCAGCGCCAGCGAGCCGGGTTGGACTTCCCGTGCCAGTTGCCAGTCGTAGAAATGATCGCGCTCACGCATTTGCCGATCGGGCGGGTAGAAGGGCACCGAGGCATAGTCCGCCGCCGTGGAGTGGGCACCATAGGCATCGGCCAGCACCAGCACATGACGGTTTTTTTCATGGCGAAAGTAGTAATAGATGCCTTCCTGCTCCATCAGTCGACTGACGAAGTCGAAGCTGGTTTCACGGTACTGCACGCAATATTCCCACTCGCGGTAGCTGCCGCTCAGGCTGTCTTCGAAATCGGAGAAGCCGAGGTCGCGGAACACCTGCTTGATGATGTCCGGCACCGTCTTGTTCTGGAAAATCCGGCAATCGGAGGTGCGCGTGAGCAACCAGAACCAGGGCCGCAGGCTGACGCGGTAACCGGCGAACTGGCCGTGCCCGGTCAACTGCCGGCAACTGCAAACGATGCCGTGGAAATAGCGTTTCGCGCCGTCGTACAGCTCCAGGGTCAGGCCCATCGGCTTGCCCAGCAACTGGTCGAACGTGATCGCCCGGTCTTCGGAGGTCAGGTCCAATTCGTAGTGGAACAACCGCCCCAACTCTTCGCTGCCTTCCATGCTTTGCAGCAACAGGACATCGCCGCCCAGAGGGCTGTCGACCTGTACCAAACGGTTGTTTTGGGTGATTGCCATGAGCGGCTTCCTTGGCTCGGGTTCGGGCGTCAGTTGGCCGTCGTAAGAAAGGTGGCGCCGTAGGCAAAGGCGCCGCCAAAAGGAACGTGAAGGGAAATCAAGCTCAACGTCTGCTGCACATCCACCACAGAGGTGATCTCCTTATCAGTCTTGCGGTCTTTAGCATGCGGCCAGATTGGCAGATGCTGAGGTCAAGATAGGTGACTGAAAGGTCGTTTGCTTAGTTTCATTAGCTATATATCTGATTCCTTAATCGAATAACCATGAAAATGAATGCTGACTCAGACACCCTGGCCATAGGGGCGTGAAGCTGCGTACCCACTGCTGTTCTTCTAGGGTTTCGCCGGGTTCAATAGCTCGGTTTCCATGGCTGAACGTCTATCGATGCGCGCCACGGTGTAGGCGCACACACCCAGCACCGCGGGACACAGGGCCAATACCGCGAAGCTCTTCACGACAGGCATGCCGCTGTTGAGCACATGGGCACCGAGCAGCGGCCCGCATACCGAGCCGAACTTGCCCATGGAGGCGGCCCAGCCGGCGCCGTTGCCGCGAATGGCACTGGGGTAGAAAATCCCGGCGATGCTGGTGATGCCGTAGTGACTGCCCTTGACGAAAATGGCGCCGACCATGCTCAGCGCAATGAAGGCGTTACCTTGCAGGTCGCCAATGCCCAGCGCCAGCAGGAAGGGTAATGAAAGCAGGGGATAGATCATCACCGCATAGGGCCCTCGGGTGTCGACGACGCGCATCAGCACAAGCCCGGCCATGGCACCGCTGAAGGACGCGAAGGAGCTTACCCAGGACGCGGTAGCCCGGTCGAAGCCCGCATACTGATACACCAGCGGGCTCCATGACGCGAGGAAATACATGGCCATGGAGCTTGCGCCAAAGCCGATCCAGATCATGGGCGTGATCCATTTCAGTTTGCCGATGAACAACTGGCCGACCCGAAATGGCTGGCGGCCGATGTCGATTTCATCGGCCAGGAAATAGCGATCCCCGGCGCGCACATCGATGGCGGGATCCAGGCGCTTGAGGATTCGCAGCACGGTTTGCGGTTGCTTCTGCTTGCTCACCAGGAACCGCACCGACTCCGGCAGGGTGAAAAACAACAGGACGCTGGAGAGCAGCGTGGCGATGCCGCCCAGCACGAACACACTGGCCCAGCCGTACTGAGGTGCGAGCCATACGGTCAGTGGACCAGCTGCCGCGCCCCCCAGGCTGAAGCCGACCATGATGAGGGTGATCACGCTGGCACGGTAGCGCTTGGGCACGAATTCGATATTCAGTGCCCAGCACAGCGGCAGCATGGCGCCCAGGGCGAAACCGTTGAGAAAACGCAGCACCAGCAGCGAGGTGTAGCTGTCGGCGAAGGTGAACAGCAGCGTCAGCACACCAAAGGCACTGGTGGACAGAATGATGGTCGGACGGCGCCCGATCCGGTCGCCGAGATAACCGAAAAAGAACCCGCCCAGCATCATGCCGAACAACCCGATGGAAAAAATGTTGCCCAGTTGCAGTTTGTCCAGGCCGATGTCCTCGGCCATATAGGCGGCGGTATGGGACAGCATCAACAAGTCGAAACCATCGAGGAAGGTGATCAACACCGACACGCAGATGATCAGATAGTTGAAGCCCGACAGTTTGCGCCCCTCGATCAGGGCGGCGACATCAATGGCGCGTGACGACGTCATGGGTGTTCTCCCGGTAAGACGTATGCGAGCGAGTGTTCCGGTGGGCGGGGCTCACCACAGTTTCCAGGTGTAGGCCACGATCAGGCGGTTCTCATCGAGTTGCTGGGTCAGGCCGTTTCCGGAGCGGAAGGTGAGGTTGCGCCAACGCACGTTCAGGCCTTCCAGGGCACCGCTTTGGAACACGTAAGCCAGGTCGGTGTCGCGCTCCCACTCACTGCCGTCGCTGACGGTGCGCGTGTGGATATCGCTGCCTTTCACGTAACGGGTCATGAACGTCAGGCCGGGTACGCCGAGCGCGGCGAAGTCATACTCGTAGCGCAACTGCCAGGACTTCTCGTTGGCTTTGATGAACGAGTTGTAGGTGACCAGGTTCGCCACGTAGGGCGTGCCGGTATCGATGACCGGAAACACACTCTCGCCCGACAGCCGCTGGAACGCCGCGGAGAAGCGCTGGGCCCCGACGGTCAGGGTGAACATGCCATTGAAGTTGCGGTTATCGATTTTCCCGGCTTTGCCAACACCGATATCGTCGCTGTCGACGTAGCGCAGGTCGGAGCGCAGGCTCACGCCTTCACCCAGGGGCAGTACATGGATCAGGCCGGCGAACTGCTGGCGGTAGATGTCTTGCAGCTCACCGTAGTGGTAGCGCAGGGTCAGTTGCTTGCCGACGGTGTAATCGCCGCCGAGCAGGTCCAGGTGATCACTGCTTTGGCCGGCATAACCGATGTCGTCGTTGCTGGATGAGTCACGGCCATTGGCCTTGGTCAGTCTTGCCGCGGTGACGGTCAGGTTGTCGAGTTCGCCGGACGTCAGGTAGGCACCGGTGAAGGTAGATGGCAGCAGTCGGGTATCGCTGTAATACGCCAGCGGATGAATCGGCATCAACGTTCCGACCTTGAGCTGGGTCTTGGACAGGCGCATTTTTGCGGTCAGCCCCAGTTCGCTGTAGTCGTCCACCGGTTGATTGCTGTCGGGGCCATAAGGCAACAGCCCACCGCCACGGCGGCCCGCACCGGAATCGAGTTTGATCCCCAGTTCACCCAGGGCATCGAGTCCGAAGCCAACGGTGCCTTCGGTGTAGCCCGACTGAAGCTCGGCAATGAAGCCTTGGGTCCATTCCTCGGCCTTGGCCTGAGGCGCATCGCTCTGGCGGAAATCGCGATTCAAGTAAAAGTTGCGCGTCGTCAGCGTCGCGCTGCTGTCTTTGATGAAGTCCGCATGGGCGCAGGTGACTGAACCACAGAGCGTCAGGGCGGCGGCGAGAAGAAGGTTCCTGTTCATTTTTATTGGTCTCAGGATCAGTAGGATTTTCAGGACGAGTTTTGCCTGACCGCGTCGATAGCGACGCGGTACGGGCTGCCTGGGTCAGGCGCGGTAAGCCGGCAGAAAGGTGCTCAGGTTTGTGATGGGGCGGGCAGTGGGTCTGCCCCGCGATGGCGGCGTGTCAGGTGGCCGATGACGAAGGCACAGGCCGCCAGCACGGCGGGGCAGATCGCCAGGACCAGGAAACTCTTGACCACCGGCAGGCCACTATTGAGCACATAGGCGCCCAGCAATGGGCCGAGGATCGAACCGATCTTGGCGATGGAGGTGGCCCAGCCGGCGCCATTGGCGCGAATGGCACTGGGATAGAACACCCCGGCGATGCTGAGGATTCCATAATGGGAGCCTTTGACGAACACGCCGCCGACCAGGCTCAACATCAGGAACGCGGTGCCTTGCATGCCGGTGATGCCCAGTACCAGCAGGAAAGGCAAGGCCAGCAACGGGTAGATCATCACCATGTACGGTCCACGGGTATCGACGAAGCGCATCATCGCCAGGCCCGCCATCGCACCGCTGAAGGATGCGATCGAGCTGACCCACGACGCTGTCGCGCGATCGAAGCCGGCGTATTGATAGACCAGCGGGCTCCAGGAGGCGAGGAAATACATGGCCATGGAGCTGGCGGAGTAGCCCAGCCAGATCATGGGCGTGATCCACTTCAAGCGGCCGATGAACAACTGGCTGACCCGAAATGCCTGGCGACCGATGTCCGGCTCGTCCAGCAGGACGAATTGGTCAGTGGGACGCACGTCCAGGTTCGGGTCCATGCGCTTGAGAATCGCCGCGATTTTCTCCGGTGCCTGACGCTTGCTGGCCAGGAAACGCACCGATTCGGGCAGGGTGAACAACAACAGCACCCAGGCGCACAACGTGACCACGCCGCCGAACACGAACACGCCCTGCCAACCGATATGCGGCGCCAGCCACACCGTCAGCGGGCCGGCCATCGCACTGCCGAGGCTGAACCCGACCATGATGATGGTGACCACCGTGGAGCGATAACGCTTGGGAACGAACTCGATGTTCAAGGCCCAGCACAACGGCAACATGGCGCCCAGGGCGAAGCCGTTGAAGAAACGCAGGACCATCAGCGACGCGTAGCTGTCGGCCATGACAAACAGCAACGTCAACAGGCCGAACGAGCAGGTGGAAAATAGAATGGTGGGGCGCCGTCCGATGCGGTCCCCCAGGTAACCGAAGAAGAACCCACCCAGCATCATGCCCAACAGGCCGATGGAGAAGATTTCGCCCAGTTGGATCTTGTCCAGGCCGACCTCATCGGCGATGTAGGAGGCGGTGTGGGAGAGCACCAACAAGTCGAAGCCGTCGAGGAAGGTGATCAAGACCGAAACCAGAATCACCACGTAGTTGAAACGTGACAGTTTGCGCGCCTCTATAAGCGCCGCGACATCCAGGGTACGGGACTGTGACATGTGCGTTCTCCACTGCATTTTTTATTGTTGTCGGAGTGGCGCCCCCCGTTCACATGGCGGGCGCATCGAACTGCTTGAAAACCTATTCCAGATTGAACGCCAGCCGTTCGCGCAACACCTGCGCGGGTATATCACTCAGGCGCCCGTCCGGGCCAGCCAAATCCAGTGCATGGGCGGCCGCGGCCCCCATGGCGATACACGGCCCCATCACGCGCACACTCGACAGCGCGGCCGCGTCGGCGTCAATGCAGCGACCCGCGACCACCAGGTTGTCGCTGTCTTCGGGAAGCATGCTGCGTAACGGCACACTGTGGACATGATCGTCGCCAAAGGGCTCCCACTGGTAACCGGTGCTTTCACCGTGCAACTCCACCGGCCAGGAGGTGCGTGCCACCGCATCCGGAAACATCGTAGCGGCTCGCACTTCATCGGTGGTCAGGTGATGTTGGCCGACAATCCAGCGGGTCTGGCGAATGCCGGGCAGTGCATACGCCCGTACCTTGGCCCTGCCGTAGGCCTGGGGATACTCCGCTTTGAGGAAACGGATCACCTGATCCACCTGTTGGCGCCCGGCGAGGGCGACGTGAGACGCGGCGACCGGATCCAGGGGCGTTTCGATGTGCGTCATGTTGAACGCTGCCGTGCCGCGTCCGGGGAACTGGAAGAACAGGCCGTCGTCGCGCTCGATGCCGTAGTGCCTGGCTTTTTCCTTGACCCGTTCGGTGAATTGCGCGCGCGTCGGCAGGTGGGCTTCATCGATATGCTCGAGAACGAACATCTGGGTGCCGTAGATGGGCGTGTCCGGCTCGCGACAGGCGAGCCCGGCGTTCCAGACCAGTGCCGCATCGCCGCTGGCATCGATAAAGCCGTTGGCCGCCACGCGCACGTCGCCATAACGGGTGGCCAACTCCACTTCCTGGACCCGCGAGCCTTCGCGCACCACCTCACGCAACACCGCACCGAGCACCACGGTGATGCCAGCGTCGAGCACCTTTTGACCAATCCAGCGACCGAGGGCCACTTCGTCGTAGTAAACCACGGTGGTCAAGGGACCGATGGCCTGGTGCAAATCGCCCGAGGCGCCCAGGTCGCGAAGGATGCCGTCAGCGATGCCATGGGTCAGCAACTGGCGGTTCGGACCATTGGAGAACAAGCCGCAAAAAGTCCCGATGATCGAGCCGACCGCCTGGCCACCGAGCATGGGCAGGGCATCGAACAGCACGACGCGCTTGCCGAGCGCGGCGGCCTCCAGGGCGGCGGAAATACCGGAAATACCCGCGCCGGCGATGCAAACATCAGCCTGCAGGCGTTGCGGGGTGGGGGCGCTGGTACGGCGTACCGTGCGAATGACATGAGCCATAAAACTTCCTTTGTGGGGTAAAAAAGGCAGCCGAACCCGAACCCGTTGGCCGGAGGCCACGGGGAGCGGTTGTTTTCAGCAGGTTTCTTCGGGTTACGACGGCGCCGGCGTTCGCTGCGGACCGTTGGGCTGTTGCGGTAGGGGCGGGTCATTGCGCGATGAGCGTGGGGTCACTTCGACGATCCCGGCATCGGCATCGACGCGCACCCAGTCCCCGGTACGGATCCGCTCCAGCGGGTCCTCGGTAAAGCCAGTCATGGCGGGTGCGTGCACGACCACCGCGCCCAGGCCCATTTTCGCGGTCATTTCGTTGAACAGCATGGCGCCAGGGGCCACGCCGGCGAGGCGCGCGATGTGGAACTGCGAGGACCAGCCGGATGAGCCCTTGGCCCCCGGAAACACCAAGACTTTGCCGGCGAAACTGATGCCCTTGAGTTCGTGGCGGGTCTCAATGACGGTGCCGCTGCGTGGGTCGATGCCGCCCCAGCCAGAAATGCGGTCATGGGTCACCAGGGCTTCGCCTTCGAAGCAGCCGCCAACGACCTTGCGGCCTCGGAGGGTAAAGGTTGCGCTCATCTCAATACTCCTTTCCAACGGCCGTCGATGGCCGCCTGGATGCATTCGGCGGTGGTGCCGAACCACGCCTGGATGCCCATGATCGCCGGCAGGTAATGGGCCTGTTTGGCCGAGTCCACGGCCGCCACGCGCGTGCCCTTGGGCAGCACCTTGCCGATTGCCGAGCAGGTATCGGTCATCACATGCCCGCCGGCCTGCTCGATGATGCGGGTGTAACCGGCCACGTCAGCCAGTTGCTTGATCGACGCGGCGGTAAATATCCAGAGCTCGGTGTTCGCACTCAGGCGCTGGCCTTCCAGCAGTTGGCAGACTTCCCAGATTTGTTCGAGGCTGTAATGCGGACAGCCCAGCATGACGAAGTCGACTTGTGCATCGTGCGCCGTGACGTTGACTTGCTCGTAGGCCCAGCGCCGTTCGGCTTCACCGAAGCGCAAGATGGCTGAAGGCCGGGAGGCGCCGAACGCTTGCTCGCGGGTGCGTGCTTCCGGCGTGACCCCGACCAAGTGATACATCTCCACGCCACCGCTGGAAGCTGCCGCCGCGCCGAAGTGCTTGAGGCGAGCCAGATTGGGCTGGTGGCTCACACCTTCGATGACCGGGATGCAATCCTGCACCTGTTCACCGACCCAGTAGCCGAGCAGTCCCCAATCGGCCGTGGTGCTCACGTCCATGTCCAACTGGATCAGGTGGGTGCCGCGACGGTTCTCGTCCAGGTGCAGGCCCCAATAGGGAATCTTGCCGGTCAGCATCGCCGCGCCGGTGCTTTCCCGGCCCTCGGCATTGGTTCGGGCGCCGAGCACCGAGTTGATGTAGATCACGGCGGAAGATTCCATCCAGGCGCAGTGCTCGCCTTTCACCGGTACGTTGCCGACTTGATAAGGCGTACAGGTGTTCAACGGTTGGACGCCCAGGCCGCTGCTGTAGGCCTGGCCGGTTTCATAAATGCGCACCACGTCCTCGCCAATGCCCTGGCGCTTGGCGTGCCGAGGGTCGATGCCTTGTTGCAGGTGACTGCTGAAGACCTTGACCTTGGGGATCTGGACCACCTCGGCGCTGTCGAGGTTGAACTCACTGAACACCGCGTCCATGCCGCCCTCACGTTCGGCGTACTGACGCAGGAAAGGGGTGGTGGCGCCGATGGTTCCGGCCACATTCCGCGTGTCCACCAGGCATTGCGCATCCAGGGCCTCGCCATAACGCACCAGCAGATCCATGGCTTTCTGCACGGCCGGGCCTTGATCGCCGGCAAGCATGGCTTTCTCGTCGTCGCGCAACCTCATTGCGGTTGTTCTCCGGCGTGGGTGATGTCGCGCGGCTTGATCAGTACCGCACCGCGCTCCATGGAGGACACGTTATGGCGGTAGATATCCAGCCAGCCGCCACCGAACTGCGGCGCCAGAGGCTGCCAACGGGCGCGCCGCGCCTGCATGTCGGTTTCGCTGACATGGGCGTCGAGGCTGTTGTGGTCCAGGTCGATGGTGATGATGTCGCCGTCCTCGACCAACGCCAACGGGCCACCGACGGCCGCTTCAGGCGCGACTTCGGCCACTACCAGCCCCTTGCACACCAACCCTGAAAGATGGCCGTCCGTCAGCATGGCCACGTGGTCGCCGAGCCCGGCACCGTCGATGGCGAACACCACTTTCGAGGCGCCGCCGCCCATTGCCGGGCCCCCGCGCACACCGGCACCGCGCATGACCACCACGTGGCCAGGTTGTATGCGGCCATCCTGCAAGGCTTGGATGGCATCGGCGGAGCGCTCGAAACAGATCGCAGGGCCTTCGAAGCGGCGCATCTTGTTCGGGTCGATGCCGTATTTGACGATGCCCGCCTGGGGCGCGATGTTGCCACTGAGCATCACGATGGCGGGCTGGGTGGCGAAGGGGTTGTCCAGCGGGCGTATCACCGCGTCATCGCTGACGGTCACCCCTTGCAGATTCTGCTTCAGGGTTTTCCCGGTGACCGTCAGCGCGTCGCCATGCAGCAGCGGTTCCAGGCGCTTGAGCAGCCCACGCCCACCGCCCGCGGCCTCCATCTGCTCGATGCTGTGTTCTCCCACCGGCCGTACACCGACCAGCACCGGCACCTTGTTTCCCAGGTCCCTGAAGAGTTGATAGACGTCGACCTCGACGCCACCTTCGGCGGCCACCGCCTGCATATGTTTGATGGTATTGACGGAGCCGCCCGCGGCGAGAATGGTCGCGACGGCGTTGGCAAAGACATTGGGGGTCAGGATATCCCGAGGCTTGAGGTCTTCCTCGACCATTTCCACAATGCGCTGGCCGGCCTGACGCACGAAATCGAACATCTGCGGACTGTTGGCGGCAATCGGCGCGCTGCCGGGCAGGGACATGCCCAGGGCTTCGCACACCAGGTGCATCGAGTTGGCGGTGCCCATCCCCGAGCAAACCCCGGGCCCCTTGATGGCATTGCGGGCCATGCCGGCCAGTTCCTCGACCGGCAGCGTGCCGGTCACCACGTGCATGGAGCTGATGAACACGTCTTCGATATCGACATGCTTGCCGTTGTACTCGCCGCTTGGCTGGTAGCCGCAGACCACCACCAGGGTCGGGATATTCAGGCGGGCGGCAGCCATCAGTTGGCCGGGTACTGTTTTATCGCAAGAGGCCAGGCAGATCATGCCGTCGAGCTGAGCCCCTTCGACCGCGACTTCGATGTCGTTGGTGATGAGGTCGCGGGCGGCGAGCATGTAGGCGCCGCCGGCACCGGCACCGGTGATGAAGTCGCTGGGGGCGGCCGTGCGAATTTCGAAGGGCAGGGCGCCGGCATCGCGTATCGACTGCTTGAGGACGTCCGCGATGCCATCCAGGTGACTGAAGCAGATCGCCAGGTTGGACGATGAGTTCACGATGGCGATCTTGGGTTTCTCCAACTCGCTTTCGTCGATGCCCAAGGCACGCCACTGGGCGGCGCGTACAGCCCATAAATAAGAGCCATAGGGAAAATTGCTGCGCAGCTTCTTGGGCATGGTGTGCTCCGTTATTGTTATGGAGATTGTCAATTCGGTTAATCGAGTTAACGATCTTGTACCGAGTCTAGGCTTCGACCTAGAATCCGAAAACCTTATTTCACTTATAGATAAAATCCAAAATATGGATATCAAGGACGTCGATCTCAACCTGCTGAAAGTCTTCGATGCGCTGCGCAAAAAGCAAAGCGTGACCCTGGCCGGTGATCTCATGGGGCTCAGCCAACCTGCCATGAGTTTCGCCTTGGCCAAGCTCCGCACGCTGTTCGACGATCCTTTGTTCATCCGTACTTCCCGCGGCATGCAGCCTACCGCCAGGGCCCTGCAGATCGCCGAGCCGGTGCAACGGATCCTGGAGATGGTCAGCAGCGAAGTGTTACCGTCCACGGGCTTCATCCCTGAACACTCCGACCGACAACTGGTGCTGTGCATGTCGGACATTGGCGAAATGGTGTTCCTGCCCCGGCTGATGCGCATGCTCGACAAAGCCGCACCGAATTTGAGAATTCGCACCCAGGCATTGTCGTCGGAGCAATTGGAGGAGGGCCTGGACGCCGGCGAGGTGGACGCGGCCATCGGCTATTTCCCGCGCCTGCTCAACACCTCGATCCGCAATAGGGCACTGTACAGTCACTCATTCGTGTGCATCGTGCGCAACGATCACCCCACCATCGGCGACAGCATAAGCGCCGAACAGTACCAGCAGGCCGTGCACGTCGCGGTCCAGGCCGAAGAGCGAGGCATGAGCGTGCTGGACCGTGAACTGGCCACCCATGGCGTCACGCGCCAAGTGCGCTTCAGCCTGCCACGGTTCATGGGCGTGCCGTTTCTGGTGGCCGAGTCCGACATGATCGCCACCGTCCCCCTGGCGGTCGGCCGACGTTTCGCCGAAATCACCGATGTGCGCCTGGTACCGCTGCCTTGGGCCATTTGCGGCTACGACATTCATCTTTACTGGCATACGCGGTTCCACCATGACCCGGCGAATCGTTGGCTGCGTCAGTCCTTCATCGAATTGCTCGCCGATTTCTCTCCCGCGGAAACGGTATCCATCTGAGCCGTGGTTATCGTACGTCGAGGTTGGCCATTGAACCGTTTCTGACAAGAATGTCAGGAAGCGGTCAGCCTCCAGACACTTTCGCTGTCTAGACTCATTGGGTTGCCCCCGTTGCCGCAGAGGAACCAGTTGATGCGTTTGCTCATTGTCGAGGACGAAGAAAAAACCTCCTCCTACGTCCATCGTGGCTTGACCGAGCTTGGCTATATTGTCGACGTCGCGACCAATGGCATCGATGGGCTGCATTACGCCCTGGAATGGGACTATGACGTGGTGATCCTGGATGTGATGCTGCCGGGCAAGGACGGCTACGACGTGCTGCAAGGCCTGCGCCTGCAAAAGAAAACCCCGGTCATCATGTTGTCGGCCAGGGGGACGGTGGATGATCGCATTCGCGGCCTGCGCGAGGGCGCCGATGATTACCTGGGCAAACCTTTTTCATTTGCCGAACTCGTCGCGCGTGTCCAGGCCTTGATCCGTCGTCACGCGGGTGACACGGCCGACCTGACGCATTTGCGCATCGACGACCTGGAGGTCGATCTGCAAGCGCGCAAAGTGACCCGGGGTGGGCTGCGGCTGGACCTGACGGCCAAGGAGTTCTGTCTGTTGAGCCTGTTGGCGCGGCACCAGGGCGAGATCCTTTCCAAGCTGATGATTGCCGAGCAGGTCTGGGACATGAATTTCGACAGCGACGCCAACGTGGTCGAGGTCGCGATCAAGCGGGTCCGCGCCAAGGTGGATGCCCCGTATCCGCGCAAGCTGTTGCATACCGTTCGCGGCATGGGGTATGTACTGGAAAGCCGAGAGGAAAATGGCAGACAAAACGGTACGCCTTGATGAAACGATCGATCGCCAAGCGGCTCGCCCTGATGTTCGCCCTCGCTGTCCTGCTGATCATGTCGATCAGCGCGACGCTGTTGCGTTGTTCCTTGAAACAATCGCTCAATGAGCAAATGCAGAACGAGTTGATCCTGCGCCATTCCGTGCTCGACCCGGTACTGGCGAAATACGATTCGCCAGCGTTCTGGGTCGGCTTGCGCCAGAAGCTCGATGACCTGACACCCGCGGATGAACGGGTCCGCTATTGGATCCTGGTTGATAACCCGGCCTTCAGTTATGGCGGGGCGATGCCGGACGGCCAGGATTGGTCGACGCGCGCCGATGGGCTTTTTACCCTCGATCTCCCTGAGCGCGAGCGTCCCATGATGGTGTTGCTCAAGACCATTGCGGCCATGGGCGACCGTCCGGAACTGCGCTTTATCGTAGGGCTGGACACAACGCCCTTCAGCAAGACCCTGGACCACTTTACCAAAATACTGATCCTGACCTCGGCGTTGGGCATCGGGCTGGTTGCGCTGCTCGGTTACTGGATCGCGCGTTTCGGCCTGGGGCCGGTGAGGCGCTTGAGCCATCAAGCCAATAGCCTGCCGCCCGGGGATTCGAAACAACGACTGGACACCGAGGCGCTGCCGGGCGAATTGCAGGAGCTGGCGGTGTCGTTCAACGGCGCCCTGGCTCGCCAGGAGGCGGCCTGGTGCCAGCTCGAAGGGTTCAATGCCAATGTCGCCCATGAACTGCGAACGCCCTTGACCAACCTGATCGGACAGACCCAGGTGGCATTGGCCCACGGGCGTGAGGTGAGCGAGCTTCAGGACTTGCTGCAGTCGAACCTCGAAGAGCTGGAGCGGATGGGCACCATCGTCAACGACATGCTGTTCCTGGCCGGCGCGGAGAGCGGCCAACGGGCAACCGAGCTCAGCGATGTCTCGCTTTATGAAGAGGCGGCGAAGACGGTGGAGTATCTGGAGCCGGTGTTGCACGACAAACAGCTGAGCGTGGTGATCCAGGGCGACATGCGCGTGTGCATCGACCGACGTCTTTTTCACCGTTCCCTGGCCAATCTGCTACAGAACGCGGCGCGGTACGCGGTGCCGACCAGCATTGTCACGGTAAGCCTGGTCAACCACGGCATGCAGGTCGAGGTGAGCGTTTCCAATGCCGGCGAGCCCATCGACACCGTGCACCTGGAGCGTTTGTTCGAGCGTTTCTACCGTGCCGACGCCGCCCGGACGCGAAGCGATGCGCACCATGGCCTGGGCCTTTCCATCGTGCGCGCGGTGGCATCCATGCACGGTGGGCGCGTGTTCGCCCACAGCGAGAATGGGCTCAACACCTTCGGATTTTCCTTGATGAACCAGGCGACGTCTTAGTCGTCGCCTCGGGAGTAAAGTCCGCCCGCGTTTGACATCTTCCTGTCAGCCAGCAGTCACCTTGACGTCAGTCGCTCCCTCCTAGAGTGCTACGACCGTCCCCCGAGGACACAGTGTCGTGGAGTCCACTATGAACACTCAAAACCTTTCGATTGCCGTCCTGCTGGTCGTCATCGCCCTGAGCGGTTCGCCGCTGCTCGCCAAAGAACAAACGCAAGTCCCGGCCTACGAATATGGCATGCCGCTGGACATCGCCAAGGTCATCCGTATCGAGGCACCGACACCGCCGATGTGCGAGGTCGTGCAAGCGAAGATGACCTACTTGAATACCCAAGGGGCAAAGAAACACCTCAGCTTCCTGCAGTTGGCCGAGGCGTGCTCGAGACAGTGACCGTCCGGCGATGCCGGTTCATTCTTCAGACAGGGACCATCACCATGTGGAATAGCACAATAACCCCCGCCATTGGCCGCATGAGCAACATCAGCCGGCTTGGAAGACTGGCGAAAACCCTTGCCGCCGGCGTCGCGCTGCTCAGTGCGGTGAGTATCGAAGCGTCCGCTCGCGTCGCACCGAAACCAGACTGGTCGACCGACGACATACCGTCCCAGAAAGGCCGGATTGTCCTGATCACCGGTGGCACCAGTGGCATGGGCTACGAGGATGCGCTGGCCTTGGCCTGCGCCGGTGCCGACGTCATCATCGCCGCGCGCAACCCGGAGCGCGGCGCGCAGGCCATTGCGCGTATTCGCCAGTCCGTGCCCGATGCCAAGGTGCAGTTCGAGGCCGTGGACCTGGCCGACCTTTCATCGGTGCGCGGCCTGGCCCAGCGGCTCAATCAGCGGCTGCCGCGCCTCGACGTGTTGATCAACAACGCCGCCGTCATGGCGCCTCCCGAGCGAGGTACGTCCGCCGATGGCTTTGAACTTCAATTGGCTACCAATTACCTGGGGCACTTCGCCCTGACCGGCCTGCTGGTGCCGCTCTTGCGTCAAAGCGAGGACGCCCGTGTGGTGAGCCTGTCAAGCATTGCCGCGGCGCGTGGCGCGATGAACCTCGATGACCTTCAGAGCGAGCAGAAGTACGACCCCTACGCGGCCTACGCACAATCGAAACTGGCCGTGCTGCACTGGGCCTTTGCCTTGCAGCGGCGCAGTGACGCCGAAAACTGGGGCATTCGCAGCATCGCGGCGCACCCCGGCGTTGCCGTGACCGAGTTGGTCGAACGAGGGCCAGGCCTCGACAGCGAGTTCGGTCGGCGCTGGGCAAAGGACCGCGACGCGTACCACTCAGCGGCACAGGGGGCGTTGCCCACGTTATATGCCGCCACGGCTGCCCAAGCCGTAGGCGGGGCATATTACGGCCCGACCGGTGACGGAGAAAGACGCGGCCCGCTGGGGTTCGCCAAGACGCCGCCTGCCGCCAGCGCGGAGGCGGATGCCGAGCGACTCTGGTCGGTCTCCGAGCGCCTGACCGGCGTGACCTATCGCTGATGTAACCCTGGGCGCGGGCGTCCGTCCCGCGCTTGACCTTTGCCTTGTTGCCGTCTCCCCGGAGTCCCTATGAGTACGCCTTCCTATATGCATCGGCTGAGTCTCGCCCTGAACGCCCGCGATGGCGAGTTGCGTCCGGCGCTGTGCGGGTTCCTGCTGTTTCTTTGCCTCTTCACCGGTTACTTCATGCTGCGTCCGATCCGTGAGTCGATGGGCATCGCAGCGGGGGTGGAGAATCTGCAATGGCTGTTTACCGCGACCTTCCTGGTCATGCTGGCAGCCGTACCGTTGTTCGCCTGGCTCAGCGCCCGAGTGCCGCGCCTGCGCCTGATCGACTGGGTGTACGGCTTCTTTGGCTTCAACCTGCTGATGTTCGTCGAGCTGTTCCAGTTCCAGCCGGACAGTATCTGGCTGGCCCGGGTCTTTTACGTCTGGATCTCGGTCTATAACCTGTTCGTCGTCTCCGTGGCCTGGAGCCTGATGGCGGATGTATTCGACAGCGAGCAGGCCAAGCGTCTGTTTGCCTTCATCGCCGCGGGAGCCAGCGTTGGTGGCCTGCTGGGGCCGGCCCTGAGCGCGCTGCTCATCGGTCCTCTCGGCGCTTCGGGGTTGATGTTGCTGGCGGCCTTGCTGCTGGGGGCCACGCTGGTGTTGAAACGAGCGTTGATGGGGTGGCGCGAAAAGGGTGGGGCTGGCCGTCCCGGTGCGGCGCCGACGCAAAGCCCCCGGCAGCCACTGCAGGGCAATCCGTTCAGTGGTTTGACGGCGGTGCTCAGGTCATCTTATCTGTTGGGAATCGCCGGGTTCGTCGTGCTGTTGGCGACGGTCAGCACCTTTCTCTACTTCGAGCAGGCGCGCCTGGTGGCCGAGCTCTATCCGGATCGCGCGGCGCAAGTGCGCATCTTCGGCACTATCGACATCATCGTGCAGGCCGGTGCGTTGCTGTCCCAACTGTTCATCACCGGTCGTATCGCGCCGAGGCTGGGGGTGCGTGCCTTGCTGGCCATCGTGCCGCTGCTCATGTGCATCGGCTTCCTCGGCCTGGCGTTGGCGCCGGGGTTCGCGCTGCTGGCAGCGTTGATGATCGTGCGACGGATCGGCGAGTACGCGTTCGTCCGACCGGGCCGGGAAATGCTGTTCGCCCCCCTGGATGCCGAGAGTAAATACAAGGCCAAGAACTTCATCGACACGGTGGTGTACCGCGCCGGTGACGCCATGAGCGGCTGGGCCAAGAGCCTGCTCGACCTGCTAGGGCAGGGCGCCGGCCCGGCCGCGATGATTGGCGCCTGTTGCGCGTTGTTGTGGGGCTACTTGGGCTGGCAATTGGGACGGCGGGCAGACAACGCCGCTTCCCGGGAGCTGCGCTTGGCGGCCATCGCGGCCAGGGCATGAAGACCGTGCCAACCCAACTAATCTATTGTCCGTCGCATCGTTGCGACGCGTGAAAGGTGATACGGATGAGTTTGAAAAACAAAGTAC
This sequence comes from Pseudomonas sp. NFIX10, assembly GCF_900111955.1. NCBI lineage: Bacteria > Pseudomonadati > Pseudomonadota > Gammaproteobacteria > Pseudomonadales > Pseudomonadaceae > Pseudomonas > Pseudomonas sp. NFIX10. The sequence continues at coordinate 18,641 of NZ_FOKH01000004.1, read as the reverse complement.
TGGCGGTCGGTGCGGTGATTGCCTTCTTGGCATTCTCCAGCGTGTTTGCGGGCAAAGAAAATGCCTTGGTCGGGACATGGCGCATGGTCAGCGCAACCGTTGAGAGTCAGGGCAGCCGATCGGAGGCTTATGGCCCCAATCCCCATGGCTGGCTCGTCTTCACGCCAGAGCTGACGTTTGTCGAAGTACTCACTGATCCGCGCGTGCCGGTGTTTCGATCCAATGCGCGTGGCGAAGGCACCGATGAGGAAAACCGGGCCGCGATGGCGGGGAGCATCGGTTTCTTCGGGCGATACACCGTCGACCAGAACGGTGAGTTCACGGGCAATACTGTCCTAGGCTCTACGTTCCCGAACTGGGTGGGCGCCGTGCGTACCCGCGACGACCTGCAGTTGAAGGTCGACGGTGACCAGATGGTCGAGGATTTTCGCCGCCCCGATGGGGCGAAGGTTCACATCGTCTGGGAGCGTGTGAAGTGATGTGCCCGAGGGCATTCGGGCACATCTGCCATCGCCGTGTGGACAGCTGGCACCGAAGCCCGAGGCGTTGCGAGAAAAGGGTGCCTAGATACGCGAAGAACCTTCAGGCGGTTCGCCAAACCCAACGATCGCCTTGGTTTCCAGGTATTCCTCAAGGCCGAAGACGCCGTACTCTCGGCCATTGCCCGAACGCTTGTAGCCTCCGAATGGCGCCATGGGGTTCCAAGCCGGGTAATTCAGGAGCACTTGCCCAGCACGGATACGAGCGGCCACCGCACGCGCCAGCTCGATATCCTGTGACTGAACATGGGCGCCAAGCCCATAGATCGTGTCGTTGGCGATAGCGACTGCCTCGTCGATGGTTTCGTAGGCAATGATGCACAGCACCGGCCCGAAGATTTCTTCCTGGGCGATCCGCATGGCGTTATCCACCTCGGAGAACACAGTCGGGCGGGTGTAGAAGCCCTTTTCAAACCCCGGCACGCGTCCGAGCCCGCCGCAGAGCAGTTTTGCTCCCTCCTGCAGGCCGGTCTCGATCATGGCTTGCACGCGATTGAACTGGGCTTCATTGGCGATGGGGCCCAGTACCGTTTCCGGTGATTGCGGATCACCCACGATGATCCCGTTGGCGGTGGCGATCGCCAGTACTTCGACCTCCGCCAACCGGTCCTTGGGCACGATCATCCGGGTAGGGGCGCTGCAGGATTGTCCGACGTTGCGCAACGCCGTCATCACGCCCAGTGGGACGGCTTTGGCAAAGTCGGCATCGGGCAGCAGAATGTTCGGGGATTTGCCGCCCAGTTCCTGCCCAACCCGTTTCGCCGTCGGGGCGGCCGCCTGGGCCACCAGCGCACCCGCGCGGTTTGAGCCGGTAATCGAGATCATGTCGATGTCGGGATGGGCGGCCATCGCAGCGCCGACGACATGGCCGCTGCCGTTCACCAGGTTGAAGACACCCGCTGGAACGCCCGCGTCATGGACCACTTGCGCAAACAGAAGGGCGCTCAGCGGCGACAGTTCACTGGGCTTGAGGACCACCGTGCAGCCGGCCGCCAGCGCCGCGGCGACTTTTGCGGTGATTTGATAAAGCGGCCAGTTCCACGGGGTGATGAGGCCGCAGACGCCGATAGGTTCGCGTTGGATCGCGGTCCCGTTCTCGACGGTCTGGAAACGATAAGTGGACAGCAGGTCGCGGGCGACCCGGACGTGTTCGGCGGCCAGGGGCACTTGCATCGCCCGTGCAGAACCAATGGCCGCGCCCATTTCCAGGGAGATCGCCTGGGCGAAATCTTCTTTGCGCTCAAGGATAAGCTCATGGAGCTTGCCCAGCACCCGTGCGCGCACCGCCGTGGAAGTGGCCGACCAACCGGCAAACGCGGCACGCGCCGCCGCGACCGCCCGATCGACATCCTCGGCAGACCCGCTGGCGACCTGGGCAACGACCTCTTCGGTCGCCGGGTTGACCACCGGCAAACTGGCCGGGCTTGCCGGCGCGGACCAACCGCCATTGATATAAAACAGCTGGGCGGTTTGCGGATCAACGCTGTAGCTATTCGAAGATTGAGTCATCATCCAAGCTGTTCCTTTAGAGCGGTCTGTCGAGTCTGCTCAATAAGCTAACAAAGCAGCCCAGACGAAAGATGCCGTTGTTCGAGTGCGCAAAGGAGAATCTGCCGTATCTGCCGGGATAACTTGGCATTACCCCGTGGCGAGGGCCATCGCTTCGATTTCGATCAGGTAGCCATGATGCAAGGCCGGAACGGGCACTACCGCTCGCGCTGGCCGATGCTCTCCCAGGTAACGGGCATAGATTCGATCGAACGCGGGCCAGTGTTCGATACCTGCGACATAGACCGTGACCTTCAGCAGATCGCGTGTGCTTCGGCCTGCTGCGCTGAGGATCGCCACCAGGTTATCGAGGGCGATGGCGACCTGGACCTCGAACGGTTGGTCCACACTGTGGACGCCGTCGGCGCGTATGGGCAGTTGCCCGGACACATACAGAACGCCCTGGTGCACGACCGCCTGGGCGTAATGTCCACCCGGCGCCGCGGCGTTGGTCGTGCTGATCAAATGGATCGAGCCTGCTTGATTACCAGCCATGCAAACGACTCCAGGTGTGCACGCCACCCTCGGCGTCAACCGCGTGATAGTCTGGGAATTGCGCGCCTGTGGCGCAGGCATGGTTGGGCAGGATGCGCAGGCGGCTACCGATGGGAAAGCGCGCGGTGATGTCGCCACCCTCGGCCGTTTCAAGCGCGATAATACCGTGCTCCTGATTGGCGCCCGTGAGCAACGCGCCCTCGATCCAATCGCCGGCTTCGCTGCAAACCTGGCCATAACCAAAGTCCCGCTGTTGGCGCTGCGTGCCACGGTCACGGCTCATGGCCATCCAACCGGCATCGGTGATGATCCAGCCTTTGTCTTTCTGATGACCGATGACAGTGGTCAGCACGCTCAGCGCCAACTCGTCGGCCTGGCAGACACCGATGTTGTGCATCACCAGATCGAAGAATACATAGACACCGGCGCGTACTTCAGTGACGCCTTCCAGGTTCAATGCCGACAAGGCCGTAGGCGTCGAACCGATGCTGACCTCCGGGCAAGCGAACCCGGCTTCGCGGAGTCGTTGGGCCGCGTTGACGCACAGATCGCGTTCCTGTTCGGCCAGGGCTTGCAGCGCTTCAGGGGTGTCGAGTTCATAGCTTGACCCGGCATGGGTCATCACCCCGCGAAGCGGCATGCCACCCTCGCTGAGTATCCGTGCGACGGCAACGAGTGAATCATCTTCGACGTGCAGGCCGGATCGATGGCCGTCGCAATCGATCTCGATCCAGACGTCGAAGCGTTCGTTGTGTTGCTGGCCGAAGGCGACGATGGCCTGGGCCGCGGCAAGGCTGTCCGTGAGGAGGCTCAACTGGCAGCCCTGGCGCCGCAGCAGCAAGGCCTGGGGCAGTTTGCCTGGCGCGATGGCGACGGCATAGAAAACGTCACGAATGCCTTCAGCGAAACAGTACTGGGCTTCCTTCAAGGTCGAAACCGTGACGCCGCTGGCTCCCGCGGCGAGCTGCGCCTGGATCACGGGGAGGCATTTGCTGGTTTTGATATGCGGGCGCAAACGCACACCCAAGGCATCCATGCGTTGTTGCATGCGCTGGATATTATGCTGCATGCGCGGCACATCCACGATCGCGGCGGGGGTATCGAGGGTGGCAAGAGAGGCTGACATAAGCAGGGCTCGAATGGCTGGGTACAGGGCCCACTCTATAAAGCTGTCGTAAAGGTATGGTTCAATGAGGCGTCATCAATCATTAAGTAGAATTGAATGATCTCCATCGAGGACCTGCGTCTGGCCGTGACGCTGGCGCGCGCCGAATCGTTGAGCGCCGCCGCCAGAAGCCTGAATGTCTCACCTCCCGCGCTGTCCATGCGTCTGCGCAAGTTGGAGACGCTGCTCGGCCTGACGCTGGCCAATCGCGATGCCCGACGCCTGAGTCTCACCGCCGATGGCGAGCGTTTCTCCCGGGAAAGCGCACGTTTGCTGGAGCAGTTGGAAGCGCTCCCGGAGTCCTTCAAGCAACGGGACGAGCAGTTGGTTGGCACCCTCAGGCTGGCGGCGCCGTTCGGCTATGGGCGGCTACGCATCGCACCGCTGCTGACGCGCTTCGCCAGGCTGCACCCTCAGTTGTGCCTGCACCTGGATTTACGCGAAACGCCATGGCCGGATCGTCACGACAGCGATGCAGTGATTCACATCGGTCACCTCAATGACAGCCTGTGGGTCGCCAAACGCCTCACGTCAAATGAACGATGGTTATGCGCAAGCCCTGCCTATCTGGAGCGGCACGGCACGCCGTCGTCGCCTGAGCAACTTGCCGAGCACCGTTGCATTTGCATCCGTGAAAATGATGAAGACGTCACGCTGTGGCATCTGCGCAAGGGGCAGGGGCGCAGAACCCTGCGCATCGAGCCCGCGATGCTGAGCAACGATGGCAGCGTGGCTCGACGCTGGGCCGAGCAAGGCCTGGGGCTGGTGCTGCGTTCGCAATGGGATGTCAGTGACGCCATTGCCGACAAGCGTCTGGTTCGGGTGTTGGCGGATTGGCAATTCGACAGTGCGCCGATCAACCTGTTGGTGCCTTCACGAAAACTGCGTAGCCCGCGGGTGCAGGCCTTGGTGGCGTTTCTGGAGGAGGCATTGAAAGCATGATCGGCAGACTGCCCGCGAAGGTGGTTCCATCGTCGATGGGACGTTGAATGGGCCGGCGTCATCGCGAGCAAGCTCGCTCCCACAGAGGACTGAGCACCTATTTTTGTCTGCAGAAAATCCAATGTGGGAGCGAGCTTGCTCGCGATAGCGATGGCCCAGCTAAATGAATGCCAGCATGTGTTCCGTGAAACAGATAATCAAAACCTCCCATCCGAAGCGCTCCGCAAAGTCTGCTGAACACATCCCGCAAAACGGTGGTTTGTACCAGGCGACCTATACTTTTAACCGTTTATGCACGGTTTCTTGGTGTTGTAATAACACCATGATTCAGCGTGGCACTGATGCTTCCAGAACGAAGTAGCGGCTTGCCCTGGTCGCCGCCCTCAGTGCATGGCCGATGCACCCGCGACCGTCTGAAGAAGACGTACCTTCAAATTCCCCGGCCTTCATGGACATCCCTAAAATGCCAGCACCGTTAATTTCCGTAGAGACGAATTCTGAGCTTCCGACGCACGCTGACGTTGTCGTGATCGGCGGCGGCATTATCGGAACCTTCACGGCCTATTACCTGGCCAAGCGCGGCATGAAGGTCGCGCTGGTGGAGAAAGGCCGCGTGGGTGCGGAGCAGTCGAGTCGAAACTGGGGTTGGTGCCGTCAGCAGAATCGAGACGCTCGCGAACTGCCGCTGTCGACCAAGAGCCTGGATCTTTGGGAGCAGTTCGCGGCAGAGACCGGTGAGGACACAGGTTTCAGAAGGTGTGGCTTGCTCTACTTGAGCAACAACGAGAAAGAGCTGGCCGGTTGGGCGAAATGGGGGGAGTTCGCCCGTACCGTCAATGTGAAAACCCACATGCTGACGGCGGAGCAGGCCGCTCAACATGGGCGGGTGACCGGCAAGCCTTGGAAAGGCGGGGTCTTTTCACCTACCGACGGTACGGCAGACCCATCCCGTGCCGCCCCGGCGGTCGCACGGGCCATCATTAAACTGGGCGGCACGGTGCACCAGGGCTGCGCCGCCCGTGGCCTCGAGACCGAGGGTGGCCGGTTGTCTGCCGTCGTCACCGAGAAGGGCACCATTCGCACCAGGCTCGCGGTGCTCGCCGGTGGCGCATGGGCGTCCTCTTTCTGCCGTCAGTACGGCATCCGGTTTCCCCAGGCGTCCATTCGCCAGACGATACTGTCGGTTTCCAAGAGTGCCCAAGAGATACCGGACGCGCTCCACACGGATGAAGTCTCCATGACCCGTCGCTCCGATGGCGGGATCACGCTGGCCATCAGTGGCCGAGGGCGTGTTGACCCTACCTTGCAATTGCTGCGTTTCGCCCCGCAGTTCCTGCCGATGTTCCAGCGTCGTTGGCGCAAGCTGGCCCCGGGCGGCCTGGAAGGCTTTCAATCGGGACACGAGGGCTTGGGGCGCTGGCGGTTGGACCAGCCGACGCCGATGGAACGCATGCGAATTCTCGATCCCAAGGCAGACGCTTCGACGGTCGAGTTGACTTACAAGCGCGCGGTAGACCTGATCCCGCTGCTGAAAACCTCGTCGGTCACCGCAGCCTGGGCAGGTTATGTGGACAGCACGCCGGACGGGGTCCCGGGCATCGGCGAGATAGCCAGCTTGCCTGGCCTGGTGCTGGCGGCGGGGTTCAGTGGCCATGGCTTCGGCATCGGGCCGGGTGCGGGCCATTTGATCGCCGACATTGTCTGTGACATGCCGCCACTGGTTGATCCGCGTCCCTATCACCCGGACCGTTTCCAATCTTCGGCCTGGGGCAAGGTCGCGGAGTTCTGAGGCGCCGGAAACTCACCGGCAAAACACTGAACGGGTGCATCCCAAGGGGCTGCGCCCGTTTTCGTTTGCAGGCGTAGATTCTGCCGTGTGTGGCGTTTCCAGTGGTTTTTTACGCACCATAAATGTCCGCAAACGCCTTGAAAACGGCGCAAATGCCCGTGCATGGCGCATCCCGCACAGTCTGCTGAGCAGGCCCCGAAAAACGGTGGTTTGTGCCAAGGGGCCTATACTTTTAACCGTTTATGCACGGTCTCATGATGCTGTAATAAATCCGTGATGCAGCGTTGCACCCGGGCTTTCGGAACGGCGCAACCGCTTGCCCCTCATGACCTCAACCATCACTCAGGACTGCACTCATGAGCTTCCTTCGCCCCAAGTTCATTACCTTTGACTGCTACGGCACGTTGACCAATTTTCAGATGGGGACCATGACGCGCGAACTGTTCGCCGATCGGGTCCCTGCCGAGCAGATGGACCAGTTCGTCAAGGATTTCTCGGCCTATCGCCTGGACCAGGTGATGGGTGACTGGCGGCCCTATGATGAAATTCTCAAGACTGCCCTGGCCCGGGTCTGCAAGCGTTGGGGTGTCGAGTACAAAGGCGAAGGTCAGCTCTACTACGATGCCGTCCCGACCTGGGGGCCCCATGCCGACGTACCGGCCGGCCTGTCGAAAATCGCCGATAAGATTCCTCTGGTGATTTTCTCCAACGCGATGGACGAGCAGATCATGTCCAACGTCGACAAGCTCGGCGCACCGTTCCATAAAGTCTTCACGGCTCAACAAGCCCAAGCCTACAAGCCGCGCCTGGCGGCCTTCGAATTCATGCTCGATAACCTCGGCTGCGGGCCGGAGGATGTCCTGCACGTGTCCTCGAGCTTCCGTTATGACCTGATGTCGGCCCACGACATGAAGATCAAGCACAAAGCGTTCGTGGCCCGTGGTCATGAACTGCCTGGAAACGCTGGCTACAACTACCACCAGATCCCGGACATCGGCGGATTGGCCGGCCTGGTCGGTCTCTGAGTCTTTGGGCACTCTTCAAGGCATAAGGGGTTAGACATGGGCAGTGAGTCTTATTGGCTCGATACCGCACCGGCATTTACCGGTGCCCAGCTCGGTGCGTTGCCCGGGCAGGTCGATGTGGCCATCGTCGGTGGTGGTTTCACTGGCCTGGCCGCGGCCCGGGCCCTGGCCTTGAAGGGGGCCAATGTGGTGGTGCTGGAAGGCGGGCGGGTCATTGGCGAGGCGTCGGGGCGCAATGGCGGCCAGTGCAATACCGGCGTGGCCCAGGACTACGCGGCCCTGAGTGCCAGCCTCGGCGCCGATAAAGCCCGCGCCTATTACCAGGCCTATGAAAGCGCCGTGCAGAGCGTCGTCTCGCTGGTGGAGCAGGAGCAGATTGCCTGCAACTTCACACGCAATGGCAAGCTCAAGCTGGCGGCCAAGCCCATGCATTACGAAGGTTTGGCGCGCACCTGCGAATTGATTCGGCGCGAGGTCGATGCCGAGGTCGAATTGCTGTCTGCGCAAGAGACCCGCGCTGAAGTCAACTCGGCCCAGTTCCATGGTGGCTTGTTGCAGCGCAACGGCGTGCAGATGCACGTCGGGCGCTTCGGGGTCGGGTTGGCCGAGGCCGCCGTCCGTCACGGCGCCTTGATTTTCCAGGGCGTCTCCGTCACGGACTGGAAAGCCAGTGCCGGCGGCTATCGGGTCAATACCACCAAGGGATCGCTACAGGCCACACAGGTCCTGCTGGCCACCGGCACCTCCCAGCAGGGTGGGTTGGGCTGGTATCGGCGGCGGATCGTGCCGGTGGGCAGCTTCGTGATCGCCACCGAGGTGTTGCCCCAGGCGCTGATCGACAGCTTGCTGCCGGCGCACCGTTCCTATGTCACCAGCCGCATGATCGGTAACTACTTCCGCCTGACCCCGGACAACCGCTTGCTGTTTGGCGGGCGGGCACGGTTTGCCATGTCTGACAGCGTGTCCGATGCCAAGAGCGGCAAAGTCTTGCACGCGGCGATGGTGCAGATGTTCCCGCAGCTGGCCCGGGTGAAGATCGATTATTGCTGGGGCGGATTGGTGGACATGACCTCCGATCGGCTGCCCCGGGCCGGCCAGCACGGAGGGGTTTATCACTCCATGGGCTACAGCGGCCATGGTGTGCAGATGTCGGTGCACATGGGGCAAGTCATGGCCGACGTCATGGCGGGCAAGGTCGAGGCCAACCCTTGGCGCGAACTCGATTGGCCGGCCATCCCCGGTCATTTCGGCAAACCCTGGTTTTTGCCTCTGGTCGGTGCGTACTACCGCCTTCAAGACTATTTGCACTGAGTTGCGGGAGACGCTTCACGTTTCAACACATTGCGTTAATCGCGAGCAATCGAGCCATTTCCGAAAGGTAGAACTGACATGACTGACGAAAAAAACAGTATCGACACCCAGCTGATAACAGGTACGGAAAGTCTGCGCATTTTCGAAGGGCTCAATCGCGGCATGTCACGCCGCAATGCATTGCAAATGCTGGGGTTGGCCGGGGTGGCCGTGGCGGGAGCGGGCAGCCTGTTCGGCGCCGCCGGCAAGCTGTTCGCCGATGAGGAACCCGCCGCCCCTGGCAAAGGCAAGCCTGGCGGGCGCATTCGCGTCGCCGGCTCGACCAGTTCCACCGCCGACACCCTGGACCCGGCCAAAGGTTCGTCGTCCACCGACTATGTGCGCCATTACATGTTCTATAACGGGCTGACGCGTTTCGACAGCCACATGGTGCCGCAACTGGAACTGGCCGAGCGTATCGACACCACCGACGCCACGCTTTGGGTGATCAGCCTGCGCAAGGAAGTGACCTTCCACAATGGCAAGGCACTGACCGCTGCCGACGTGGTGTTTTCGCTGCTGCGGCACAAGGACCCGATCACCGGTTCCAAGGTCCTGTCGCTGGCGTCGCAGTTCGCCGAAGTCAAAGCCGTCGGCCCCCACGAAGTGCAGATACAGTTGAGCGGTCCCAACGCGGAGCTGCCGTCGATCCTGGCCGTCTCCCACATGTTGATCGTTCCCGAGGGCACCAGCGATTTCAGCCAGGGCATCGGTACCGGTCCGTTCAAGGTCAAGGAGTTCAAGCCCGGGGTGCGCTCCATCGGTGTGCGCAATACCAACTACTGGAAACCCGGCTTGCCGTACCTGGACGAGATCGAATTCATCGGCATTGCCGACGAATCGTCACGGATCAACGCCCTGTTGTCGGGGGACGTGCACATCGTCAACGAGGTCAACCCACGCTCGACGACCCGCATCAAGGCCAGCGCCAAGCACCAGGTCATCGATTCACCGTCGGGCAACTACACTGACCTGATCATCCGTCAGGACCAGATGCCGGGCCAAAAACCGGAGTTCACCCAGGCCATGAAGTTGCTGCTGGATCGGGAACAGATCAAGTCGGCGATCTTCCGGGGCTATGCCAGGGTCGGCAACGATCATCCGATCGCACCTGGTGCACGCTTCTACAATGCCGAGTTGCCACAACGGGCCTACGATCCGGAACAGGCCAAGTTCCTGCTCAAGAAGGCCGGCATGCAAGACATCAGCATGCCGCTGATGTGCTCGCCAGCGGCGACCGGCTCGGTGGACGTCGCGGTGCTGCTGCAGCAGTCCGCCAAGGAGGCGGGACTCAAGCTCAACGTCAACCGCCTGCCGAGCGATGGCTACTGGTCCAACCACTGGGCCAAGCACCCATTGAGCTTTGGCAACATCAACCCGCGGCCCAATGCCGACATGCTGTTCTCGCAGTTCTTCCAGTCGAGCGCACCGTGGAATGAATCCGCTTGGAAAAACGAACAGTTCGACCAGCTGTTGGTGCAGGCCCGAGGTGAAACCGACGAGGTCAAGCGCGGCAAGATGTACGGCGACATGCAGGTGCTGGTGCATGAGCACTGTGGCATCGGCGTACCGGTATTCATCAGCAACATCGATGGCGCCGATCAGCGCGTAAAGGGTTACGGCGCCAACCCCCTGGGCGGTTTCATGGGCTACATGTTTGCCGAGCAAGTCTGGCTGGATGCCTGATGACCGTCGGGTTTGGGCCATATTGCGTGAGGGTCGGATGATGAACAGCAACACACTCTGGGTGATCGGCCGCCGCCTGGGGGCGGCGGTCGTGACCTTGTTGATTGTCTCCATGGTGGTGTTCGCCATCACGGCAGTGCTGCCGGGGGACGCGGCGCAACAGGCGCTGGGCCAGTTCGCCACGCCGGAACAGGTGGCGGCCCTGCGGATGAAAATGGGATTGGACCAGCCCGGTGTGTTGCGTTACCTGCATTGGCTGACGAGCCTGCTCAGCGGTGATTTGGGGATGTCGATGTCCAATGCCACGCCGGTCGTCGACTTGATGGCCGGCCGGGTCCCCAACACCTTGATGCTGGCGGCTGCCACGGCGTTGGTGTCGGTGCCTGTGGCCTTGACCCTGGGTATCGGTTCGGCGATGGGACGGGGCGGGCGTATCGACAGTTTCCTGAGCTTCTTCACCTTGACCATGGTGGCGGTGCCGGAGTTTCTGGTCGCCACCCTGGCGGTGCTGATATTCGCCGTGAACCTGGGCTGGTTGTCGGCACTGTCCTACGCCAGTGACATCACCTCACCCTGGCAATTCATGCGCACCTACGCCTTGCCGGTGATGACGCTGTGCTGCGTGATTGTCGCGCAAATGTCGCGCATGACCCGGGCGGCGGTGATCGATCAGCTCGACAGCCCTTACGTGGAAATGGCCCGCCTCAAGGGCGTCAGCAATATCCGGATCGTCCTTCGCCATGCCTTGCCCAATGCCATTGGCCCCATCGCCAATGCCATCGCCCTGAGCCTGTCCTATCTGTTGGGCGGGGTGGTGATCGTGGAAACGATCTTCAACTACCCCGGCATCGCCAGCCTGATGGTCGATGCCGTGACCAACCGCGACATGGCCCTGGTGCAGGCCTGCACCATGTTGTTTTGTACGGCGTATCTGGCGTTGGTGTTGATTGCCGACCTGTGCGCGATCCTTTCCAACCCGAGGCTGAGAAACCAATGAACAATCTCATTGTGAAGTCCCCGACGGCGGCCGTTGCGCTGGGGCTGGGCAAAGACGCCCACGCAAAGTCCTGGCTTGGCCTGGTCGGTGCCGCGATGTGTGTGATCTGGTTGCTGGTGGCCATCTTCGGCCCGTGGCTGGCGCCGCATCCGGTGGGGGAGGTGGTCTCTGACAACGTCTTCGACAGCCTCAGCGCGACGTACCCGTTCGGCACCGATTACCTGGGCCGCGACATGCTCAGCCGGATCCTTGTCGGCGCACGCTTCACCGTCGGCCTGGCGTTGGTGGCCGCGGTGTTGTCCAGCACCCTGGGCACCAGTCTGGCGCTGTTGTCGGTGGTGTCGCCAAAGTGGCTGGATGAGCTGATCAGTCGCCTGATGGACGCGTTCATCTCGATCCCCAGCAAGATGTTGGCGCTGATCATGGTCTCGGCCTTCGGCTCCTCGGTCACTTTGCTGATCTGCACGGCGGTGTTGAGCTACACCCCCGGCGCTTTCCGCATCGCCCGCAGCATGGCGGTGAATATCGAAGCCCTGGAATACGTGCAAGTGGCCCGTACCCGTGGTGAGCGCCGGCTGTACATCGCTTGTGTGGAAATCCTGCCGAACATACTCAACCCGGTCCTGGCGGACCTGGGCCTGCGCTTCGGTTTTATCGTGCTGCTGCTCAGCGGCATGAGTTTCCTGGGGCTGGGCGTGCAACCGCCGGATGCCGACCTGGGCTCGCTGGTGCGCGAGAACATCGGTGGCCTCAATCAGGGGGCGCCGGCCATTGTGATTCCGGCCCTGGCCATCGGCACCCTGACCATCGGTGTGAATCTGTTCATCGACCGGTTGTCGTCGCGACGTAGCCGACGTTCGGGAGGTCATTGAAATGAGCGAATTGATCCGAGTACAGGACCTGCGCGTGGTCGCCTGTGGCGAGCGCGGTGAAGTGGACATCGTCAAGGGTGTCAGCTTTTCCCTGCAAAAGGGCGAAGTGTTGGCGTTGATCGGTGAGTCCGGTTCCGGCAAGACCACCATTGCCCTGGCGCTGCTCGGTTATGCCCGGCGCGGTTGTCGCCTCGCGGGTGGCGTGGTGCAGGTCGGCGAGCATGACATGCTGGCGTCGAGCGAAAGCCAGTTGCAGAAGTTGCGGGGCAACCGGGTGTCCTATATCGCCCAGAGCGCCGCAGCGGCATTCAACCCGGCGAAAAAGCTGATCGACCAAGTGGTGGAGGGCGCGCTGATTCATGGCCTGGGCAGTCGGGCGGTGCTTGAAGCCAAGGCCATCGAGTTGTTCCGCGACCTGGCCCTGCCAGACCCTGAGCGCATTGGCCGACGCTACCCTCACCAGGTGTCCGGCGGACAACTGCAACGGGTGATGGCGGCCATGGCACTGATCAGCGATCCGTTGCTGGTGGTGCTCGACGAGCCGACCACGGCCCTCGATGTGACAACCCAGATCGATGTGCTGCGGGCCTTCAAACGAGTGGTCGGCGAACGTGGGGCCACGGCCGTCTATGTGTCTCACGACCTGGCGGTCGTGGCGCAGATGGCAGACCAGATCGTGGTGCTCAACGGCGGTGAAATCTTCGAGCACAGCGCCACGGCACCGTTGCTCAAGGGCCCGGCCCACGAATACACCCGCAGCTTGTTGGCGGCGGCGCGACCAGATACGACGATCCGTCCGCCGAGCGACATCGCCCAAGAGACGCCACTGCTGACCATCCAGGGGCTGACCGCCGGCTACGGCAACAAAAATGCCCAGGGCATGCCGGCGATTCGCGTGCTGGAAGACATTGACCTGACGATTCGCCGGGGCCAGGCCATCGGTGTCATCGGTGAGTCGGGCTCTGGCAAATCGACCCTGGCACGGGTCGTGGCCGGATTGTTGATGCCGGCCCTTGGCGGGTTGACCTTCGATGGCCACCCCCTGGGGGGCAGCCTGTCGTCGCGCACCCCCGAGCAGTTCCGACGCATTCAAATGGTCTTCCAGAATGCCGACACCGCGCTCAACCCGATGCACAGCGTCAGCACGATCCTGAGCCGTCCGCTGAAGATGTATTTCGGTCTCAAGGGCGCGGCGTTGCGCGAGCGTATCGGCGAATTGCTGGACCTGGTGCGTTTGCCGCGGGCGCTGGCGCAGCGGCGTCCGAACGAGCTGTCTGGCGGGCAGAAGCAACGGGTCAACTTGGCCCGGGCTTTGGCGGCCAAGCCGGACCTGATTCTCTGCGACGAGGTGACTTCGGCGCTGGATACCGTGGTCGGTGCGGCGATTCTCGAACTGCTGCGCGATTTGCGCCAGCAACTGGGGGTGTCCTATCTGTTCATCAGCCACGACATCTCCACCGTGCGCGCCTTGTGTGACGACATCGTGGTGATGTACAGCGGCCACAAGATCCAGGCCGGCACGCGCCAATCCTATGCCGAGGCACCGTTCCATCCGTATACCGACCTGCTGATCCATTGCGTACCGGAACTGCGCCAGGGCTGGCTGGAAACCTGTGGGGCAACAACCTGCCAGACGCTGCCGTCCGTTGGCCCCAAAGCCAACGTGCCCGGCCTGTGCACCTTCCTCAGTCGCTGCCCGGTGCGGGTCGACGGCTTGTGCAATTGCGTCGCGCCGCAACGACGGATGATCGTGGGCGGCAGTGAAATCCTCTGCCACCACGACAGTGCGGAACTGATGAAGACCCAGCAGTCCAACAACGTGACCGTGGCGGCGTATGCATGAACCGGCGTTTCTTCAGGCTGGTCGAATCAAGCGTTTCTTCTTTTCAGTCGAGCAACGGAGCAAGGCCTCATGAAACCCCGCGTGTTGGACATTCTCAAACGGCTGATGGCCTTCGATACCGTCTCCTCGGAATCGAACATGGCCTTGATCGAGTACGTGCGCGATCTGCTGCTGACCAAGGGCATCGAGTCACTGATCGTCCAGGATGAAAGCGGCAAGAAAGCCAATCTGTTTGCCAGCACCGGGCCACGGGACGTGCCGGGGATCCTGCTGTCCGGGCATACCGACGTGGTGCCGGCGGCGGGGCAGGCCTGGACCTTTCCGGCCTTCGAGGCGACGGTGCAGGATGGGCGGATTTATGGCCGTGGCAGTTGCGACATGAAGGGGTTTATCGCACTGGCTGTCGACGCCATGCTCGAGGCCACCGAGCAGCCATTGAGCCGGCCATTGCAATTGGCCCTGTCCCATGACGAAGAGATCGGTTGCGTGGGGGTGCGTCGTTTGCTCGATGTGCTGCACCTGGCACCGGTCCGGCCGTTTCTGTGCGTGATCGGCGAGCCAACCAATATGCAGTTCGTGCTCGGGCACAAGGGCAAGGGTTCTTACCGGACTTACTGTCGCGGCCTGGAAGCGCATTCCTCCCTGGCACCGCGCTCGGTCAATGCGATTCACGTGGCCTGCGATTTCATTGCCGCGCTGCGCCTGAGCCAGCAGCAGTTGCAAGAGCAGGGCGCCCGGGACACCGATTACGACGTGCCCTACAGCACCGTGCATGTTGGACAGATTGTCGGCGGCAAGGCGCTGAACATCGTGCCCAACTTGTGCACCCTGGACTTCGAAGTGCGTAACTTGCCGGCGGACGACCTGGACGGGTTCCTGGAACAGATGCGTGAGCGCGCCGAACTGATCGTCGGCGAAGCCAGGAAGCTCTCCAGCGTGGCCGCTATCGAAATCGAGACCCTGAACGTCTATCCGGGCCTCGATACCCACCCGAGCGTCGAAGCGGTGCGTTTCCTGAAAAACTTTGCTGCGCCTGGCACCGGCACGGCCAAGGTCTCATTCGGCACCGAGGGCGGCTTGTTCAAACAACGCCTGGATGTGCCGGTGGTGGTCTGCGGGCCAGGCTCGATAGAACAGGCGCACAAGCCTGACGAGTTCATCGAGATCAGCCAGATGGACGCTGGCGAGCGTTTCCTGCAAGGGGTAGTGGGCTCGATGCACCGCTAATTTGCCTGATTGAACATTCCGTCACACCTGCAGCCCCATGGGTTTCATCGCCTGATCGAGGCCCACGGCGATCAATCCCCACCCGCGGTAGAGCATGCCGTCGAAGGCTGATTTTCAGCATTCACGGCTGTAGGGCCGGCGTTTTCAGCATCCTCGTCCAGGGCGAAACAATAGACTGAAGGCTGTCTCAAAACAGGACCCGACACCATGCTCAAGAATCGCCTGAAAGACCCCAGCCTGCTGGTCGAACGCGCTTACATCGACGGTCAGTGGGTCGGCGCCGACAACGCCGCGACCGTGGACGTTATCAACCCGGCCACCGGCGAAGTGCTCGCCAGGGTGCCCGCGATACAAGGCAGTGAAACCCGGCGCGCCGTCGAAGCCGCCGACCGTGCCTGGCCGGCCTGGCGTGCACGTCCGGCGGCAGAGCGGGCGGCGCTGCTGGATCGCTGGTATCAGGCCATGATCGACAACCTCGATGACCTGGCGTTGATCTTGACCTGCGAACAGGGCAAGCCGCTGGCGGAAGCCCAGGGCGAAATTCGCTACGGTGCCAGCTTCGTCAAATGGTTCGCCGAAGAAGCCCGACGGGTCTACGGCGAAACCATCCAGGCCCCCAGCGCTGATCGCCGCTTGCTGACCCTCAAGCAACCAGTCGGTGTCTGCGCCGCGATCACCCCATGGAACTTCCCCAACGCGATGATCACCCGCAAGTGCGCGCCCGCCCTGGCCGCCGGGTGCACGATCGTGGTCAAGCCGTCGGACCTGACCCCGCTGTCGGCCCTGGCACTGGCGGTGTTGGCCGAGCGAGTCGGCATTCCGGCCGGGGTGTTCAACGTTGTGACCGGCATGCCCACCGCCATTGGTGAAGAACTGACCGGCAACCCGACAGTGCGCAAGCTGTCTTTCACCGGGTCCACGGCGGTCGGTCGCCTGCTGATGCGCCAGAGCGCCGAACACATCAAGCGCTTGAGCCTGGAGCTGGGCGGTAACGCGCCGTTCATCGTGTTCGACGACGCGGACCTGGAGCAGGCCGTGACCGGCATCATGCTCAGCAAATTCCGCAACGCCGGGCAGACCTGCGTCTGCGCCAACCGGATCCTGGTGCAGGACGGGATCTACGAGCGCTTCGCCCAGCGCCTGGTGGAGGAGGTGGGCAAGCTCAAGGTCGGCGATGGCCTGGACGCCGGCGTGAACATAGGCCCACTGATCAATACGGCGGCGGTCAGCAAGGTCGCTCGACATATCGACGAGGCCTTGAGTCAGGGCGCTCGTCTACTCTGTGGTGAAATCCCCAAGGGCAACAGCCACTTCGTCCAGCCGACGGTACTCGGTGAGGCCCATGCCGGAATGCTGCTGGCCAATGAAGAGACCTTCGGCCCGGTTGCACCGCTGATGCGCTTCAGCACTGAAGAAGAGGCGCTGGCCTCGGCCAACGCGACGCCTTACGGCTTGGCCGCCTACTTCTTCACCCAGGACTTGCGCCGCTCATGGCGGTTCGGCGAGGCGCTGGAGTTCGGCATGGTCGGGCTCAATACCGGGCTCATCTCCATGGATGTCGCCCCCTTTGGCGGTATCAAGCAATCGGGCCTGGGGCGTGAAGGCAGCAAGTATGGCCTGGACGAGTTCCTTGAAGTCAAAGCCTTCCACATGGGTGGCTTGTGATCCGGTCAGCATTTGAAGAGAGGAGGCACGGTTGATGAGCAAACCATTCAGAATCGCCGCGATTGCCGGCGACGGCATCGGTAAGGAAGTCCTGCCGGAAGGGCTGCGGGTATTGGAGCAGGCCGCGAAGAAATGGCAATTGGATTTGAGCATCGAAGTGCTCGACTGGGCTCACTGCGATTATTACCTGGAACACGGGCAGATGATGCCCGCCGACTGGTTCGCGCAGCTCAAGGACTTCGACGCGATCTACTTTGGCGCCGTGGGCTGGCCGGACAAGGTACCGGATCACATTTCCCTGTGGGGGTCGCTGCTGAAGTTTCGCCGGGACTTCGATCAATACGTGAACATCCGGCCGGTGCGGCTGTTTCCCGGTGTACCGTGCCCGCTGGCCGGACGCGAAGCCGGGGACATCGACTTCGTGGTGATCCGCGAAAACACCGAGGGCGAGTATTCCTCGATCGGCGGCAAGATGTTCGAAGGTACCGAACATGAGTTCGTGCTGCAGGAGTCGGTGTTCACTCGCCGCGGCGTGGACCGGATTCTCAAGTTCGCTTTCGACCTGGCCCAGACCCGGCCGTGCAAACGCCTGACCGCGGCGACCAAGTCCAACGGCATCTCCATCAGCATGCCGTACTGGGATGAACGCACCGCGCTCATGGCGCAGCAGTACCCGGACGTCACCTGGGACAAGCAACACATCGATATCCTCTGCGCGCGCTTCGTGCTTCAACCCGATCATTTCGATGTGGTCGTGGCCTCGAACCTGTTCGGCGACATCCTGTCCGACCTGGGCCCTGCCTGCGCCGGCACCATCGGCATTGCACCGTCGGCCAACCTCGACCCGGAGCGCCGGTTCCCCTCGCTGTTCGAACCGGTCCATGGCTCGGCGCCGGATATCTATGGACGAAACATCGCCAACCCGATTGCGATGATCTGGTCCGGCGCCTTGATGCTGGACTTCCTCGGCAATGGCGATGAGCGCTACCGTGCGGCTCATGATGGGATTCTCAGGGCCATCGAGCAGGTGATCGCCGAGGGTCCGATCACGCCTGATCTAGGCGGGCAGGGCTCGACCCAGGATGTTGGTCAGGCTATTGCGATGGCGCTTTGAACTGAGGTGTTCCGAGATCAACCTCCACCACGAGGCGGCCTTATGGCCGCCCTGGTTCCCCCGGTTGTTGTGGGAGATTCTATGGTGCAGGGCTACCCCCTAAATGCCTTTCGGTAAGTATTCGCTCTGATTCTTCAGCAGGGCGAATACCACTCGGGCAAGCTTGCGGGCCAGTGCTACTAATGCTTCGGTTGTGCTGAGTCCCCGGGCCCTTAGTGCCTCATAAAAACCCTTCCATGCCGCTGTGCGCCTCGCCGACATCGCGGCGTTATGCATCAATCGACGGGCCTCTGGGTCACCTCGCTTAGACAGGCAGCGGCGTCCCTTCTTTTTCCCTGAGTCCGATATACGCAGGTCTAGGCCCAGAAAAGCGATGAAGGCATC
>NZ_FOKH01000041.1:0-62829 GCF_900111955.1 Pseudomonas sp. NFIX10 | reverse complement strand
TCCCATTTTTTGTTTTCCCACCGGCCATTCGAAAAGTGATCTACACGACCAATGCAATCGAAAGCATCAACGCTCAACTGCGCAAGATCATTAAAACGAGAGGACACTTCCCAACCGATGACGCTGCAATCAAATTAATCTGGCTGGGCTTGCGCAATATCACGGCGAACTGGGGCAGTGCGGCCCACGACTGGAAAAGTGCCATGAATCAATTCGCGATCCTGTACGGGGACCGGTTCATCAGGCCGACGTGGTAAATGAAGGTCTGCCTAACGGCAGGCCGTTACCGGCCCGCACACAAAAAACCTGACACTCCCCAAGTAACCGGCACGCGACAGCGAGTAGATATTGCGTCCTGCGGCAAAGCTGCCGGCCAGGAACGACGCCGCCAACCCCAGCACTGCCACCGCTGACAACAGCTTGCTTGCGGTATGCCCGAAAATTTCCCGGAAGCCATCAAGCAACGGTTCCGAAGACGTACTCATGAAGAAGCTGCCGCCGCCGATCGATGCGCTGAAAAACAACACGCCCAATGCCAATACCGCAAGAATCACGGTGCCCCAGACCAATGCCAGCGGCAAATGCCGGGTCGGGTTATGCGACTCCTCGGCAGTCAGTGGCAATTGCTCAATGGCCAGAAACATGTAGACGGCAAACGGCAATGCAAGCATGACCCCGGTTAGTCCGAATGGCAGCCATGGCCCGTTACCGCCCTGCACTTCGACCGGCTTGCCTGTGGTGTCGACGGCAAGGTTCAGGGCATTGCCGGTAAAATCCATATGCGGGTAAGCCGTAATAAAGAACACGACCAGCACGGATACCGCCGCGATGGTAATGAGCACGACCGCGCGCATCGACACCCCCAAACCCCGGTTCGAAAGCACCAGCATGCAGGCATAACCGACCACCCACCAGACAGGTTGCCATTCAGGGCCGGTGCCGAAAATTGCAGTCAGGTAGGCCCCCATGAAAAACATATTCCCCGCAGGAGCCAGGATGAATTCGATGTTCTCCGCAAGCCCCGTACTGAATCCCCCCACGGGCCCATTGTCGTGCGCGCAAAAGAATAGGCACCGCCGGTATGCGGCAGCGCAGCCGCCATTTCGCCGATTGACGAGCAAAGAAACAGGTACATGACGGAAATGATCAGCAAGGCCAAAAACATGCCACCGAAGCCTTGAGCCAAGCCAAGGTTCCAACCGGAATACTGCCCCGCCACCACTGCACCGACACCGAGAATCAGCAGAGTGAAGAATCCTGCGTGACGCTGCAGACGACGCTGTTCAAAGTAACCGTTTTCCACACTCTGGTAGCTGATTCCTGATGGATTGGCTGCCGCCGTCGCCGTCATCGGCGCTTTTGTCGTCGTTCTGTCCACGCGGTGATCCTCCGATATCTCGTGCAGGGCAAACTCCCCGAACGTTATCTTCGAATGCACCGCGTAAACTGCCTATGTCTCCAAGGGGACATGTCGACGCACCGTGCTCATCAATCTCCCCTTGTCAGATCCTGTAATAAATCGTCTGGTATGAAGTATTGGAAACCGTTGTAGGATTTCTTCCCCGATCATTTCCAGGTCTGTATGAACACCCTCCAGGAACCTCCCAGTCGTCTTTCAAAGAACCGTTTTCTCTCCTGCGCCCCAGCGGCCTGCATACGCTCGTTGCAGCCCCCTTCCCTCGCATTGATCGTCCGAGGGAGCGAATAATCCATGGAATGGATCGTTGACCCCACGGCATGGCTAGGCCTGCTGACGTTGATCGTGCTGGAGCTGGTGCTCGGCATCGATAACCTGGTATTCATCGCCATCCTGGCCGACAAACTTCCACCCGAGCAGCGCGACCGTGCCCGCATCATCGGCCTGTCCCTAGCGTTGCTGATGCGCCTTGGCCTCCTCGCCAGCATCTCCTGGATGGTGACGTTGACCAACCCGCTGTTCGAGGTGTTCGGCAAGACGTTCTCGGGCCGGGATTTGATCATGCTATTCGGTGGTGTGTTCCTGTTGTTCAAGGCAACCATGGAGTTGCATGAGCGACTCGAGGGCCACGTGACGCAACGTTCCGGCAATGCCGCCTATGCGATGTTCTGGCCTATCGTTGCGCAGATTGTGGTGCTGGACGCGGTCTTTTCCCTGGATGCGGTGATCACGGCCGTGGGGATGGTGGAGCACCTGTCGGTCATGATGATCGCGGTGATGTTCTCGATCGGCTTGATGATGATCGCGAGCAAGCCGCTGACAAAATTCGTCAACGGCCACCCTACCGTCATCATGCTGTGCTTGGGCTTCCTGATGATGATCGGCTTCAGCCTCACGGCTGAAGGCCTGGGCTTCCACATCCCGAAAGGCTACTTGTACGCCGCGATTGGTTTCTCGATCCTGATCGAGCTGTTCAACCAGTTGGCGCGCTCGCGTCGCAAGAAAAGCCTGCAAGGTCTTCGGCCGATGCGCGAGCGTACCGCCCATGCGGTGTTGCGCCTGCTGGGCGGTCAGAAGCTGGGGCCCGATGAAGTCGGCGAGGAAATCGCCGATATGCTGGAAGGCGATGAACCGGAGCAGGTTTTCCATCGGCGCGAACGGGTCATGATCAGTGGCGTGCTGCAATTGGCCGAGCGCCCGATACGCAGCGTAATGACGCCTCGGGCGCAAATTGACCACCTCGACTTGGCAGACGCTCCGCAAGACATCCGTACGGCGCTGATGCACTCTTCTTATTCGCGCCTGCCGTTGATCCGCGAAGGGCGCGTGGATGAGCCGCTAGGCTTTGTCCATAAGAAAGAACTGCTCAAGGAAATACTGGCGGGCAATCAGCCGAACCTGGAAGTCATGGCGCGCAAAGCCATCAACCTGCTCGACAGCTTCACGATCCTCAATGCCCTGGAGCAAATGCGTAAAGAGTCGACCCACATCGCGTTCGTCGTGAACGAGTTCGGCGACTTCGTCGGCCTCCTCACCATGACTGACATCCTGGAATCCATTGCAGGTGAACTGCCGGACGCCAGTGAAATCGAAGGCCCGAATATCGTGCCCCAGCAAGACGGTTTCCTGGTCAGCGGCGCCCTGAATCTCAGTCAGGTCCGCGAACACATCGACTTCCAGGCGAAAGCGACAGAGGATTACGAGACGCTGGCTGGTTTGGTGATGAGCCTGTTGGATCGCTTGCCGATCATTGGCGACACGCTCAGTTGCCAAGGATGGAGCATGACCGTGATGGAGGTTGAAGAGCGTCGAGTGACCAGGGTGCTGTTGCGTAAGGAATAAGCACAGAGAAAGGAGCCGTGACGGTGAGTGTCGATATCGATTGCGTAGTCGTGGGTGCGGGTGTCGTCGGTCTTGCCGTCGCGCGCGGAATGGCCCTGGCAGGTCATGAAGTGCTGGTGATTGAAGCCGGAGAAGCGATTGGTATCGGCACAAGCTCGCGTAACTCGGAGGTGATCCATGCCGGGATCTACTACCCGCCCGGCAGCCTTAAAGCCAGGTTGTGCGTCGAGGGCAGGCCTGCACTTTATGCCTACTGCGATAGCCATGGCGTCAGCACACGTAAAACTGGAAAGCTGATCGTCGCCAAGGATGAAGCGCAAGTTCGCCAACTGGAAGTCTTGCTCGAGCGAGGACGGGTGAATGGCGTGGAGGATCTACGCCTGCTCGATCGTGAGCAAGCCCTCGCGCTGGAACCTGCGCTTGAATGCATCGCCGCGTTGTATTCGCCTTCGACCGGCATCGTCGATTCACATGGGTTGATGTTGGCGCTGCAGGGCGATGCCGAAGCGGCGGGCACCACCATCGCGTTCCACTCGCCCCTGACCAACGCCCAGGTCACCGCGCGCGCCCTTCACACATCTCATCTACCCCGCGCCGGAGGCCGCCGGCCTCGGGGTTCACATGACTTTGGACCTGGGCGGCCAAGCGCGTTTCGGCCCGGACACCGAATGGGTCGAGGTCGAGGACTATCGGGTCGATCCATCGCGGGCCAATGCCTTCTATTCAGCGATTCGCAGCTATTGGCCCGGTTTACCGGACAACAGTTTGCAACCCGGGTACAGCGGCATTCGCCCGAAAATTTCCGCACCTGGTGAACCTGCCAGCGACTTTCTCATCAGCAGTGAACGGCTGCACAACGTTCCGGGATTGATCAATCTGTTCGGGATCGAGTCGCCCGGGTTGACCTCTTGCCTTGCCATTGCCAAGCGGGTTCGGGAGCTGCTTGAACGCTAGCCACCGCGGGCCGCCTGGCTCGGGACTGCGCAGGTCATTACTCCGGCAGCTTGCGTAGCTCACCGCCCTCCTCCTTCAGGCGTTCCAGATACGCGCTGGCGTCCAACAGTTGATAAGGGAAATAAAGCCCTGGCGGAGTCGGTGGCTGGCCGTCCAACCCGAGCAGCCGTTCCAGGGTCATAGCGACGCTGAGACCGGTCAAGGGCGCAGCGCCTGCCGGATGGATGACCGCATGACGTGTATGCAGCGGTTCGCCCTTGAGGTCATCGCCAACCAGTTCGATGATGATCTCGGTAGACATCGGCCTACCTTGGCGTCGGCTTGAGCTTACCGCGGTGGCCATGTTGAACTGGACATTCGGTGCGCCCGTCGCCGCCGCCAGGCCAACGACATCAATGGACGAGAAGCCCCCAGCCTCGATTTGCGTACCATCCACCGCGCGGAAACTTGCCTTGGACTCCTCCCCTTCGCGCCAGACGAAGACACCGTCTCGGCGAGTCAGCGCGGCGGGCAGCATTTTGTTCAGGTGTTCAAAGTCGGTGGCGACGGTCGGGCCGCCGGTGTCCTGCTCATCGACCAGCGCGTTGATACGAATATCGTGGACTCGGCTGAATGCCCGGGCAATGCTCAGCGTCGACACTGTTGTCGCGCCAGCCATCCATTCGTAACCCAGGACAATGGGCGAGGCGTCAGGCCTGTGCATGTATGTCGCGATTTCCGGCGCGATCTCGAAAACACCGGAGGAAATGCTGAGGTGCGGCACGCCGCGCTTTTGCGCAAACCGCAACCCGGCAAGGGCGTGGTCCATGTAAAAGACCACGACGGCGCTGAGCGGGTGATCGCCGAGGCCCAGATCGTCGGCGGCAGAGTCAATCACCAGGCCCTGCGCCCCGCCAATGTGCTCCGCGGCGCGCTGAGCCTTGGCAAGGTCGCGACCACCGATCAACAGGGGTACGTCGGGATGAGCGGCGCGCAGCGCCCGGGCGGTGTGGTGGCCAATGGCGCCAGAACCGCCCATTAGCAAGATAGGATCAATTGACATGGTGTGTTCTCCTTGTCTCTGGTTATACCTACTTTCAGTAGGTAAGCTAACACAACATCACGCACTTCAACCTACCATTGGTAGGTTTTTTACGACCAGGAACGAAAACGTGCAGAAAAACACTGAGCAAAGCGCTATCAGTTCTCCTCCCCGCCGGCTTTCGAAAGCCGAACGGCGGCGCCAGCTGCTGGATACCGCGTTATTGATCGTGCGCGAGGAAGACGCGGATCGCTTGACCTTGGGGCATCTGGCCGTCCGCGCCGGCGTGTCCAAACCGGTGGTCTACGATCATTTCGGCACTCGCTCGGGCCTGTTGATCGAGCTCTACAAGTGGATCGATACCGAGCGGGTCACCGCGTTCCGTGATGCCATGTCCAAGACTGCGCGGAGCCTGGAGGAGACGGCCCAAGTCCTGGCCAGCGCCTACATTCAGTGCGCGGCGGATAACACCGACGAATTCCATGCCGTGGGTGCAGCCCTGGCCGGCAGCGAGGAGAAGGCGGCGGTGTTCCAGGAGCTTCTGGATAACTGCGTACAGATGTTCATGTCTGTGCTCGAACCTCATACGACGTGGTCAGCGGACGAACTTGAGCGATGCTGCATTGGCCTGGTTGGCGCGGGAGAAGCCCTGTCTGGCGCGTTGGTACGGGGGCGGCATGGCGAAGACGAGGTCATTGAGGCATTCGCTTTACTGATCCGCAGTATCACTGTTGCTATCAGATAAGCCCGGACTGTAACTGACGCACTCCTCGCCCTTCGCTTACTGTCGAGGCTCATCCCTCGGAGTGATCCCCATGCCGGATACCGCCAATCTCTACCTGTTCGTGGTCGCTGTCGTGCTTTTGCTGATCGTTCCGGGGCCCAACATGGCCTTTGTCACCAGCCATGCGTTGGCCCACGGCTGGCGTGCCGGCGTCGCGGCCGCCCTCGGCATCGCCTTCTCGGACGTGCTGATGACGCTGATGGTCAGCGCTGGCATTGGCGCGCTGGTCATGAGCTGGGCGCCAGCGTTCGACGTGCTACGCCTGGCCGGGGCCGGTTATCTGCTGTGGCTGGCCTGGCAAGCACTCAAAACGCCGGCAGCGACGCAGGATAGCCAGCTCCAGGCGGCTTCGCTGTGGAAAATCTTCTGCCGAGGCACCCTCAACAGCCTCTTGAATCCCAAGGCGCTGCTGTTCTTCATGGTGTTCCTGCCCCAGTTCGTCAACCTCAAGGCCGGCGGCGTGAGCCTGCAGTTGATCTTCCTCGGAGCCTTGCTGGCACTGATTGCACTGCTCTTCCATACATTGCTGGGTGTTTGCGCCGCCCAGCTCAGGGCAAAACTGGCAAGCGGTGGGATTTCAAGACGCCTGGGCACCTATGGTTTTGCCGGGGTCATGGCAGCGCTGGCGGCGCGCCTGTTGTTTCTTGACCGACCGCTTTGAGCTACGAGGCCCCTGCGCCAGCCGTTGTCCTATGCTTAGTCGACCTATTGCCGGAGCTGGATCGATGTCGCTCTCCGAAACCACCCTCCTCCAAAGCTGGCACCACAATGCCCAAGCCTGGATCGACGCCATCCGCACCGGTGCCATCGAAAGCCGTCAGACGGTCACCGACCAGGCCATGCTGCTGGCGGTACTGAGCCGTCAGCCCGAGCGAGTGCTGGATCTGGGCTGCGGCGAAGGTTGGTTGTTGCGGGCGCTGGCTGAACAGGGTGTCGAGGCGGTGGGTGTGGATGGCGACGGGACGTTGGTCGAGGCGGCCCGGGCGTCGGGATCTTCGCCGGTGCATTTGGCAAGCTATGAAGCCCTGGTAGAGGCGAAGGTGGACGTCGGCAGCGGCTACGAACTGATCTGCGCCAACTTCGCCCTGTTGCATCAGGACATCATCCCGCTGCTCGCCGCCATGAACGCCCTACTCAGCCCTGGCGGTGCACTGGTGATCCAGACGTTGCACCCCTGGACCGTGGCGGCGGGCAATTATCAGGACGGCTGGCGAGAAGAGACCTTCGATGGGTTCAAAGGCCAATGGCAGCCGATGCCGTGGTACTTCCGCACCTTGTCCAGCTGGCTCAATGCCTTGGACATGGCGGGTTTTCGACTGGTGGGCCTGCAGGAGCCGCAGCACCCGCAAAGCCCGGTGCCGCAATCATTGCTTCTGGTGGCCGAGCAATCCCCGTCATGGCGTTAGCGACTCGACCGTCCCCCCTTCGGTATTACCGGAATATCTTTACCACAGCGCCATCGTATAGCTGACGATCAGCCGATTTTCATCAAGGTCATTGCCGAAATTCGAGCGCACCGTCGCGGTGCGCCATTTCAAGCCCAGCCCCTTCAACGTGCCGTCTTGCACCACATAGGCAATGTCCGTGTTGCGCTCCCATTCCTTGCCTTCGCCCGCGGCGCTGCGCTGGACGTTGTCGCCAGTGATGTATCGAGTCATGAAGGTCAGCCCGGGCACGCCAATGGCCGCGAAGTTGTAGTCATAACGCGCTTGCCAGGAACGCTCGTCGATATTGGCGAAGTCGCCGATCTGCACGAAGTTGACCAGGTACGGGTCGCTGCGGCCGATGTAGGGGAACGGATCGTCACCGCTCATGCGCTGGTAGCCAAGGCCCAGGGCATGGCCCGCCAGGCTGTAGGTGAACAAGGCGCCGAAGGCCTGGTTGTCGAGATCGCGGAAGCTGCCGTCTTCGGCGCTGCGGGAATAACGCACGTCACTCTTGAATGACTGGCCTGCGCCCAGGTCCAGGGTGTGGACGAACCCGAGGTAGTTTTGCTGGTAGATGTCTTGCAACTGGCTATAGCGGTATTGCGCCGTGAGGTTCGGCAGGAACTGATAGTCCGCCCCGGCGAACCGGAACTGGTCACTGCTGCCACCGATGCGGTTGGCGATCATGTCTTGGTAGTCGGTGGAGTCGACAAAGTTGATCTGCGTGAGTTGCCCAGCGGTCAGCTTCAAGCGATCGATTTCCTGCACGCTCAGTAGCCCACCCTTGAACGTTCCCGGTAACAGGCGCGTGTCGTTGGAACTCACCGCCGGGTCCTTGATCTGCAACGTCCCCAGTTTCAAGGTGCTATTGGACAGGCGCACCTTGGCGGTCAGGCCCCATTCGCCATAATGGTCCTGGGAGCCGCCAGACAAATCCGCCGGCAACAGATTGGTGCCAGCCGTGCCGCCGCCGGAGTCCAGCTTGAAACCGGCCATGCCCAAGGCATCGAGGCCGAAACCCACGGTTCCGGCGGTGTATCCCGATTCCATCCGCAGCAGGAAGCCCTGGGCCCATTCCTCGGCCTTGTCCCGCGCCCCTTCCTGGCGAAAGTCGCGGTTGAAGTAGAAGTTGCGGGCCTCCAGGCTGCCTTTGCTGTCGGCGATGAAGTCAGCCTGGGCGCACGGCACGCCGATCAGGCTCAGGCCGAGCAAGGTGCCCGCCGAGGTGCAGGTCCATCGAGGGAATGTGGCATGTTGCATGGCGCGCTCCTTTTATGGGCGCGAGCGAACCCACCAGGGGCTGTGCGCACGCCTCGTTATTGTTGTCATGGGGGTGTCGGCGCGGTGGGGCTGCGTCGTGGAGCGGATTCTTGGTGCCGGATCCGCGCAGCGTCAAACGGGAAAAAAGCCGGATCGGGCATAAGAAAATTTGATGCATCCGATGGCCCGATCTGGAGTAACAATTGCAATCATAAGAACCAAACGCCCCCCAGAGAGCCTTCATGAACCTCAAATTCCTCGAAACCTTCGTCTGGGTCGCCCGGCTGCAAAGCTTCAGCCTCACCGCCGAGAAGATGTTCAGCACCCAGGCGGCGATCTCCAGCCGGATCGCTTCGCTGGAAGAGGAACTGGGCCTGCGCCTGTTCGTGCGGGATTCGCGCGGGGTCTCGCTGACACCCGAAGGTCTCAAGGTGCTCGACTACGCCCAACAGATGCTCGACGTCCAACGGGCGTTGAAGCAATCACTGGACACCAGCAGCCCGCAGCAAGGCCTGGTGCGCATCGGCGTGATGGATACGGTGATCCATACCTGGCTCAGCCCATTGATGTCGATGCTGATGCAGGCCTTCCCCGCCGTGGAAATCGAAATCACCGCCGATGCCGCACGCAACCTCTGTGAGCAATTGCAGAAAGGCTACTTGGACATCGTGTTCCAGACCGATCTGGTGCGCCACGAAAGCGTGCGCAATCTGGAACTGGGGCACTACCCCATGCACTGGATCGCCGCTAGCCAGTCGATCTATGCCCGACCCTATGGGTCGTTGGTGGAGATGGCCAGCGAGCGCATCATCACCTTCGTCAAGCATTCGCGACCGCATCAGGACGTGCTCAACCTGCTGTACGTCCATGGCGTGAGTGCGCCCCGGGTCAGTTGCGTCAATTCGGTCTCGGCCATGACCCGGCTGATTCGTGACGGTTTCGGCATCGGCGCCTTGCCGGCCGCACTGGTGGCCAAGCCCCTGGCCAGCGGCGAATTGATCCAGCTCGAACCCGGTACCGCCCTGCCCCAACTGGACGTGGTTGCGTCCTGGCGCGCTGGCGTCGGCCTGGAGTTGATCGAGAACATCGTCCAGATGAGCCGCCAGGTGGTCAGCCAGTACGCCGTCGATGTCGGGCCGTTACGCATGGTGGCCGCCCCCGGTCTGAACAGCCAGGTGCCGCTTGAATAACTTTTAGTTGTCGCGGGGTACCAATATTCCTTGTTGGACGTCCTCACCACGGTGTTCTCAAAGTAGCGAACGAACACTTGGAGCCCCGTGATGACGTCCTTCGAACAACTGCAGCAATGCACGCCTCTCGTCCTGCGCCAAAGCATCGCCGCCGGCCAGTACCAGGGCCATACCAGCGGCCTGGGCCAGGGTCGCGTGCAAGCCAATATCGTGATTCTGCCCGGCGACTGGGCCAATGAATTCCTGCGCTACTGCACCCTCAACCGCCAGGCCTGCCCGGTGCTTGACGTGACCGAGCCAGGGGATCCGTTCTTCCGCAACCTGGGCGCCGCCATCGATATCCGTCATGAAGTGCCTCAATACCGGGTCTATCGCCACGGCGAGTTGAGCGAATCGCCGGTGGACATCGAACACCTGTGGCAGGACGATCTGGTGGCCTTCGCCCTCGGTTGCTCGTTCTCCTTCGAACAACCCTTGCTGGAGGCCGGCATTCGTTTGCGGCACATTGAACTGGGGCGCAATGTCGCGATGTTCCAGACCAACATCGACACGCGACCCACCGCTCGCCTGTCTGGCAAGATGGTGGTGAGCATGCGGCCGATGAAAGCCGCCGCGGCCATCCAGGCGATCCAGATTACCGGGCGCATGCCCAATGTTCATGGCGCCCCGGTGCACATCGGCGATCCATCGCTGATCGGCATTCAATCCCTGGATACGCCGGACTACGGCGATGCCGTACCGGTGGAAGCGGATGAGATCCCAGTATTCTGGGCCTGCGGCGTGACGCCTCAATCGGTGGTCCAGGCCTCGCGTCCACCGCTGTGCATTACCCACGCCCCGGGCTGCATGCTGGTGACGGACTTATTGAACAGTGAGTTGTAGGCCTCGAACCAGGCTGCTTTTCAACTTGAAGGGATACACGATGAATACTGCTCAGTTCTCGATTCAACAGTACATCCGAGCCAAGGACGGCAACCGCCCGCACCTGCTGGACCAGGCCTTTACAGCGACGGCTATTCTGGACATGGTCGTGCACACCGGCGCCATCACGTTTCCCGACCACGTTGAAGGCCGTGCCGCCATTGGCGATGTGCTGGTCCGTCGCTTCGGCCAGACCTTCGAAAACGTCTACACGTTCTGCCTCGCCGCCCCTCCGCCGGCAAACGCCGAAGCGTTCCAGTGCAAATGGCTGGTGGCGATGTCAGACAAGAACAGCGGCGAGGCGCGTGTCGGTTGTGGCCTGTACGACTGGCGGTTCGATTCGCGGTCGCAACGGGTCGAGCGATTGACCATCACCATCGAACACATGAAGACCCTGCCGGCGACCAATTTGCCGATGATCATGGCCTGGGTATCGACGTTGGACTATCCATGGTGCCGGCCCGAGGCGATGATTGATAACGCGCCGGACTCAGGCGCGCTTCAGGACGTGATCCACTACGTGGCGGATCTCTGACCAGCCCGGCCCCCCGCGCTTTCAGGACTCTTGCATGACTGTTCCAAGGAATCGCCCCCAGTGAACATCAAGTTTCTCGAAACCTTCGTCTGGGTGGCCCGCCTGAAGAGCTTTCGCCTCACCGCGGAAAAGCTGTTCACCACCCAGGCCTCCATTTCCAGCCGGATCGCCGCCCTGGAAGACGAAATGGGCGTGCGCCTGTTCGTGCGTGACTCCAAAGGAGTGTCGCTGACCTCCGAAGGCCAGCGCGTGCTGGAATACGCCGAGCGCATCATGGACACCCTGCAAAGCATGAAGGCCGTGATCAAGGATCCGCGCCAGGTGCGCGGCCGGATCCGCATCGGCGCGATGGACACGGTGATCCACACCTGGCTCAGTCCCTTGGTGACACGCCTGATGGAATGCTACCCGGCGCTGGAAATCGAACTGTCGGCCGACACCGCGAGCAACCTTTGCTCACAGCTGGAAAAAGGCTACCAGGACATCATTTTCCAGACCGACATCCTGCGCCTGGACAGCGTGCGCAATGCGTTGCTGGCCCGTTACCCGATGCACTGGGTGGTGCGCACCGGCTCCGCCTATGACCGAGCCTATGAGTCACTGGAAGATCTGTCCCAGGAACGCATCGTGACATTTTCACGCAACTCACGCCCCCACCAGGACATCCTCAACCTGCTGCATTCGGCCAACATCGTCTCGCCACGCATCAACTGCGTGAACTCGGCCTCGGCCATCACCCGCCTGGTTCGCGACGGCTTTGGCATCGGCGCCATGCCCGCAGCGCTGGTGGTCGGCGAACTGGCCCAGGGTACATTGACCTTGGTGGACGGCGTGCCGCTGCCATCAGTCATGGACATCGTCGCCAGTTGGCGGACCGGCGCCGGAATGGAGCGGGTGGAAGACATCGTCAGCCTGACCCGGGAAGTGGTTGGCGAGTTCGTCGCGCAATTGCCTGCGGCCTACCGACTGGATGCGATTTGAGGTTCAGTAGCGCAATCCCGCCATGACGGCAGCCAGCTGTTCGACGGCATCAGACGCTTCCTGAAAGTCAGGGCTGTCATCCTCATTGTTATAGCTTCCTGCCCGATCGATGTACTGCACGACCAGGCCGTCTCGTCGAGGAATGAAGAGAAAGTCCTGAGCTCGGATTGCATACTTGATTTCCGGTTGCTGAACGAGCCGTGCCGTTTGCCCACGAATCGCGACAATCTCCGGATCGTTGAACAGTGTCTTTGCGCCGTAGCCCGTAGCGTTGATGATTGTTTTCTCGGGCAGGCTCAACAGCTCCTCCGCGCTTTCAAAATGGCGGATATGAATCTTCCCTCCCGCTGCCAGGAAGTCCGACAACAACAGGCGGGCGTAGCTATTGATGTTGAACAACAGGTTTTGCCACCGGCGAACATAAGGGTATGAAAACGGATGCTCATCGGGCGCAAGGTCCATCTGTATCGGCTGATAACGGCGGTTGGGATTGTTGAATTTCGCGAATTCCGGTTCTCCGCGGGGCGCCGCAACGTCGAATGACGAGTTGCTTAACTTGTAACCGTAATACCATTGCACTGGATCGCCGGGCAGCCCCAGCAGGTCTTGATACATCTTGTAGGAGAAGTCCGCCATTTCAATCCAGCGACGGCACCATCTGGAAGCAAAGGCTGCAACGCAGAACTGGGAGTCCGGTGACCAATGCCCCGTCGCGCCCATGGACGCTACCTGAGGCGGAATCTCTTTTGCATAGAGGGTAACCGGCAAACCGGCACGCTGAGCGAGAATGGCAGAGGTAAGGCCTATTGGACCGCAGCCGATTACGCCCAGGCGCCTAGTGTTCCTGGCTTTTTTTTGCAGAAGCTGGAGTGCAATCCGGCTCGATCCCCAGGACAAAGACCAGCCGCTGCCACCGTGGCCATAGTTGTGCACGATCAGTTTATTGCCCAATTGCTGTGTTTCAATCCGTGGCCCGGTCAATCGGAATGGCCTGAGGCACGTATAGATCTCGGTAATACGGTCCACACGGGCGTCGATGGGAGCAAGTGAAACGCTTCCTCGACTGGCAACACCGCGATGTGTGGGTTCGCCCCGTGGAACCGTCACGCCTATAGCCTGAGGGGCCGCTGATGCTAAAGCCAGCGTGGCACCCATGCCTTGAAAGAAATCGCGTCTATTCATGCGTCATGATCACCTTGGGGAAGCATTTGAGAATCACCCACCAGCGCGCTCCTCCTGGACTTGGCCACAAAATGATCGAAGTACTGATTTAGCAGAGAGCGTGCAATTGCCACGATTGTGTTGAACGAGAGACCCAAGAGGAAATAAGCAGATTCCGATAGGTGCGTGAGACGTTTCTTTAAAGGGCCAAGTGTTTCATCGCCAGCCACTCGGACCATCCGCCGATTGATCCAGGCCACCTTCAGTTGAGGCCCCAGGGGCCGCGCCTGTCAGCGAACTGCAACATCCCCGACTTATTCTGAACCAAGCGCACTGCGGCGAACGCTGGTTGTGCATGTCGCTCGCTCGGAATGATCCAGGGAATCCGCCATGAAGATCAGTGTATTCGGAAGTGGTTACGTAGGGCTGGTGCAAGCCGCTGTGTTGGCCGAGGTGGGCCATGACGTGGTGTGCATGGACATCGACGAGCGCAAGGTCGACAGCCTTCGGCAAGGCCAGGTGAGTATTTTCGAGCCCGGCCTGGCCGCGCTGGTGCGCGAAGGGCTGGAGGCCGGGCGTTTGCACTTCACCTGCGACGAACAGCTTGCCGTGCAACACGGCCAAGTGCTGTTTATCGCGGTGGGTACGCCCTCCCGGGACGATGGCAGTGCCGACCTGAGCCAGGTGCTGGCCGTTGGCGAGGCCGTCGCCCGTTATCGCGAGCAACCGCTTATTGTGGTTGAGAAGTCCACCGTGCCGGTGGGCACCGGTGACGTGCTGCGGGCGCACATCGACAAATGCCTGCTCAAGGCCAGTCGCTTGCTGCAGTTCGATATCGTCTCCAACCCCGAATTCCTCAAGGAAGGCTCGGCCGTCGCCGATTGCCGGCGTCCGGATCGCATCGTGATCGGCTGCGAGCGCGATGAAGTGCGCGAAACCATGCGCGACCTGTACGCACCGTTCAACCGCAACCACGACCGGGTCCTGTTCATGGACCTGCGCAGCGCCGAGCTGACCAAGTACGCCGCCAACGGCATGCTGGCGACCAAGATCAGCTTTATCAACCAGATCGCCGAACTGGCCGAACACCTGGGGGCCGACATCGAGTCCGTGCGCCTGGGCATCGGCGCCGACTCGCGCATCGGCTACCACTTCATCTATCCGGGATGCGGCTACGGCGGCTCGTGCTTTCCCAAGGACATGCGCGCCCTGATCCACACCGCCAAGCAGGCGCACTGTTCCAGTGACCTGCTGCAGGCGGTGGAAGCCATCAACGGTCGACAGAAACACAAGCTGTTCGAGCGGATCAACGCGTTCTACCAGGGCGATCTGCGCGGCAAGACCTTCGCACTGTGGGGCCTGGCCTTCAAACCCAACACCGACGACATGCGCGATGCGCCGAGCCGCACCCTGCTGGAGTCGCTCTGGGCTGCGGGAGCCAGTGTCCGCGCCTTTGACCCCGAGGCGATGCAGCAGACGCAACTGCTCTATCCCGACGAAACCCGACTCATGCTGATGGGCACGCCGGAATCGGTGTTGCCGGGAGCCGACGCGCTGGTCATCTGCACCGAATGGCAGCCCTTCAAGGCGCCGGACTTCGAGCTGATCCGACAGCGGCTCAAGGCTCCGGTGATTTTCGACGGTCGCAACCTGTTCGACCCGGAACGCATGGCCGACAAGGGCTTTACCTATTTTCCGATGGGCCGTGGCCAGTCATGCAACCTGCCCATCGCCCAGCAAACGTGGTTCCCTGCCTCGAGAAGCGCTTGAGCCTGACCGTTACCTCAAAATTAATGCACTCAACCAGCATTAATATGAATTTGTAAGCAAGGGTTGTGACCGGCACACTGTGCAGCGTTCCTCCCCCAACTGTTGGAACATTTAAAGGGCTTTCTGGGATTATCCCGTAAGCCCCTTTTTTGTTCGTTTTTTGGATTCTCGCTTAATGCTTTCTCGCTGGTTTCCCGCTGCTATCAATACGTGCCCCACCGAATGGAGCCGCGCCGCCATCGGCATGGCCCTGGGAACGATGTTCAGTGTCTGGCTATGTGGGCAGGTCTTTGGCCTTGAGGTGGCGCAACACCTGATCGGCCCCCTCGGCGCGTCGGCCGTGCTGTTGTTTGCCGTGTCCTCAGGCGCCCTCGCCCAGCCCTGGTCGATTGTCGGCGGTTACCTCTGTGCATCGGTCGTGGCACTGCTGGTGGCCCATGTATTGGGGCGGACGCTGGGCAGCGCCTGCCTGGCGGCCGGCATGGCGCTGGTATTGATGTGCTGGCTGCGTTGCCTGCACCCACCGGCAGGCGCCCTGGCGGCGACCTTGGTGCTGGCGGATCCGTCCATCGTCGCCCTGGACTGGCAGGCGGTCGGCGCGGCCATGTTGGCCGGCTCCGGGTTGCTCGCCTTTGCGCTGGCCTACAACAACCTGACGCGGGTGCGCTATCCCAAGCGCGCCAGCGAACCGGTGGCCGTCATACCGTCTGACCATCCTCCCGTCGACCGCCAGGCCATCACCGCCGAAGACCTGAAATTGGCCCTGGCGGAAATGGAGGCCTTCTTCGACGTCACCCCGGAAGATCTTGAACAACTGATCCATGCCAGCGAGCGAAACGCCAGGCGCCGCAGCATCGCGCAGGTCCTTTCCGGTCGCGGTTGAGCCTGTGACTGCTATAAATATGCAGACAGGACCTGCACGTATCCCGGTTGTGCAAGGCAAATTTGCACTGGTACGATCCTGAACGGGTACGCGCGACACCATTCGTAAAAAACAATAAAAGCAGGGAGTTAGCGATGACAGCTCAGGTTTCATCCCAAGCTGCGGAAACCATGGAAACCGTGGCCCACGAGGTGCTGGTCGACGTTCGCAATCACATTGGCCATTTGACCCTGAACCGCCCCGCCGGCCTGAATGCCCTCACCTTGGGCATGGTGCGCAGCTTGCAGCAACAACTCGATACTTGGGCACTCGACCCACACATTCGCGCGGTGGTACTGCGTGGCGCGGGCGACAAAGCCTTCTGCTCCGGCGGTGATATCCGCTCGCTGTACGACAGCCACCAGCAGGGCGACACCCTGCATGAAGATTTCTTCGTCGAGGAATACGCCCTCGACCTGACGATCCACCATTACCGCAAACCGATCCTCGCCTTGATGGATGGCTTCGTACTGGGCGGCGGCATGGGCCTGGTGCAAGGCGCCGACCTGCGGATCGTGACTGAACGCAGTCGCCTGGGCATGCCGGAAGTCGCCATCGGTTATTTCCCGGACGTGGGCGGCAGTTATTTCCTGCCGCGCATTCCCGGTGAGTTGGGGATCTACCTGGGGGTCAGCGGCGTACAGATCCGTGCCGCCGACGCGCTGTACTGTGGGTTGGCCGACTGGTATCTCGACAGCCGCAGACTCAAACAGCTCGACGAGCGCCTCGATCGGCTGGAATGGCACGACACGCCGCTCAAGGACCTGCAAAGCCTGCTGGCCAAACTCGGCCAGCAACAACTCCCTGCGCCCCCCCTGGCCGATTTGCGGCCGGCCATTGACCATTTTTTTGCCCTGCCCGATGTACCAAGCATGGTCGAGCAGTTGCGCCAGGTCTCTGTCGCCAACAGCCACGAATGGGCGCTGAAGACCGCCGACGTGCTGGACAGTCGCTCGCCCCTGGCCATGGCCGTGACCCTGGAAATGCTGCGGCGCGGTCGGCATTTGAGCCTGGAAGACTGTTTTGCCCTGGAACTGCACCTGGACCGGCAATGGTTCGAACGCGGTGACCTGATCGAAGGCGTGCGCGCCTTGCTGATCGACAAAGACAAAAATCCGCGCTGGAACCCGCCGACCCTGGAGGCGCTGGACGCCGACCATGTGGCGAGTTTCTTCGACGGCTTCGACGACCACGGGAACTGAGCCATGCACGACCTCGAATTGACCGAAGAACAAGTGATGATCCGCGACATGGCCCGGGACTTCGCCCGTGGTGAAATCGCCCCCCATGCCCAAGCGTGGGAAAAGGCCGGCTGGATTGACGACGGCCTGGTGGCGAAGATGGGTGAACTGGGCCTGCTGGGGATGGCGGTACCGGAAGAATGGGGCGGCACCTACGTCGATTACGTGGCCTATGCCCTGGCGGTGGAGGAAATCTCCGCGGGCGACGGTGCCACCGGGGCGCTGATGAGCATCCACAACTCGGTGGGTTGCGGGCCGGTCCTGAATTTTGGCACCGTTGAACAGAAACAGACCTGGCTGGCCGAGCTCGCCAGCGGTCAGGCCATTGGCTGCTTCTGCCTGACCGAACCCCAGGCCGGTTCCGAAGCCCACAACCTGCGCACCCGCGCCGAACTGCGCGATGGCCAGTGGGTGATCAACGGCGCCAAGCAGTTCGTCAGCAACGGCAAGCGGGCGAAACTGGCCATCGTGTTTGCCGTGACGGACCCGGAGCTGGGCAAAAAAGGCATTTCGGCGTTCCTGGTGCCCACGGATACACCCGGGTTCATCGTCGATCGTACCGAACACAAGATGGGCATCCGCGCTTCGGACACCTGCGCGGTCACCTTGAGCAACTGCACCATCCCCGAGGCCAACCTGCTGGGCGCGCGAGGCAAAGGCTTGGCCATCGCGCTGTCCAACCTGGAAGGCGGTCGCATCGGCATCGCGGCGCAAGCCTTGGGCATCGCTCGCGCGGCGTTCGAAGCGGCGCTGGCCTACGCGCGCGATCGCGTCCAGTTCGACAAGCCGATCATCGAACACCAGAGCATCGCCAACCTGCTGGCCGACATGCACACCCGCATCAACGCCACCCGCCTGCTCATCCTCCACGCCGCCCGCCTGCGCAGCGCCGGCAAGCCATGCCTGTCGGAAGCCTCCCAGGCCAAGCTGTTTGCCTCGGAAATGGCCGAGAAGGTCTGCTCCTCGGCCATACAGATTCACGGTGGGTACGGGTACCTCGAGGACTACCCGGTAGAACGCTATTACCGCGATGCGCGGATCACCCAGATCTACGAAGGATCGAGCGAGATACAGCGGATGGTCATCGCTCGGGAACTCAAGCACTACCTGGTGTGACAGCAGGAAAAGCATCGCGAGCAGGCTCGCTCCCACAAGGTCCAGTGGTGTACGCAAATGCTGCGTACACTTGAGATCCAGTGTGGGAGCGGGCTTGCTCGCGAAAGCGGTGGGTCAGTCACTTCCATGCTGAATGTGCCGGCGTCTTCGCGGGCAAGCCCGCTCCCACAGGGGGCGGTGGCATATGCAAATGCTGCGTGCACCTGAGATCCAGTGTGGGAGCGAGCTTGCTCGCGAAAGCGGTGGGTCTGTTACTTCTATCTGGATGTGCCGGCGTCTTCGCGGGCAAGCCCGCTCCCACAGGGTTTGATGGTGTACACCGCAAATCCATTGTGGGAGCGAGCTTGCTCGCGATGGCGTCAGTCGGAACGCACCTTATTTGTCCTGGAACTCCGCCGCGCGCTTGGCCACGAATGCCGCCATGCCTTCCTTCTGATCCTGCGTCGCAAACGCGGCGTGGAATACCCGGCGCTCGAAACGTACACCTTCGGACAGGCTGACTTCAAACGCGCGGTTGACGCTTTCCTTGACCATCATGCTGATGGGCACCGACTTGGAGGCGATCAACGCTGCGGTTTTCAGCGCATCGTCCAGCAGTTCATCGGCCGGCACGATCCGCGCGACGATGCCGCAGCGCTCGGCTTCTACCGCGTCGATAAAGCGCCCGGTCAGGCACATTTCCATGGCCTTGGCCTTGCCCACCGCCCGAGTCAGGCGCTGGGTGCCGCCCATGCCCGGCAGCACGCCGAGGTTGATTTCCGGTTGGCCGAACTTGGCATTGTCGCCGGCCAGGATGAAGTCGCACATCAACGCCAGTTCGCAACCACCGCCCAAGGCAAAACCGTTCACCGCCGCGATGATCGGCTTGCGACGGTTGGCCACACGGTCACTGTCGCTGAACAGGTCGTCCAGATAGATCTGCGGGTAGGTTAGCTCGGCCATTTCCTTGATGTCGGCACCGGCGGCGAAGGCTTTTTTCGAGCCCGTCAGCACGATGCAGCCGATCTTCGGATCCGCCTCCAGGCTGTCCAGGGCCTGGTTCAGTTCGCTGACGATCTGCGCATTCAAGGCGTTCAAGGCCTGGGGACGGTTGAGGGTGATCAGGCCGACGCGGTCCTTGATCTCCAATAAAATCGTTTCGTAGCTCATGCAGGACTCCTGTTCAAAGATTGCGCGAAATGACCATGCGCTGAATGTCGCTGGTGCCTTCGTAGATCTGGCAGACCCGCACGTCGCGGTAGATGCGTTCCAGCGGGAAGTCGTTGAGGTAACCGTAACCGCCCAGGGTCTGCAACGCCATAGAGCAGACCTTCTCGGCCATTTCCGAAGCGAACAACTTGGCCATGGACGCCTCCACCAAAGCCGGCTGGCCACTGTCCCGCAGGGCGGCGGCGTAGTGCACCATTTGTCGGGCGACGGCGATCTGGGTCGCCATGTCGGCCAGGCGGAACGCCACGGCCTGGTGCTCGATGATCGGCTTGCCGAAACTGGAGCGCTCCCGGGCATAGTCCCGGGCCGCTTCGAACGCGGCCCGGGCCATGCCCACCGCTTGCGCCGCGATGCCCACCCGTCCGCCTTCCAGGTTCGCCAGGGCGATCTTGTAGCCCTCACCCTCCTCGCCCAAGCGATTGCCCACCGGCACCTTCACCTCTTCAAAGAGGATCTGACAGGTGTCGGACGCATGCTGGCCGAGTTTGTCTTCGACCCGCGCCACACTGTAGCCCGGCGAATCGGTCGGCACGATGAACGCACTGATGCCACGCTTGCCGGCGCTCGGATCAGTCACCGCAAACACAATGACCACCCCGGCGTTCTGCCCCGAGGTGATGAACTGCTTACAACCGTTGAGCACGTAATGATCACCCTCCAAGCGCGCCCGCGTCTTCAGGCTGCTGGCGTCCGAACCGGCCTGGGGCTCGGTCAGGGCAAACGCGCCGAGCATGGCGCCGCTGGCCAGGGGCGCGAGGAATGTCGCCTTCTGCTCTTCGTTGCCGAACTTGAGGATCGGCACGCAGCCCACCGAGTTGTGCACGCTCATGATGGTCGAGCAGGCGCCGTCGCCAGCGGCGATTTCCTCCAGGGTCATCGCATAGGCCAGGTAACCGGTGTCGCAGCCGCCCCACTGTTCCGGCACCAGCATGCCGAAAAAGCCCAGCTCGGCCATTTCAGCGATGGCTTCCCGGGGGAAACGGTGCTCGCGGTCCCATTCGGCGGCGAACGGTTTCAGGCGGTCCTGGGCGAACTGCCGGGCCATGTCGCGGATCTGGGTCTGTTCTTCAGTCGGGAGCATGGTGGTTCCTTAATACAGGCATTCAACGGCCATGGCCGTGGCTTCGCCGCCGCCGATGCAAATGGCCGCAACGCCGCGCTTCAAGCCCTTCTGGCGCAAGGCCGACAGCAGGGTCACCAGGATCCGCGCGCCAGACGCGCCAATCGGGTGGCCCAGCGCACAGGCGCCGCCGTGAACGTTGACCTTGTCATGGGCGATTTCCAACTTGTGCATGGTCACCAGCCCTACCACGGCGAAGGCTTCGTTGACTTCGAACAGGTCGACTTGGTCCAGCGTCCAACCGGTCTTTTGCATCAGTTTCTTCACGGCACCAATCGGCGCGGTGGGAAACAGGCTCGGGGTATCGGCGAACGCTGCATGACCGTGGATCACCGCCAGCGGCTTGAGGCCACGTTGGACTGCTTGGCTCTGGCGCATCAGCACCAGGGCAGCGGCGCCATCGGAAATGGAGCTGGAGTTGGCCGCCGTCACCGTGCCGCCCTCGCGGAACGCCGGTTTGAGCGAGGCGATCTTGTCGATCCGCGCTTTGGGTGGCTGCTCGTCGTGGCGAATGGTCACTTGTTCCTTGCCCGCCATGACCTGCAACGGCACGATCTCGGCGTCGAAACGGCCGTCCTTGATCGCCTGCTGGGCGCGGGTGGTGGATGCAATGGCGAAGGCGTCCTGGGCCTCGCGACTCAGGCCATTGGCCTCGGCGCAATCTTCGGCGAAGGTGCCCATCAGCCGACCTTTGTCGTAGGCGTCTTCCAGGCCATCGAGGAACATGTGGTCAAGCACCCGGCCATGGCCCATGCGGTAACCGCCGCGGGCGCGATCCAGCAGGTACGGGGCGTTGGACATGCTCTCCATGCCGCCGGCCACCACCACCTCGGCGCTGCCGGCGATGAGCATGTCATGGGCCAGGATCGCCGCTTCCATGCCCGAACCGCACATCTTGTTGAGGGTGGTGCAACGGGTCGACTTGTCGAGCCCGGCCCCCAGCGCGGCCTGACGTGCCGGTGCCTGGCCCAGGCCAGCGGCGAGCACGCAACCGAACAGCACTTCTTCAACCGCACCCGGCGCGATACCGGCCCGCTCCACGGCGGCCTTGATGGCGGCGGCACCGAGTTGCGGCGCGGTGAGGCTTTTCAGTTCGCCCTGGAAACCGCCCATGGGGGTGCGGACGGCACTGACGATGACAATAGGATCGTTGGACATCATGAATCCTCCTTACTTATTTGGCTGCCATACGCAAGGCACCGTCGAGACGGATCACCTCGCCGTTGAGCATGCTGTTCTCAATGATATGCCTGACCAGCGCCGCGTACTCGGAAGGTTTCCCAAGGCGCGGCGGAAACGGCACGCCGGCGGCCAGGGAATCACGCACCTCGGGCGTCATGCCGGCCATCATCGGGGTTTCGAAAATCCCCGGGGCAATGGTCATCACCCGGATACCGAAGCGCGCCAGCTCACGGGCGGCCGGCAACGTGAGGCTGGCGATGGCGCCTTTGGAGGCCGCGTAGGCGGCCTGGCCGATCTGGCCGTCGAAGGCCGCTACCGAAGCGGTATTGATGATCACGCCACGTTCGCCGTCGGCGTTGGCCTCGGTTTCGGCGATGGCAGCAGCCGCCAGGCGCAGCAAGTTGAAGCTGCCGATCAGGTTGACGTTGATCACCTGGCTGAAACTGTCCAGCCCGTGGGGGCCGTTCTTGCCGAGGATTTTTTCGCCGCGCACGATACCGGCGCAATTCACCAGGCCATTCAGGCCGCCGAACGCCGTGACCGTGGCCTTGACCGCCGCGTCAGCCGCCGCTTCGTTGCTGATATCGGCCACCACGCTCTGGCAACCCAGCTTTTGCGCCTGGGCGGCCACGGCGTCGGCGTTAAGGTCCACCAGCATCACCTTGGCGCCGGCCTTGACCAGCATTTCAGCGGTGGCCGCGCCGAGGCCGGAAGCGCCGCCGCTGACGAGGAAAATCTTGTTGTCGATCTGCATCATGGTTTCCTTGGGGTCAAGCTGAAACGTTCTGCGCCGCGGCTTCTTGGGCCTTGGCGATTTCCTGGTTGCGCAAGATAAAGCGCTGCAACTTGCCACTTGGGGTTTTCGGCAAGTCGCTGACAAATTCGATTTCACGGGGATAGGCATGAGCCGCCAGGCGCTTGCGCACATGCAGGCGCAATTCCTCGGTCAGCTCCGGTGAGGCGCGATATTGGGGGCTGAGCACCACGAAGGCCTTCACCAACTCGGTGCGCTCCGGATCAGGCTTGCCGATCACCGCCGCCTCCACCACGGCCGGGTGTTCGATCAGCGCGCTTTCCACGTCGAACGGACCGACCCGGTAGCCGGAGGTGGTAATCACGTCGTCGCTGCGACCGACGAAGCTGATGCTGCCATCCGGATTCAGCTCCACGGTGTCGCCGCTCAAGTAGTAGTCGCCAACGAAGGCCTTGGTCGGCGCACCTTCGTAACCGGCGAACCAGCACATGGGCGACTGGCTGCGGTCCACCGCGAGAATGCCCGGCTGGCCCACGCCCAGTTCGCGTTGCTCTTCATCCAACACCACGATCCGGTGGCCCGGCGAGGCGAAACCGGCCGCCCCCAGGTGCACCGGGTGTTCCAGCCCGTGGTGGTTGCACAGCACCATGCCCAGTTCGGTCTGGCCGTAATGGTCGTGGATCACCACGTTCAAGTTGTCGGCGAACCAGCGGATCACCTCTGGGTTCAATGGCTCGCCGGCACTGCTGACGATGCGCAGCTTGCCCTTGATCGAGCGGGCAAACTGCTCGCCCCCGGCGATCAACAGGCGATAGGCCGTGGGCGAGCCGGTCAGGTTGGTGATGCCGTACTTGTTGATGACCCGGCAGGTGCTTTCCAAGGTGAACGGGCCATCGTAGAAGGTGATCGGATGCCCCATGGCCAGCGGCCCGGTCACGCCAAAATAAATGCCGTAGGCCCAACCCGGGTCGGCGACGTTCCAGAAGGCGTCTTCAGGGCGCAGGTCCACCGCGTCACGGGTGTAGCTCTGGAACGCCACGATGGCCTTGAGCGGCACCGACAGCGCCTTGGCGGGCCCCGTGGTGCCGGAGGTGAACATCAGCAGGAACGGATCTTCGCCGGTGAGCATCAGCGGTTCGCACTGGCTGGACTGGTTCGCCACTTCGGCCCAGAAACTGTAGTCGCCCCGCACGATGCCCTGGCCCTTTTCGCCGCCGACCGTGACGATGGTGGGGCAACCGGCGACTTCATTGAGCTTGGGACGGTTGACGGCGTCGGTCACGACGATCCGCGCGCCCGAGCTGCCGAGGCGGTGCTCGATGGCCTTGGGCCCGAACGCGGTGAACAGCGGTTGATACACCGCCCCGATACGCCAGGTGGCGAGTACGACGATCAAGAGTTCCGCGGTGCGCGGCAGCAGGCCGGCCACCTTGTCGCCCTTGCCGACGCCTTGGGCCCGCAGGAAATTGGCGAACCGCGCGGCGTTGTCCTGCAGGTCACAGTAAGTCCAGGTGGCTTCGCTGCCGTCACGGCCCTCCCAGAACAAGGCGATACGACCCGGCAACGCATGCCGGTCGCAACACTCGACACAGGCATTGAGCGCCTCGAGCGAGCCGTGCAGCGCGGCGTTGACGGTTTGCAGGTAATCGAACTGTGACGTGGCGGACGAATAATCGCGCATGACCAGAATCCCTCTGTACTTTTTATTGGTTGGGGGAACCGTGAAGAGCAGGTAAATACTCGCGCCGAAGGGCGGTGGCGGCAATGGTCAAAGCCATCAAGTTGCTTGACTGGTTTGGCCATGGTTCGAGGGATGTGTTGCCAGTCAGGCCGTCTTCGCGAGCAAGCTCGCTCCCACATGGGGGGGTGGCGCTCAGGGAATCGAGACCCACCTCACATCCCCTGTGGGAGCGAGCTTGCTCGCGATAGCGGCAGTCCAGCCGCTACAAGGGCTGCTTCCAGGCAAATGAATAAACCTTCTCCGGCGCCGGGGACTGGCAGCGCTGGTTGTCCGCGTCAGGCCCCACCAGGAACCATTCGGCCCGCGAGGTATCGCCGACCCGGTGCGCCTTTTGCGGGTCGTAGCAACGCGCCAGGTCCCGCGCGGGCACCAAGGCAAAGGCCTGCGGGTGGCCACGTAGCCAGGTGGCGGATCGTTCCAGGGATTGGCGGTCATGAAAGCCAAAATGCACGATGGGCTGCTGGGCGAACAGCCAATGACCCTCGCGCCACCCGACGAGCACCAACTCGGCATTTGAAGTCAGCCCCGCGACATCACGCATCAAGGTCTGGTGGGGGTTGATGCCTTCCCTGTGGGGCTCGATGAAGCCGCGCACAAACCAGGCGCACAACCACACCACCGTCAACCCGGCGAATACCACCCTGCCCCTCGGACGCCGACTGAACCAGCGTCGCAGCATCCACGGCACAAGCGGTGCCACCAGCAGGATCAAGGCCGGCAACGCGGGGAAGACATACAGCTTGCGCTTGCCACTGCTCAGACTGAAGAACAACAACACCAGCAACACCCACCCCAGCAGCACCAGCACGCGACCCTCATGCTTGAGCAACTGCCTGCGCCAGGCCGGCACCAGCCATGGCAGCATGAAAAAGATCGGCAGCCAGTATTTCGGTATCACCTGGACGAAGAAATACCAGAAGGGTTCGCGGTGCTCCCAGGCGTTGGCATAACGCCCCGCCGTCTGCTTCAGCAGGATTTCCTGGGCGTACGCCAGGCTGTCGGGGCTGCCCTGCCACACGATCAGCAG
Organism: Pseudomonas sp. NFIX10; assembly: GCF_900111955.1. Taxonomy (NCBI): domain Bacteria; kingdom Pseudomonadati; phylum Pseudomonadota; class Gammaproteobacteria; order Pseudomonadales; family Pseudomonadaceae; genus Pseudomonas; species Pseudomonas sp. NFIX10. The sequence continues at coordinate 37,254 of NZ_FOKH01000041.1, read as the reverse complement.
CAACGGCCCAAGCCACAGCGCGATGGCGGCCAGCGCCACAACCAGCCCCAGCCACCAGGCCCCCGCCTCGCCCGGCATGGACACCAGGCCTTTCCAGCCTCGACGCACCCCATAGGCGTAGGGAATCAGCATCAACACCGGCAAAAACCCCACGCCTTTACTGATGACCCCCAGCCCCATCGCCGCGCAGGCCACGTAATACCAGCGCCACGCCGGGCCGAGCATCAAATGCCGGCACAAGCCATAGGTCCCGAGGATGGTCCAGAGTGCAAGAAAACCATCGATTTGCCCGGTGCGCAGGATGCTGTAGGTCTGGTAGGTGGCGAGAAACAAGAGCGCGGCGATCCCCCCCACGCGTCGCCCCCACAAGCGCCGGCCCAGGTCATACAGGCATGCCGTGGTAACGGCGCCGGCCAACAGCGCGGGCAGGTACAGGGCGACTTTCGGCAGGTGGGTCAATTGCACGAACGACGCCACCGCCCACATGAACAACGGCGGCTTGTCGGCGTAGATTTCCCCGGCGCGGTGGGGAATGAACCATGAGCCGTTCTGCAGCATCTCCAGGGCAACGCCGAGGAAACGTTCTTCATCGACGTTCATCGGTTGGCGCCAACCCAGGCCGGCGCCCACCATGATCAGGGCCAACACCACCAGCGCCAGAAGCTCCAGTCGCGAGGAAGACAATCGTATCCGCACCGTCTCAGCCCTTCTCGGCCAGTTCGCGGTTTTCCTGCTCGTGGTGCTTGGCGATCAACTGCAAGTTGCGCAGGTAAACGATGAAGCCGAAGGACTGGCCGACAATGAACACCGGGTCTTCACGGTAAATGGCGTAGGCCAGCAACAGCGCGCTACCGATGATGCTCAAGTACCAGAAACCCACGGGTATCACGCTGCGCTTCTTGTACTCGCTGTACAGCCATTGCAGGGCAAAACGCCCGGTGAAGGCCAACTGGCCGCCGAAGCCAACGGCCAGCCATATCGATTCTCTGCCCATGTCACACCTCGGTTTCTTGTGCGTTGATATCCAGGCGGGTGCGTCTTATCAACCACCACACCCCGAACAGATCGACAATGCCCACCAGCGCCCGGTCGAGGTTACCGTAGTTGGACACCCCGGCCCCGCGCTCACGGTGATTCACCGGGTGAACCAGCATCCGGCCGTTGTGCCGACGGATCAGCGCCGGAATGAAGCGATGCATGTGATCGAAATACGGCAGGCGCAGAAACGCCTCGCGCTCGATCAACTTGATGCCGCAACCGGTATCGGGCGTCTGGTCCTTGAGCAGACTGGCCCGCAGTTTGTTGGCGAACCGCGAGGCCCAGCGCTTGCTCGCCGTGTCCCGGCGGTTGACGCGATGCCCCGCCACCAGCTTGACACCGGCGGGCGCCCCCTCCGAACCGCGCACCAGGTCGAGCATCTTTGGCAGGTCGGTCGGGTCGTTCTGCCCGTCGCCATCGAGGGTTGCCAGCCAATGCCCGCGGGCCACTTCAGCGGCGTGGTAGATCGACGTGCTCTGTCCGAGGGAACGGGCGTGGCTGAGCACCCGCAACTGGCGATAGCCACTGCCTTGCAACGCCCGCAGTTCAGCGGCGGTGGCGTCTGTGCTGCCATCGTCGACCACGATGACTTCGAAGGCCTCGTCCACCAGCGCCGCCCGTACTTCTTCCAGCAGTGGAATGAGGTTGCCGGCTTCGTTCTTTGCCGGAATCAGGACCGACACATAAAGGGGTTCGTGCATGACGCTCCAGTAAAAAGCTGAGGGGTTAAACGCGGTAATACGTGCGGTACCAATCGACAAACGACTGCACACCGACAGGCACCGCGACCTGCGGGCGAAACCCTATGTGGTCCTCCAGCTCGCGCGTGTCCGCCCACGTGTCGACCACGTCACCCGCTTGCAACGGCAAGAAATGCTTGATCGCAGGAATGCCCAGGGCCTCTTCCAGGCACTCGACGAACTGCAAGAGCTTCACCGGAGCGCCGAAGCCGATGTTGTAGAGCTTGTGGCGCACGCCTGTTTCATTGGCCGGCGGCCGCGGCAACAACCGCACCAGGCCTTCGACGATGTCGTCGATGTAGGTGAAGTCCCGCGACATCGCGCCGTCGTTGTAGAGGTCAATGGCGCGACCGTTGAGGATGGCGTCGGTGAATTTGAACGGTGCCATGTCGGGCCGCCCCCACGGTCCATACACGGTGAAAAACCGCAGGCCGGTGGTGGGAATGCCGTAGAGATGCGAGTACGCGTGGGCCATCAGTTCATTGGCGCGCTTGGTCGCCGCATAAAAGGACACGGGCTGATCCACCGGATCGGTGGTGGCATACGGCAACTGGTCGTTCAAGCCATACACCGAGCTGCTCGAGGCGAACACCAGATGCGCCGGCCGGTGGGCACGGCAGGCTTCCAACACGTTGAGGAACCCCACCAGGTTGCTTTGCGCGTACAGGTCGGGATTATCGATGGAATGGCGCACGCCAGCCTGGGCCGCCAGGTGGACGACGGACTCGAACGCGTTTTGCGCAAACAACTCCAGCAACGCCGGTTTATCGGCCACATCCAACCGCTGGAAGCGGAAATTGCGGCATTCGGCCAACTGTGCAAGTCGGGCCTGTTTCAGCTCGACGCTGTAGTAGCTGTTGAGGTTGTCGATGCCGATGACCTGATGGCCTTCGCTGCACAACCGCCTGGCGGTATGAAAACCGATGAATCCCGCGGCGCCGGTGACCAATACGCTCATACGCTGCCCAAAACGGTCACGTGCATACATTACCCTGATGGATGGCCCGGCTTTTCCGGCGCCTGCACAGGCTTGTATCAAAGAAGAATGACAGTTTTATGAGCGTGCCAGCTTGCCAGCTTGCCAAGCGAAAGCCCCTGTGGGAGCGAGCTTGCTCGCGATGAAGGTATGGCAGTCAATGACGAGGCGACTGAACCACCGCTATCGCGAGCAAGCTCGCTCCCACACGGGGGCTTGGGTAGGCACAAGACCCGATGGATCAATCAGGGTCGTTGAGAATCAGGCTGCGATAATGCCCCGGGTTGGACCCGGACCATTTGCGAAACGCCTTGTAGAAGGAGCTGGCATCGGCAAAACCCAGGCGCGAGGCGATTTCGACGAAACTGATGGACGGCTCGGCCAGCCAGGTGATCGCCAGATCCTTGCGCACGCTGTCCTTGAGGCCTTGGTAAGTCTGGCCCTCCTCCGCCAGGCGTCGGCGCAGGGTCGAGGCGGACACGCATAGCTGCTGGGCCAGGGCCTCGGTTTCCGGCCACTGTTCGGCGGGCAATTGCCGCAGGTCGTGCCGAATGCGGCTGGCCAGGCTTTGCGGGTCGCGGTATTTGACCAGGATGTTGCCCGGGGCCCGGGCCAGGAAGCGCTTGAGCTCGTCAGCGTTGCGCCGGATGGGCAGGTCGAGGCATTCGGCGGCGAAAATCATCCGGGTGCGCGGCCGGTCAAAGCGCAGGTTCTGGGAGAACATCACCCGGTAGTCGTCGCAGAAATCCGGCGCCGGGCAGCGCAGTTCGATGGACAGGATGGGAATGCGCCGTCCGGCCAGCCAGCAGGCGACGCCATGGACGATCATCCAGTAAGTGAAGTAAGTAAAGGCTCGGCGCGGCGCCTGATCGTCTTCCAGCAGCACGATCTCCGCCAGGCTTTGCTGGCGTGCCCACTGGGCCGGCAGGCGTTCGAGCATCAGCGACAGAAACCCCAGCCCCGCCGTCAAGCCGCTCGCCAGCGTGGGCTGGGCCATGGCGCACTGGCAGAGAAACGCCAGGCTGCCGGACTTGAGCTTGCGCGGGTCCATGCCGAAAAACTCGTCATCCAGGCGCTGGGCCAGCAAACGCCAGAGCCGCGCATAGGCATGGGCCGGGACCCGCGCCTGGGGATCGTCGAGCAGCGCCGGGTCTATGCCGACCTGGCTCAGGACCTCCTCGGTGGCCGCCCCGGGTGCGCAGCTTTGCAGCAACGCCTCACGCACCAGCTGGATGGAGATGGTGTCTTTTTCCGACATGGCGCGGGTGTTCACAGGATCCGGTAAAGCAGCCGTTCTATCCGCACCCGGCTGACCCGCTTCAGGAACCTGGCCACGGCCTCGGGGTAATCCGGCAGGGTTTCCAGGTCCAGATAACGCTCGATCCGACGGGTGTGGCGGTAGATCCGCTCAAGCTCGGCCTGGCGCGGTTCCAGCAGCTCGCCCTTGGGGTCGTCCAGCAGCAGCGCGTTTTCCAGGTCCAGGCGAAAGGCCCGCGGGTTGAGGTTGTTGCCGGTCAGCAAGGTGTAGCGCTCATCGACCCACATGCCCTTGAGGTGATAGGTGTTGTCCCCGTCACGCCACAGGTGCAAGTTCAATTGGCCACTGTCGATCGCATGCTGATGCCGTTTGGCGAAGCGTCGCAGGCTGATTTCGTAGAGGTAGGGCAGCGCCGCGATGATCTTGAACGGTTCGCTCGGCGGAATGTAGAAGTCGTTGGCGGTCTTGTCGCCGACGATGATGTCGATCCTGACCCCGCGGGCCAGGGCGCGGTTGAGCTCCCGGGTCACGGCCAGGGGCAGGTTGAAATACGGGGTACAGATGGTCAGTTGCTGACGGCTGCTGGCGATCAGTTCACCGATCACCCGGCTCAGGGGGTTGTTCTTGCCCACGCCCAGCAACGGGCTCACCGACAGGCCGCTCTTGTCGAGGCTGCCGACGCTGGTGTCATAGGTCGCGTATTTGAGACGGCTGCGCAGGTCGCCGATGTCCTTGCGCAAACTGCGGGTGCTGGGCAGGTTCGGCAGGTCCAGGCGATGCACGGCCCTGGAAGTGATCAGGCCATGCTGCACCAGGTGATGCATCGAGTCGGCCAGTGCCGTGTTCTGCAGCAGGTGATAGCGGTCGTAGCGGTATTTGTCGAACTTGTGCAAGTAGACGTTATTCAGGCTGGCGCCGCTGTAGAGCACACAGTCATCGATCACGAAACCTTTCAAATGCAACACGCCGAACAGTTCGCGGGTCTGCACCGGCACGCCGTAGATCGGCACTTCGCTGGCATGGGTACGGGTCTGTTCCTGGTACCACGCCGAGTTGCCCGGCTGCTTCTTGGCGCCAATCAGCCCGCGCTGGGCCCGCAACCAGTCCACGACCACGACCACGTCCAGTTCCGGACGCGCCGCTTTGGCGGCATGCAGGGCATCGAGAATTTCCTGGCCGGCCTCGTCCTGTTGCAGGTAGAGGGCGACGATGTAGATGCGCTGGGTGGCCTGGGCGATTTTCTCCAGCAGGCAACGGCGGAATTGGGCAGCGCCATCGAGGATGGTCACCGCGTCGGCGGTCAGTGCAAAGCTGCGCAGCTTGGGCAGCAGGGAGCGTTTGAAGAGCGACGGCATAGGGCTCGCAAAAGGTCGATTCCAAAGAACGGATGAGCTTACACCATGGATGGGTTCGGGTCTTCCTGTCGTCAAGAAAAAAACAACTTGACCAAGGAGAACGATCGTTCTACTTTTACTCCATGAACGAAATCACTGGTAATGAAACACGAGACATCATCCTCGATGTCGCCGAAAAGTTGATCTATAGAAGTGGCATCGCCGCCACCGGCATGGACCTTCTGGTGAAAACCGCCGGCGTCTCCAGGAAAAGTGTCTATCGCTACTTCGCCAACAAGGACGACCTGATCGTGGCCGCCCTCGAGCGGCGGGACGAGCGCTGGATGCATTGGTTCAGCAGCGAAGTGGACAAGGCGCCCACGCCGACGGCGCGGCTGCTCAACCTGTTCACCGTGCTCAAGGGCTGGTTCGACAGCGAAGGTTTTCGCGGTTGTGCCTTCATCAACACCAGCGGCGAAACCGGCGATCCACAGGATCCGGTCCGCCAGGTGGCGAAGATGCACAAACAGAAGCTGCTCGATTACGTGACTCGGCTGTGCGTCGAACAAGGCGTCGAAAATCCGGACGCCCTGGCCCGCCAGCTCCTGATTCTGATCGACGGCGCCATTACCGTGGCGCTGGTCATGGGCGACCACAGCGCGGCTGACCACGCCCAGGACATGCTGAAGATATTGCTACACGCCTGACCATTGACCCCTGCGCCATCATCAACTTATTGGAGACTTGCCATGTCTGCCTCTTCTGAAGTTCGTCCGCCGTTGCCGCCGTTCACCCGTGAATCGGCGATCGAGAAAGTTCGCCTGGCCGAAGACGGCTGGAACTCTCGCGACCCGCAAAAAGTATCCCTGGCCTACACGCTGGACACCCAATGGCGTAACCGCGCCGAATTCGCGCACAACCGCGAAGAAGCCAAGGCGTTCCTGACCCGCAAGTGGGCCAAGGAATTGGACTACCGGCTGATCAAGGAACTCTGGGCCTTCACCGATAACCGCATCGCCGTGCGCTATGCCTACGAATGGCACGACGACTCGGGCAACTGGTTCCGCTCCTACGGCAACGAAAACTGGGAGTTCGACGAGCAAGGCCTGATGTACAACCGCTACGCTTGCATCAACGACATGCCGATCAAGGAAAGCGAGCGCAAGTTCCACTGGCCACTGGGCCGCCGGCCGGATGATCATCCTGGGTTGTCCGAGTTGGGGTTGTAACCCTCTCGGCAGACCTACCGTTATCGCGAGCAAGCTCGCTCCCACAGGAGGTTGAGGTCGGGCACAGCATTTGTGTGCGCTGAAAATCCAAATGTGGGAGCGAGCTTGCTCGCGATGACGGCGGCAAATCCAACAGGCGTGCAAACTGACCCACCGCTATCGCGAGCAAGCTCGCTCCCACAGTGCTACAGGCCGCGCCAGACCGGCGGCCCCTCCAACAGGCTTGACCCACATGCCGCCAGGTATCACATTGCCCAGGCTGGCGATAAGCTCGCTGTTTCGTTGTGCAGCAGACTTTGTGGAGCCCATGACCGCGTCGATCCCGATCCGTCCCCCCTGCCCGCCCGGCGTCTGCGATTGCGGGCGTGATGCCTTGCTGCAAGCGCCTGGCAGCGACCTGCGCATCCTGTGCCTGAATCGCCAGGAAGAAAAACGCCTGCTCGAGCGCCTGGAGAACATCCAGAGCCTCGACGAACTCCAGCGCCTGCAGCAGCGCCTGTATGAAAACCTGGGGATCCGCCTGCGCGTCGAGCCCGGCTACAACGAAGTGCGGACCATGCGCGGCATCGCCATCGAATTCCAGGAACAGCCCGGCCTGTGCCGCAAGATTCGCCAGTCGATCCCCGCCGCCATCCGCCGCGGGCTGGAAAAACGCCCCGAGATCGCCTGGCGACTGCTGGATGCCCACGACCTGTTTCGCGATACCTGAACCTGGCCCGCTCCTTCCCTGGTGCGGCCCATCGGCCTAGAAATCCACCGTCGCGGACAGCAGGTAGGTGCGTGGGGTCGACAGCGTCAAGCCCGGTTCACTGTCATCCGATGCGCCGGCCGAACTCCAGTAGCGCTTGTCGGCCACGTTTTCGATGTTGGCCCGCAGGGTGATGTGTTTTTCGTCGACCTTGAACGCATAGCGAGCCCCCACGTCGAAACGCGTCCAGGCGTCGATTTCCTTGGTGTTGGACTGGTCCAGGTACTGTGAGCTGGAATAGATGCCGCGACTGGTCAGGGTCAGGCCCTGTACCGTTGGCACGTCCCATTCGGCGCCGAGGTTGACGTTGTACTTCGGCGTGGCCGGTGCGCGGTTGCCATCGAAGGTGCTGTCGGTGGTGTCAGTCAGTTCACTGTCGATGAACATCACGCCGCCGAGCAAACGGGTTCCCTTCAGCGGTTCGCCGAACACACTCAACTCCACGCCGGTGTTTTCGCGCTTGCCGTTCGGGCCGAAGACACGTGTCGTGGCGTCGGTCGCATAGGCAGGCTGCTTGATTCGGAACACGGCGGCGGTGACGGCGAATGGACCAGCGTCATACTTGGCGCCCACTTCGACCTGGCGACTGATGAACGGCGGGAAAATCTCATCCTCGTTAATCGACGTCGACGGCGCGATCTTGCCCTGGCTCAGGCCTTCCATGTAGTTGGCATACAGCGACAGCTTGTCAGTCGCCTTGAACAGGATCCCGCCCGACGGCGAAACCTTTTCCTCATCGTAGGCGGTGTCGCCCTTGACGTTATTCGTCCAGTCATCGATCTTCACCCGTTGCCAGCGAGCGCCGAGGGTCAGCAGCAAGCGATCCTCGAACAGCCCCAGGGTGTCGGACAAGGCCACGCCGCTGAAGCGGTTCTCGGTATAGACCTTGTCGTCCTGTCGGGTCGGGTTGCTCGGCGTCGGGGTCTGTACCGGGTCATACAGGTTGCTGCGACCGTTGGCGTAACGGGCGCCGCCATTTTCGAAGTCCATGTAGAAATAACTGGCCGCCAGGTTGACCTCATGGCTCACCGGACCGGTATGGAACCAATTGCGCACCCCGGCCATGGCCGTCCGGACATTTTCCTCCCGGGTAAAGTCACGGGGCTGGACGGTGAAGTCGCCCGCGTCGTTGGTGACCGAAACGTTGTGCCGAAGGAAGTCGTGGTCGCTCTTGCGCGCGCCGACACCGCCATACAGCATCACCGAATCGCTGACATCGAACTCAGCGTTCACCGTGCCGAAGGTGTCCTGGGTGCGCGCCTTGGTCCACGACTGGGCGTAGTTGTCGCGCACATCGCTGGCGTGAGGGACCTGGGCATTGGCACCGACCTGCACGCGTTCCTGGGGCGCGTCGGTGTTGCGTTCGGTGTGGCCGATGTCCGTCGAGAGTCGCAGGCGCTCCCCGCGAAAATCCAGGCCCAGCACCGCCATCTCGCGGTCCACGCTCTGGTGATCCCACTCGGTGTCGCCCGCCTGCTTCACACCATTGAAACGAATACCGAACTTGTCGTCTTCACCAAAACGCCGACCGACATCCACCGCCCCGCCAAGCTGGTTATTGGAGGCATAGCTGCCGGTGAACGAGGTGATGGGCGTGTCGGTGGCGCGTTTGGGCACCACGTTGATCCCGCCCCCCACGCTGCCCCGCGGCGAGATACCGTTGATGAGCTGACTCGGCCCCTTGAGGATGTCGACGCGTTCGGCCATCTCCATGTCGATCGTGTACGTCGGCAGGATGCCGTAGAGACCGTTGTAGGCGACATCGCTGTTGAACAGGCTGAAACCGCGGATGGTGAACTGCTCGAAGCGTCCGCCCGCCGGGTTGGTGGTGCGGACCGAGGGGTCGCTGGCGATCAGGTCGCCCAGGGTGCGTGCCTGTTGGTTCTTGACCGTCTGGCTGGTGTAGGTGGTCATGCTGAACGGCGTCTCCATGAAGTCCCGCGAACCCAGCAGGCCTTGCGAACCACGCCGTGCCACCTGGCCGCCGGCGTACACCGGGCTGTCCGTCGAAGCCGTGGCGCCGAGAATCGAGGTAGGCGCCAGTTGCAAGCTGCCGCCTTCTGGCGCCGGCATCAGGGTGTAGGCCTGCTCCCCCACCGGCTGCAACTGCAGGCCCGAGCCCCGCAACAGCCGGGCAAACCCTTCTTCCACCCCAAACTCCCCCGAAAGCCCGGCGCTGTTGCGTCCGCTCACCAAGGCCGGATCCACCGACAGGTTGACCCCCGCCAACCCGGCAAACCGGGTCAACGCCGCGCCGAGGCTGCCGGCCGGCACCTGATAACTGCGCCGGGCGGCTTCTTCGGCCAGGCTTGACGACATGAAAAACGGACTGGCACCCAGGCTCAGCATGAGGCTCAGGTTCAACAGCGGACGCCGGCCGGCAAAGGCCGGGCGCAAACGCAAAGGTACAACTGCGGACATTGGAAAGCGCTCTCGTTTTTGTTCAGTTGCCTTGAATGACAAGCGAGACAAAAAAAGGGGACAGGCCCAACCGGCCTCAGGCCATATTTTTGCGAAGCGTCAACGTGACCCAGTAACGGGTGCGCATGTGCACGTCCAGCGGCAGGCTGGCCGCCAGCAGCGCGAGGATCCGATCGGTGTTGTCCAGGCGGAAGCTGCCGGTGATTCGCAGCGGTTCCAAGGTTTCATCCCAGCGCAGCACGCCGGGGCGATAGCGGCTCAATTCCCGCAGGAAATGCCCCAGCGGCTGGTCCTGCGCCACCAGTACCCCATCACGCCAGCCCAGCTGTGCCACGTCGAACACCTGCACCGGTCCCGCGCCCGAGGCCTGGACGTTGACCTGTTGGCCCTCCTCCAGACTCAGCGAGGGTCCCCGCAGGGGTTGCAGGTACGCCGAACCGTTGACCACCGACACCCGGCAGTCGCCCTCGCCCAAATGCAGGCAGACTTCGCCACGATGGATCGTGACGAGCCCATAGGGTGACTGAACGAACAGCGGCGTGCTCCCGGCGAGTTTGAGGGCCATCTCGCCGCGCAGCAGCACCAGGCGCCGTACCTTGAGGTCCAGGTCGACGGCACTGTCGGTGTTCAACTGCAGTGCACTGCCATCGATCAGCGACCAGCGCCGTTGCTCGCCCGTGGCGGTGTGCAAATCAGCGCGCCAGACCTCCAGCGGCAGCTCCCGCCCCAGCAGCCAGGCGGTCGGGACCAACGCGGCGACGCCCAATGCACGCTTGAGCACCGCGCGCCGGGCCAGCGCCGGACGGTCCAGGGTTGCCATGCCCAGGGACGCGGGGACCCCGGCAAAACGTTGGCGCAATCGCTGGGCCTTCTGCCAGGCCGCCTCGTGGTGAGCGCTACTGTCGCGCCAGCGTTGCAAGGCCGCCGAGTCGAATGCATCCCCGTCGAACTCCATCAGGGTCAACCAATGGGCAGCCGCCCGCGCCGCTTCACGAGCCTCAGGTGATGGCGCCGATGGCATCAGAAGTCCACCAACAGGCAATGCTCATAGGCCTGGGCCATGTAGCGCTTCACGGTGCGCTCGGACACTTGCAAGCGCTCGGCAATCTCGCGATAGCCCAGGCCTTCGAGCTGGCTCCATAAAAAAGCCCGCCGCACCAAGGGCGGCAGGCCATCCAGCAATTCGTCCAGGGCTTGCAGGGTTTCCAGCAGCAGCCAACGCTGCTCCGGAGACGGTGCGCAGGCTTCAGGCAGGTTCGCCAACGCGTCGAGATACGCCTGTTCCAGATTGCGGCGGGTATAGAAATTGCTCAGCAGGCGTTTGCCGACGGTCAGCAGATAGGCGCGGGGTTCTTGCAGGTCCGTCAAGGTCTGGGAGCTGGCAAGCACCCGCAGGAAAGTATCCTGGCGCAGGTCCGCCGCATCCCAGGCATTGCCCATGCGCCGTCGCAACCAGCCTTCCAGCCAACTCCCGTGGTCACGGTACAACGCATGGAGGGATCGCTCCGTCGGCGTAACTGCATCACACATGTCCAGAAGCCTGCGCAAAGTCTTAAATGAGACTGATTCTAATTAATGTTCGCGCAGGAATCCAAGTTGTTTATGCAACGTGAGTCTAAAGGAACCTGCTGGAAACCCGGGCGCTCTATAAAGCGTTGCGCGAGTTGATCCCGTCCCAGCAGATCGAATTGTTCCGCCAGCACCGTCCCGCCGTCGACCCGGTCTAGTCTGGCGGCCGTTTCATCGAGGCCATCGAAGCATGGAAATCACCGAACGAACATCGGCAAACGGCCTGCAAGGGCACATTCGCGGCGAGCGCCTGGCCACCTCCGACGGCGTATCGAGCAAGGAGATCCTGGTGGAGATCTTTGTCCGTGAGCGTTGCGAAGCCCACATCGTCGTGCCAGCGGTGGCCGAGCCGTTGCTGGTCTGGGTCTTGTCCGGGCAAGCCATTGTCGAGGAGCGCACCGCCCACGAGCCTTGGGAAGCGAATACGGTGGTCCGCGGGGATTTTTTCCTGACCACCTCCCCTGTGCCTTATGAAATGCGCTGGCAAGTGACCAGTCCTGAGCCGTTCGTGGTCATGCATGTGTATTTGGGCCTGGCGTTGCTGGAGCGCGCCATCGCCGAAGCTGGCGGCGGCGCGATCCAACTGCGGGAAGTCTCTGGCGGGCGGGATGAAGGGCTCTCGGCCTTGCTGGAACAGATCCGGGTGGAACTGACCCGACGCGGTGAAACCAGCGCCTTGCTGGTCCAGGGCGTAGCGCAATGCCTGGCGGTGCACCTGGCGCGGCATTATGTGGATGCCGGGGCCGAAGACATGTCCGGCCGCAACGCCCTGCCCGCCTTCAAACTCAAGCGGGTGATCCAGTTAATGGAACAACACCTGGCCGCCCCCTTCAACCTCGGTGACCTGGCCCGGGCCATCAGCCTGAGCGAATACCACTTCAGCCGCCTGTTCAAGCGCGCCACCGGGCGTTCGCCCTCGCAGTACTTCATCCAGCTGAGAATGGCCCGGGCCCGGCAACTGCTGATCGAAACCGAGCGCAGCATCATCGATATCGGCCTGGAGGTCGGCTATGGCAGTGCCAGTCACTTCTCCCAGGTATTCCGTCGCGAAGTGGGTGTGGCGCCGAGTCATTACCGCAAGTAAAGGCCTGATAGCGCCACAATGTGGCCGCACACAAACCACTGTGGGAGCCGAGCTTGCTCGCGATAGCGTTGGGTCAGCAGCCTCAGGTTTGACTGGTGTACCGTTATCGCGAGCAAGCTCGCTCCCACAGGTTTTCATGCAGTTTTTCAACTCACTCGCAGGCGCGGTTCAGTCCTCGCCAATCTCCACCACATCGCCATTCAAGCGTACCGGCCACACCCGCAGGCTTTGCTCCGGGTACTCCAGGCAATGGCCGTCTTCCAGACGGAAATGCTGCTTGTACATCGGCGAGGCAATCACCAGGTCACCCTTGATGCTGCCCAGCAAGCCGCGGCCGATGACGTTCGCACCGGACTTGGGGTCGCGGTTGTCGATGGCGTACAGCGGCTTGTCCTCCTGTTCCGGCAGATAGAGCAGCGCCACTTGGCTGCCATCGTGCCAGGCGACCACGCCGGAGTTGGGCACCAGGTCGGCGCGGCTGCACAGGGCACGCCATTGCATGGCTTCTTCAGTGATACGAACGACGTTTGACTGGCTCATCAGAGCACCTCCTCGGTGACGGGAATCAGGTGGAGTTCATGGGCGTGAACCGGCCGACGCTGGCCGCGCTCGCGGACAAAGTGAACGTCCGGATCGCCGCGCTTGTCGTTGACGAAGGTGCGGAAACGCTTGAGCTTCTCCGGGTCCTTCAAGGCGTTGGCCCATTCGCATTCGTAGCGGTCGACCACCAGTTGCATCTGGGCCTCAAGCTCGGCGCCCAGGCCCAGGCTGTCGTGGATGATCACGTCCTTGAGGTAGTCCAGGCCACCTTCCAGGCTTTCGCGCCAGACCGAGGTGCGTTGCAGTTTGTCGGCGGTGCGGATGTAGAACATCAGGAAACGGTCGATGTAGCGGATCAGCGTGGCGTCATCCAGGTCCGTGGCGAACAGCTCGGCGTGACGGGGACGCATGCCGCCGTTGCCGGCCACGTAGAGGTTCCAGCCCTTCTCGGTGGCGATCACGCCGACATCCTTGCTCTGGGCCTCGGCGCACTCGCGGGTGCAACCGGACACGGCGAACTTGAGCTTGTGCGGCGAGCGCAGGCCTTTGTAGCGATCTTCGAGGGTCAAGGCCATCTGCACGCTGTCCTGCACGCCGTAGCGGCACCAGGTACTGCCCACGCAGGATTTCACCGTACGGGTGGACTTGCCGTAGGCATGGCCGGTTTCGAAACCGGCTTCGATCAGCTCGGCCCAGATGTCCGGCAACTGGTGCAACTGGGCGCCGAACAGGTCGATGCGCTGGCCGCCGGTAATCTTGGTGTAGAGGTCGTATTTCTTGGCGACCACGCCGATGGCGATGAGTTTGTCGGCGGTGATTTCCCCGCCGGCGATGCGTGGCACCACCGAGTAAGTGCCGTTTTTCTGCATGTTCGCCATGAAGGTGTCGTTGGTGTCCTGCAGCGCCACCAGGGACGGGTCCATGATCGGCTGGTTCCAGCACGACGCCAGGATCGAGCCCACCGCCGGCTTGCACAGGTCGCAGCCGGTGTGACCGCGACCGTGCTTGGCCAGCAGTTCTTCGAAACTGATGATGCCTTCCACCCGCACCAGTGCATACAACTCCTGGCGGGTGTAGGCGAAGTGTTCGCACAGGCTCTTGTCGACACTGACGCCGCGGGCAATCAATTCGTGCTCGAACACTTGCTTGACCAGGGCCGCGCAACCACCGCAACCGGTGCCGGCCTTGGTATCGCACTTGAGCTGGCCGAGATCGGTGCAGCCGCCGTCGATGGCCGAGCAGATCGAACCCTTGGTGACGTTGTGGCACGAGCAAATCGTGGCGGTTTCGGGCAACGCCGCCGGGCCCAGGGTCGGGGCGCCTTCGGACGATGGCAGGATCAGGCTGGCAGCGTCCTTGGGCAAGGCGATGCCGTTCTGCATGTATTGCAGCAGGGTGTCGTAGTAGCTGTTGTCCCCCACCAGCACCGCGCCGATCACGCGCTTGCCGGCGGCGTCCACCACCAGCCGCCGATAGCTGGCGCTGGTTTCGTCGATGAACTGGAAGCTGCGCGAACCTGGAGTGTTGCCATGGGCATCGCCGATGGAGCCGACGTCCACGCCCAGCAACTTGAGCTTGGTGGACATGTCGGCACCGGTGAAGGCCTCAGCGCTTTCGCCGCACAGCCGGGCCGCGACGCTGCGGGCCATCTGGTAGCCCGGGGCGACCAGGCCGAAAATGCTGCCGTTCCAGGCTGCGCATTCGCCGATGGCGTAGATGTCCGGATCGCTGCTCTGGCAATGATCGTCGATCACCACGCCGCCGCGCGGGCCGATCTGCAGGTCGCTCTGGCGCGCCAGGGCGTCCTGGGCGCGGATACCGGCGGAAAACACGATGAGGTCGGTTTCCAGGAAATCGTCGTCGCCGAAATTCATCCGATAACGGTACTGCTCGCCGGCACTGATGGACTGGGTGCCCTTGGACAGGTGCACGCCGACGCCCAAGCTTTCGATGCGCGCCTTGAGGGCCAAGCCACCCTGGGTGTCCAACTGCACCGGCATCAGCCGTGGCGCGAATTCCACCACATGAGCTTCAAGGCCCAGGGTCTTGAGGGCGTTGGCCGCTTCCAGGCCCAGCAGGCCGCCACCGACCACCACGCCGCGGCGGGCATTGCTGGCAGCGGCGCGGATCGCATCCAGGTCTTCGAGGGTGCGGTAGACCAGGCAAGAATCCCCCTCGGCGCCCTGGATCGGCGGCACGAACGGGTAGGAACCGGTGGCGAGCACCAGTTTGTCGTAGCTGAGGCGCTCCCGGGCAGTGACGACCTGGCGCGCCTGGCGGTCGATTTCCAGCACGGGCATGCCCAGGTGCAACGTGACGCCGGGGGTCTGGTACAGCGACGCTTCGCCCAGAGCCAGGGACTCGGCATCACGCCCGGAGAAGTACTCGGACAGGTGCACGCGGTCGTAGGCACGCATCGGCTCTTCGCTGAACACATGCAAGTGGTAATGATTGAGGGCACCGCGTTCGATCAGTTGCTCGACGCAGTGATGGCCGACCATGCCATTGCCGATCACGATCAGCGTTTGCAGCTTGTTCAGAGAAGCAACGTTGGAATTCATAAAAAGCACCCGACAAAAGCCCATCACGATTTTGAAAGCAAAAAAAAGACGCCTGAAACCTTGCGGTTCCAGGCGTCTTTGCCTGTTCTGTGCTGTATCGGCCCGGCGACTGCGCCCTGACCTACCGTTGTCCCCGGCCTGCTGGCGCTCGATCTTCGTTGACCGACGGGGCTGCCCACGCGGCTGTGTTCACGGTGGGCATGAATAGTCTCTTGCAGCGAGCGTGCCAAACCTCATCTGCGACTGTATTCACAACCTCGCACTCGCCGACGATCCCCTGTGGGAACAGGCCTGTCCGCGAAACCGTCGACTCAGCCACCGCAAGCTGACCGGCCGCTTCCGCCGTTTCCCAAGCATCGCCCACTGCCTTGCGATGGTGCGATCATCCCGCCCGCGGCTTCATAAAAGTGCAGCCGTTCGAACCCGTCGGGAAAAATCCTGAACCATCGCCAACCTGGATTTTCACAATAAGTGAGGAGCCCGTCCGGTGCCGCGCAGGTGACTTGCCCGGCCCGGATCGAGGCTTGCTGTCCAACCCGAGAGAAAGGAGATTCAGCGATGAAAATCAATGAAATCATGAGTCGGGAAGTACGCACGGTCTCCCCCGATACTTCCTTGCGCGAAGTCGCGCAAATCATGCGCCAAGCCGACATCGGCGCGCTGATCATCAATCAGGACGACCGCATGGCCGGCATGATCACCGACCGCGACCTGGTGGTTCGAGCCATGGCGGATGGCATGGACATGAACACCCCGGTCAGTCGGATCATGAGCGATGAGGTGCGCTACTGCTTCGAAGACGAAGAGATCGACCATGTGGCCAAGAACATGGCCCAGATCGAAAAACGCCGCCTGCCGGTGGTCAATCGCGACAAACGCCTGGTGGGCATGGTCTCGCTGGCCAACGTCGCCAGTTGCAATGCCGACAAGCTCAGCGCCAACCTGCTACGTGGCGTCGCGCGACCTCATTGATCCCCAAGGCGCTGCGGAGCGAGCACCATGGATGAGCAAAGCCCTCCGGTCGTAGTGATCTGCGGCTCTATCGCTGGCGTATGCAGAGTGCAACTGCCAGCAATCAATACTGGGCTCGCAACAAGTCAGGCAAGCGCGTACAACCCGTACCGCCGATCTATGACCCGGACGTAGGCGCCCGGGCCACTCTGTTTGCACCGCAAGAGCCCTTTCACCGCACCCGCGGGCGCTTTACCGGCCGCTCGCGGGATTCAGCGCTGGCCCTCACTTCCACCCAAGTGTCGACGTTGCTGCCGGTGACTGGCGGAGTACTGGCCATGGTGCTGTCAATGATCTGATCCGTTGCGACGCAACCATCGATAGCCATAGCCCTTCAGGGTCAGGTGCCGGCCCCTGGCGGTGGGGTACTGGCTGTCCGAAACGATGTCCTCGAAGCCTTGCAGGTCCAGCCCTTCCACAGTGACTGTCAACGTTTCCCTGCCGAGATTGGCCAGCATCAGCACGTTAGCCTTGCCCATATGGGAAATGGCGAATACCGCGGGTTGATCGACCGCCAGCAGGCGTGCTTCGCCATCGCCCACCTCTGGCAGGCCTGCACGGGCCAGTAGCAATGACCGCACCCGCTCCAGCAACGATTCAGGATCATTCAATTGGGCCTCGACGTTCAAATGCGAGTAGGCGAAGGGGCCTTCATCGATCACTGGGGCCGCCAGGCGTCGAGCCGATGAAAAGCCGGCATTAGCCTGGGCGCTCCATTGCATCGGCGTGCGCACCGAGAGTCGCTCGGGACGGGACAAATCGTCCCCCATACCGATTTCCTCGCCGTAACGCACGATGGGGGTGCCAGGCAATAAAAGCAACAGCGCCTGGGCCAGTGCCTGGTGGCGCACATCACCGCACAGCATCGGCGCCAAGCGTCGGCGAATGCCCCTGCCATACAGGCGCATGTCCTGATCCGGTGCGAACGCTCGCATCACTTCCTCGCGCTCCTCTGCGCTCAAGCGCTCCAGGTCGAGTTCGTCATGGTTGCGTAGCCACACTGCATATTGGGCGCCGTCGGGCGGCAACGGACGCCGGGTGATGGCGCGCCACAAAGGTTCGGCCTGGCCTCGGGCCAGCGCCAGGAACACATGGTTGTTGACCCAGAAATCCAGCACCAGCCCCAGACGCTCGCCGTTTCCAAAATAATGGCTGTAGCGCTCCGGCTCGACGTCAACCTCCCCCAGCAACACACCTTCGGGATTGATGTCAGTCATGCACTTGTAGAGCCTGTCCAATACCCAGACGCCTTGCTCTTCATCTTCACCACCGGCTTGTTCCACCAGGTGAGAAGCGGCATCCAGGCGAAAACCGTCGATGCCGAATTCTAGCCAGTGAACCATGACCCGCTCGATCTCCTCGATGACACGCGGGTTCGCCAGGTTAAGGTCCGGTTCATGGCGGTAAAACAGATGCCGGTAGTATTGCCCGGCCTGTTCGTCCCACTGCCAGATACTGTCTTCCACTGACGGAAAAATCGGTTGGTTGCCATCGTCCACCGGGGTGTCGGACCACACGTAATAATCCCGGTAAACGCTGTCCTTGTCGCGCCGTGCCCGCAGGAACCAGGGATGCTGATCGCTGGTGTGTTGCGCCACCAGCTCGAGAATGACGCGCATGCCGCGCTCCCTGGCCTCGACAACCAACTGGCGCAAGTCCTCTTCGCTGCCGAAGCGCGGATCCAAAGCCATGAAGTCGCTGACGTCATAACCTGCGTCCTTGAATGGCGAGCGGTACAACGGCATCAGCCAGAGGGCACCGACTCCGAGCGCCTGCAAATAGTCCAGACGTTCGATGATGCCCTTGAGATCACCGCGACCATCGCCGTTGCTGTCGAAAAACAAGGAGGGATCGATTTGGTAAATCAGAGTGTTTCGGTGCCACTTGGTTTTCATCGGTCACTCCTCATCGGCACAGGATCACGCCTTGCTCGGCAGCCAGTCGGCCACTGAACGCTTGACCTTCGCCCACCCCGTCGCTGGCCGTTTCGACTCGCCAGGCATCGGCCAGCGGAAACGTCTGTTCGCTGTCGGCGAAGTTGATGCAAACCAGTCGCTCATCACCATTGCAGTGGCGACGATAGGCCAGCACTTGAGGGTGCGATGGCAGTTCCTCCCAGGCGCCCAGGCGCAACGCCGGGCTGGCGCGTCGGCAGGCCAGCAGCCGTCGGTACAGCGCCAGAGTGGAGTCGACGGCATCTTCCTGTGCTTCGACGGCCAACTCGTGGGCATCAGGCGCAAAGGGCAACCATGGTGCCGCTCCGGCCCAGCCATGGGGGAACCGGACAGCCCAGGGCAACGGTGCCCGACTGCCGTCCCTGCCCCCCGGGTCGACACGAGTCCGGGCCGTGACCACCGTGTCTTCCAGGCCCAACTCTTCGCCTTGATAGATAAACGGCGTGCCGCGCAAAGTAAGCAGCAGGACCGCCGCCGCCCGGGCCCGGCGCAGCGAACCGCCGTAGCGGCTGCGGTGACGGCTGTTGTCATGGTTGGACAGCACCCAAGTCGGCCAGGCTTGCAATGGACCGAGGTCGTTTTCCACCTCACGTATGCACATACGGAACACCACAGGGTCCCAAGGTGCGTCCAGTGGCGGGAAGTTGAACGACATATGCAACTCATCGCTCGCACCGTAATAGGCCGCCACCTGTGCCGTGGAGCGAATGTTCACTTCACCGATCAACACCCGTTCGCCGGGGTAACTGTCCACCAGCCGGCGCAAGCCACGCAGCACTTCGTGGCTGTAAGGCTGGTCGTTGATCTTCACCATGGTTTCGCCGGCCATACAACGCGGATCATCGGCAAAGCTCGGGTCTTTGCCGACGCAATGCACCACATCGACGCGAAACCCGTCCACGCCACGTTCCAGCCAGAAGTGCAGCACCTGGTGCATGGCCGCCACCACGTCGGGGTTGCGCCAATTGAGATCTGGTTGCTGCGGCAGGAAAAAATGCAGGTAGTACTGTTGGCTGGTTTCATCCCAGGTCCAGGCACTACCGCCGTCGATCGACGCACGCCAGTTGTTCGGCTGGTCGCGCCAGATGTACCAGTCGCGCTTAGGGTTGTCGCGACTTGCGCGCGACTCGATGAACCAGGGATGCTGGTCGGAGGTGTGGTTGGGCACAAAATCCAGCAACACCTTCAAACCCCTTGCGTGAGCTTGAACGACCAACTCATCCAGATGGGCCAGGGTGCCGAACAACGGATCGACATCGGTGTAATCGCAAATGTCGTACCCCGCATCGCGCATGGGTGAACGAAAGACCGGGGACAACCACAACGCATCGACTCCCAGGCGCAGCAGATGGTCCAAGCGTGCGGTCAAGCCAGGCAGATCACCGATGCCGTCGCCGTTGGCATCGGCAAAGGAGCGCGGATAGACCTGATAGATCACAGCGCTTTTCCACCAGGGCGAAGGACAGGAGTTGGGCATGTCGCCTCCTTTGATCGCATTATTTGGGTGGGCAAGGCCGCAGCCCCGCCGGCTGTCCCTTTGACACGGAACACAATTTAAGAACCGGACAGAACGCTCGAGGTTCGTTTTTTTGGAAGGGCCTGCCAAACCCTGCGGTATGGACTACCGCTACCGTGACAGGCTCGCTCCACGGGTGAACGCGATCGACTGTGGGAAAGCACCTGCTCGCGAAGCGGCGGATCAGCTTGGAGAGGTGTCGACGGTCCTGGCCACCATCGCCACGATACTGGCCAACAACTCGTACTTCGCCTCATCAGCGCTGATTTCCCCAGTGGCGGCCGCATTGGACAGTGCTTCCGCCGCTCCCAGCATCGCCCGCAAACCGGCCTGGGTGATGCCCTTCGTGCCGGCGAACGGCTCCAGCACCGCGCGGCACTTGTCGAGAAAAATACCCTCGTATTCGCGCTTGATACGTTCCAGCTCCGGCGAGCTGGTCAACGCTGCAATCACCCCTGGAATCTCTCGCCCTTGCAACAACACACATTCAACGTAGGAAGAAGCGATCACCGCCGCCCGGCTTTGCAAGGTGGCGTCACTGGCATCCAGGGCCGCCTCCATCCGTGCGGTCTGACGGGCATCGAAATCCTGGTAAAGCGCCGCCAGCAGCCCAGACCGGGTAATGAAGTGGTTGTAGACGATGGGTTTGGTCACCCCCGCCTGGTCCGCCAGCCGGGCCAGGGTCAGGGCGTCGCTGCCCTCCTCCCGCACCAGTCGCCAGGCGGCATCCAGCAATTGGCGCTGCCGGTCGTGCCGGGATAAACGACGACGAGGTGAAGCCTGCGAATGTTCGTCAGTGCTTGACATACTAACTTTACCAATCGTAACTTACTAAGCGTAACTTAAGCATACCTGTCATCACGACCTCGTGACCAGAAGGAGTTTCGCCATGCATGCACTCATCGTTGTGGCTCACCACGATCCGCGCTCCCTCACCCACAGCCTGGCCGGGAAAATCGCCGAGGGCATCACCCGCGCCAACCCTGCCGATACGTTCGAGATCGCCGACCTGGCTGCCGAAGGTTTCGATCCGCGCTTCAGCTTTGCCGACCACGCCGTGCACCACCGCGAGGCCTTGCCGCCAGCGGATGTGCTGGCCGAGCAAGCCAGAATCGACCGTGCCGACGCGTTGGTGCTGGTCTATCCGATTTATTGGTGGTCCATGCCGGCGCTGCTCAAGGGCTGGATCGACCGGGTGTTTTCCAACGGCTGGGCGTTCGATTTCAGCCTCGACAAGCCGTTCATTCAGAAACTGCAGCACCTGCAGGTCCATTTGGTGGAAGTCGGTGGCGCCGATGCCGACAGCTTCCAACGCCACGGCTACGGTGAGGCGATGACCACGCAGATCGACCAGGGCATATTCGGTTACTGCGGTGCCCGGGTAGTGAGTTCCCAGCGTTTGCTCGACTCGGAAACCGCCGATCCGCAACAGCATTTGCAGGCCGCCGGCGTTATCGGCCAGCGGTTATTCGCAACGCTCGACGAAACCACCCAGGCGCCCGCGACCGCATGCGCCTGAGCTCAGAGCGTACGTCCACGGGCGGCCGACAGCGTCGCGTCACGCCCGTAGATATCCGGGACGTACACCGCCTGGCCCTGGCTGTCCGCTTGTGCCGTCCAGTAGCCCAGCAGGATCGGCACGGGCCGGGCCAGCCTGAACTCGTGGGTCGACTCACTGGCCAGCAACGTGTCGGTGCGTGCGCGTTCGGCCGGGCTTACCAGCAGGTCGCGCAGGTGCATCACTTGCTCGATCCGCACGCAGCCTGAACTGAAGGCTCGTGGGCCTTTGCTGAACAACGCCTGGCTCGGTGTGTCATGCAGGTACACCGAAAACGGATTGGGAAAACGGATCGCCATTTTGCCCAACGGGTTGTTCGGCCCTGGATCCTGACGCAGCATGAGGTTGCCCGGGTGCTCCCAGTCGATGTCTTCCGCCAGCAACGGCAGGCCGTCGCTATCGAGAATCCGCAGGTTGTGGCGGCTGAGAAACTCCGGATCGCGGCGGATCTCGGGCAGTTTGTCTTCGCGCATGATGGTCGGCGGAATGGTCCAGGTCGGGTTGAGTGTCAGTCGGGTGACGTGGGATTTGAGCAGCGGCGTCTGCCGTTGCGCACGGCCCACCTGGGTGCGGGTTTGCCAGACCGGCGCGCCGCCCTGGTAGACCGTCAACTGCGCCGCCGCCACGTTGACCAGAACGCTGTCGGTCTCCACGTCCTGGGCCAGCCAGCGCATGCGCTCCAGGTTGATGCGCAACTGCTCGCGGCGCATGGCCGGGCTGATGTTCAGCTCGGTGACGGTCCACGGCCCCACCACACCATCGGCCTGCAACGAATGTTGGGCCTGGAAGCTCTTCATCGCCTCCACCAGCATGGGGCTGTAGTGTTCGTCGCTCACCTGCGGCGGCGTACTCAGGTAACCCTCGTTGAACAGTCGTTGGGCCAGGGCGGGTACGCGGGCGTCCTGTTTGTCCGGTTGCAGCAACGGCCCGCCCGGCACCGCTTGCCATTCGGCCAAAGGCTGTTGCCGCAGCCGGGCATAGAGGCCGCGCAGGTTGCGGTAGAGGTCCAGGTTCGGCCGTGCCTGTTCAAAAGCGTCGGCCAGGTTCTGCAGGCCCAGCCCGGCGATGGCCAGCACCACGGCCGGGTGCTCCTGTGGCGGTGGGTTGGCCTTCCACACCGGTTCCAGCCGGTCTTGCGGCAGGTAGCCGAAACGCAGGTCATGCAAGGCTTGCAGGTAGCGCCGGCTGATGGCGATGTCGGCACAATGAGGGCCTTGGGTCGCCCCCTCGCCCGGCAAGCCATAGCGCGCGGGATCGAGGCCGTCATCGGCCAGTTGTTGCAACTGGACCTGCAGCGCCCCCCGTCGTTCGTCGTCCGACCAGACTTCCTGGCCTGCGTTTTGCTGATAGAACGCTTGCAAATCGAGCAATGTCGGAAAGTCGACACCCACCGCGATGTCCGGGCACGCGACCGCCAATTGCGCCAGGGTGGTCTGCACCAGTGCCGGATCGCTGTCTTCGGCTGTGGCGACCAATGGCGCAGTGAGCAATAAAAGGCTCAGGTAACATGCGGACTTTTTGAACAACTGCTTTACTCCAATCCATGGCCGTCTCGTTGACGGTGAATTTTGCGACAGGTACGACCCGCCATCATGCAGACAAACGAAATCGGACGGGATGCCGCGAACGAACACCACGTTGGAACCCCTTCGCCTGTATCGGGCTTTTTGCGCCGATTCTGCCTGGTCATGCTGGGCCTGGGCATCATTTGCAGCCCGGCACTGGCTGAAAAAAAGGCAAAGTCGCAGACGCTTTACCACAGCCTCGCCCAGGCCGCGCCGGAACTCAATCCCCTGGCGCTCAAAAGTGCCTTGAGCGCCATGCAATGCGCGGTCGCCAATGGCGCCGGCCAGGCCCGTCACCTGGCGGTGATCGACTACTCGCAACCGTCCACGGCCCGGCGCCTGTGGATCTTCGACTTGCGCCAGAAAAAACTGGTGCTGCGCGACCTGGTGGCCCATGGGCAGAAATCCGGGGAAAACTTCGCCACGCAATTCTCCAATCGCCTGGGCAGCTACCAGTCGAGCCTGGGCCTGTTCCGTACCCAGGAAAGCTACCAGGGCACCCACGGCTATTCATTGCGCATGGACGGCCTGGAGCCGGGCTTCAATGACCAGGCCCGTGATCGCGCCATCGTGATCCATGCCGCCGACTACGTGAATCCGCTGTGGAGCGTGCGCCAGGGGCGTATCGGCCGCAGCCAGGGTTGCCCGGCCGTGCGCCCGCAAGTGGCGCGGCAAGTGATCGACAAGCTCAAGGGCGGCCAATTCATGTTTTCCTGGTACCCGGACCCGGGCTGGCTCAAGCGTTCGGCCTATCTCAACTGCCAGCCGCAACAGGTGGCGAGCATTCTGGCCACCAGCGGCGGCTGAACAGGCCGTCGCTGCGTAACTGAGCGGGAGCAAGCGGCCTCACCACAGGTTAAAATGCCGGCCTTTCGAATCGCTGGCCTTGCCTGATGACCCCTCAAGTTCTACATGACCTGCAGACCCATTTGCTGACAGCCCTGGCGTCCCCGCCGGAAGAAACCCGCCGTTTGTTCCATGGTCGCGGCCGTTGCTGGCCGGGGTTGGAGCAGATCACCGTCGACTGGCTGCAAGGGATTGTGCTGGTGTCGTTGTTCAAGGAACCGGAGGCGGCGCAGTTGGATGACCTGATGGCCATGCTGCTCGCTCTCGCCGCCTCGCCCGCCTGGAAAAACAGCGGCGCCCATACCCTCGCCGTGCAACACCGCTACCTGCCCCAGAGCCGCACCCAGTGGCTGGTGGGCGACCCCATCGACGAATGGACCCTGACCGAAGGTGGCCTGCGCTATCGGATCGACCTCGGCAAGAAACAGAACAACGGCCTGTTCCTCGACATGCGCTACGGTCGCGACTGGGTGCGGGCCAACGCCAATGGCAAGCGGGTACTGAACCTGTTCGCCTACACCTGCGGCTTCTCGGTGGCGGCCATCGCCGGCGGTGCGCGGCATGTGGTCAACCTGGACATGTCGCGGGCGGCCCTGAGCCGAGGCCGTGACAATCATCGCCTGAACGGCCATGACCTGGGCCAGGTGAGTTTCCTCGGCCATGACCTGTTCAAATCCTGGGGCAAGGTAATCAATAGCGGGCCGTACGACCTGGTGATCATCGACCCGCCGACCTTCCAGAAAGGCAGCTTCCTGCTGACCAAGGACTATCAGCGGGTCCTGCGCCGCCTGCCGGAACTGCTGACGGCCGACGGCACGGTCCTGGCCTGCAGCAATGACCCGGCCACCGGCCCGGACTTCCTCATCGACGGCGTCACCCGCGAAGCCCCCGGCCTGAGGTTCGAGCAGCGGCTGGCCAACCCACCGGAGTTTCCCGAGGCCGACCTTCAATGTGGCCTGAAGGCGCTGGTCTTCAAAGTGGTAGCACCGGCCACCATGCGGTAACCAGGCTCCTGGTCACCCGCCGCACCAGGGCCTCGACCTCCCGGCTCTTGACCGAGCGGTAGACGGCCATGGTACGGCGCAACTGATCCTCGTTGAGCGTCACCGGCTGGCCGCCCCTCCAATCCACATCGGCGACGGCTTCGAGCCCCGCGCGACGCCAGACGATCCGCTCGCCTTCGGTGACCGGCTCCAAGGGGCTGGGTAATCCGGGGTCCGGCGAAACCAGGTTGTCCAGCATGACCTGGGGCCAGCGGGACGGATCGATGGGCTCGCTGAAGGCATTCACCAGGTCGTCATCGACCGTCTCCCAGATCGCCAGTCCTTCGGGCCAGTCGCGGGACATCAACCCCAGGTAAGGTCGCCAGGTCATCTCGCCGGTACGTGGGGTTTGATCGTTGCTGTCGAAGGTATCCTGGGCGTCGCTGAGCCAATCGATGAACGCCTCCCGGCTCATTTGCGCCTGGCGTTGCACCGGATCGATAAAGCGGTCCATCAGCGCGAAGTCCCAAAGGGAGAGGTGTTCCGCCAGGAAACTCGCAAACGGCGCCCCGTTCCGGGCCAGTCGTGCACGCATCACCGACTCGAACATCGTGAAGTGCAGCTCCAGCTCGCCGATGTCTGGCTGCTCCCTGTCCTGGCTGCGGATTTGCAAACGTGTGCGCAGTTGGCGAAGTTGCACATCGAAATCGCCAATCAAGGTAGGCAGGCGGCCATAGACGTTTCCATAGCCGATAAAGTGCTGCAGAACCGCCCCGGCCCTCTGGCGAACGCCGAACGCCAGCCCGGCTGGGGAATCCTCGTCGGCTTCGCGGACGCGGCCAGAAAACCAATCGATGAAACCCCGCATCCCGGGATCGTCACGGGCGACCTCCAGTGCCCTTTGGAGCGAGGCAGAAATATAGAGCCACTCGTCGACGGTGTAGTGAAACGCCTCGGGAAACACATTGCGCAGGGCATTGATCTGGGCGCTGGGCAAGGGATTGTCGTCAAGCCAGACCCCAAGTGTGTCAAGGCTCGGCAAACGGTTGAGCGCAGGAAGCAGGTCATCCTGGATAGAGGTGATACGGTTGCCGCTGAGATCGACGACGAACGTATCGGAGATGAACACATCGGAATGCCTGGCCAGCACCGCCAATGCCAACGAGGGCACCCGATCCAGGCCGGTCCTGCCCAGCTCCAGCGTCATCAGGTTTGCAAGCTCGGGGAGTTCCGGCAGGTCCCGGCAGTTGTTTCCACTCAGGCGCAATTCCTGCAAAGCGGTGGCGCTGCGCAAGAAGGTGCTGCCCTCCTCGTCCAGCCGCAGGCCACAGCGCGCCAGGTTCAGCGCCCGCAGGTCGGGCAATGTGGCCGTCAGGGCCTGCAACTGCTCGGGCGTGAAATCCAGGTTGTCGGTCCAGATGACTTCACGCAGGGACGGTAGCGAAGCCAGGCTGCCAATGGCGGCAAGCACCTCGGCGTTGGTGCCCGAAGCCGCGCCACTGCTGATCCCGGACACGTCCAGGGTCCACAACGGGATCGAAGGATCATCGCCCAGCAGAGGGGCAAACACATCCGCGTTCAAGTGCAACGGGTTGCGAGCCAATGACAGATCCACCAGCGCCCGCAACTCACCTACCGCTACGGGGACGGTCGTGAGGTGATTGCCCCGCAGGTTCAGCGATTCGATGCCGGGGAACATGCGTAGGAAGTCTGAAGGATCTTCGACCAGCTCCAGGTTGGCCAGCACCAGTGATTCGATGTGCTCGAAACGAACCGGGATGGGGGGCAGCCGGCCGACGTTGAGGTTTTCTATCCGCAATACCAACTCTGCGCCCTCCCTGCCCGGGTCCGGCGAGCGCTGCCAGGCCCGGCGGATTTCCCTCGCAATGACCTGGCGCTGCGCGACCAGCGCCTCACGGTCCAGAACCTGTTCGGCGGGATGGTGAAAGCCTTCCTGGTCGCCCCATTGGCGCAGCCCCTCGTCCAAGGTGGTCCATTCGTGCTCCAGGCGGGTGATCACATCGTTGAGGCTGATGCCCTCGAGCCCGGCCTCTTCGGTCAGGCCAAGCTGCAGCCGTTCCAGTGCATTGCCCGCGTGGGCGGGATAGAGCCGCTCCAGGCGCTGACGCAAGCTGCCTTGCCACTCCTGCAACGGCAGCCGGCCACGGCCACTGAGCGGGTAAACCAGGTGTCCGTTCAGCCATTGCGGACGAGACCCGAGGCTGCCCAGGCGACGCATCGCCAAGTACGGACGCAGGGCTTGCCGGTCTTCCAGGGCCCGTGTCAGCAGTTGGCTGCGCAGCCGCTCCGCCTCCCAGATGTTCAGGCCCAGGGCGCTGCGAGCTTCGTCCGGCATGGCCCTTAGCAGCGCAGCCTCCAGGGCCACGGCGTTCGCCAGTTCTTCACCGGTTTCGTCGAAGGGGCGATACAGTTCGCCTTCCTGGCGGATGACTTTCAGCGGTCCGGCGTCCCCCAACTCGACCGGATCCGTCAGCTCGCGCAACCACAGCCGCAGGTGCAGACGCCCGCGGAGCCTGGGCATATCCGCCAGCAGGCCCATGATGACGCGATCCCGATCAACGCTGCTTTCGCCACGTTCCAGGGCGCGCAGCGCACGACTCAAGCGCAGCTCACGCAACGCTTCGGCCGCCTGCCTGCCGAGCTGCCCGGCCACCCGCCCCTCGAGCAAGCGCAGCCGGTCTTTGCCTGTCACGTCGCGAACGAGCTCGTTGGCGATGGATTCAGGCAAGCTCGGGAATGCCTGGACCAAGGGCACTGCCAGCGGATCGAGCCGAGTGGACCTGCCCATGGCCATCGTCACCCGCTTGGCGTCACGCTCCAGGCGTGCGGCCCAACGGCCGGCCAACAGGCGACTTCGCTCCAGCGGTTGCAAACCGATACTGCTTTGCCCCAGCAGTACGGTTTGCTCGTCGCTGCTCAGGCCTTCCAGGATGCGAGCGGCCCAGGCGTCATGGGCCAGGTCGGTTTTGGTCAGGAGGATGGAGCGGGTGTCGGCCGTATCGCCTACCGGGTACAGATTGATGCCATCGTGGTAGCGCAAGGTCATGTCTTCCGGCCAGCCCGGCAACTCCACGAGGGTCTGGACAATGCGAAAATGCGTTCCTTGCGGTGCTTCGCCACGGCGCAGGCGTTCGATGGTGTGCCGCACCCATTGCCAGTTCCGTGCCTCGTCCAGGGCGTCGGCCAATATGGCCGGCATCGGCCGCGCCTCCACTTGCAGGTAGCGCAGATGCGCTTCGCCGATACCGACCTGGCGTTGCACGGCCAGGATCGTAGGGTCGTCGAGTTCGACGGGCGTCTCGGGGAAGGTTCGCAACAGCTCCAGGCCACTTCGCTGCAAGGGGTTGCGGTGCGCCCACTGCCAGCCTCGCGTTCGGTTCCATTCCAGCGGCGGTGCAACGCCTCTATGCCCGGGAGGCAGGCGCAGATTCATGTTGTCCTGCGTACCTTGCACTTCGAAGTAACGATCCTCGATTCGCACCCAAGCCTCGTCCGCCGTGCGCCAGACACCCCAGGCGTCCTGCTCGGCGTCAACGGGAGGCAAGCGCTGTGCTTCAAAGGGGCGCATGTCGCCATTCCACAACCGGGTGGTGCCGTCAGCCACGGGCATGGGCTCGATGGCTGCGCCAATGAAGCCCAGGTAAGCGCCCTGGGCAACCCCGAACAACGCGTTGAAGATATGCTCGATACCTTCTTGCGCGTGACCTTCATTGAACGCCTGGATCCCTTCGAAGATTTCGTACACCAGACGCACCCCGCCCACCGCGGCGGCAACCATGCCCACCGGCGCGCAGAACGGGAAAAAGGTCGCGGCAACCATCAGCGAACGCTCGACCAGGCTTTCCCAGTATTCGAGGCGAGCCAGCAGCGCCCGCCAGTCCTGATCCCGGGTCGGGACCATCAATGCCGAGGCATTGGCCAAGGTATGACCACGCCATTCATGGTAGGTGGCGTGCCAGGGATCCTCGCGCAGGTCATCCAGGCCCCAGGCCACCTTGGGCGTGGGGATCCGAATGCGTCGAGGGTTGCCGTCCTCGCCTCGCTCGCCCTCGCGCCAACCAGTGATGCGGGCATGTATTTCCTGGAAGAGATTGGGGTTGTCCGTGACCTTCCACTCCACCTGATCGTGCAGGGCCGACCCCAGGCTGGCCTGTAGACGCAGCGGCAGATAACGCAACAGGGTCTGGCGGTAACTGCGTTTGCGGACTCGTTCGGTCAGCTCGGCCGACAGTGCCTGCAAGCTGGGAAACTGCTTGAGCGGTGCCACTGCGTCATGGGGCATGTGCAACACGATCGGGCGAACACCCTTGGCATCCCCTGCCAGCCCCCAGTACACCCGGGCGCCGAACAACGGCGCGGACAGCAACGCCAGGGCCTTGACCTCGCAGGCCAGCGGCGCCACGGGCCGATCTTCCAACTGGACGCCGACGTGGGCCAACAAGCGCTCACCGGTGTGGTCCAGACGTCCATCCAGCTTCGCCTCGTAGGCGTCATAGGCGAGCTGGCTGCGTGCATAGGCCATGTAGGCCGTGGCGACGATGGGCACCTGATGGCCGATACGCGGCAGCCGCCATTCGAGCGAGCGCCGATAAGCCCCGCCCACATCCACACTGCGACACAGGCGGGCAAAACTGGCCGGAGTCATGGGCAGCGGCGTGGTGTCCGTCGGGGCGCCCCAACGATAGAACTCCCCGGGCTTGCCCTTGATGAAAAGCTCGCCTTTTCGATCGAACACGCTGCCGGTGACTGCATCGTCGGGAGGATAGTTGCGCATGGCCGCCTCGACGACCGATAGCGAGGGATCCGTGATGAACGAGCTGCGCCGGACCCTTGCCCGACGTAGCGCATCCGCGACATCGCCGCGGCCGTTGACCTGGCTCCAGCCTTGCACCTGCGGCTGCACCTTGAGTAGATCGAGGGTAAAGGCATAGGGCGTGGGCAGGTCCTTGAGCAATGCGTTGAGGGCATCGCTGTCGCGCTGCAGTTGTCGGGTGAGCACCCTGAAGCGCTCCTGCTGGGGCCGTGGGGCTCGTTTCAGCCAGGCGGGCAGCCTGGCCTGGATAAACTCGACATGGGTATCGAGGGTAGACATGGTGGACCTCCATCCTTGGGGGCGATTGGGTATTCGACAGGTGACGTACGCTTGACCTGCACGAACCCGATGCTCCAAGAAATGGCTGTCTTTTGAAACTGTCCAACCGTTGCAAGGGGTTGCGCGGCGCGGGGCCTGGCAAACGGCTACACCACCAGCGTCAACCACGCCGACGCCAGCAACAACACCGCCATGCTGCGATTGAAGCGTCCCATCGCCACGGCTGAGCGACAGAACCTGGCGGCCCCCAGGCCCAGGTAGGCCCAGACGGTCATGCAGGGAATGGAGATCGCGAAAAATGCCAGGGACAACCAAAGGACCCGGATCGTCCGGTCGGCCTCGGCGCCGGCAAACACGCTGACCACCGCCAGCGCCATCATCCAGGTCTTGGGGTTCACCAATTGCAACCCGGCGGCCCCCGCCAGGCCCAGTCGCGGGCCCTCAACCGGCCGGTCCGGGTCAATGGCCTGGGCCGGGGCGCTGAAAATCTGCCAGGCCATCCAGCTCAACCAGGCAATGCCGGCCCATGAAAGCACGGTCTGCAGCGTGGCGTGGCGCGCCAGCACGTCGCCCAATCCGGTGCCCACCAGCAACACCAGCAAAGCCGCCGCGGCGCAGGCCCCCAGAATGATCGGCAAGGTGGTGGCCAAGCCAAAGCGCGAGCTATGGCTCAGCACCAGAATATTGGTCGGGCCCGGGGTGATGGAGGCGACAAAGGCGAACAAGGCAAACGGCAGCAACTGGTCCATGGAGCAACTTCTCGGTGAATGATCGTCACTCGATCATCCCCACGAAGGCCCGCTCAGTCTGGAACAATTGAGCAGCGCTTGCGGTAGTCCGCCGGGCTCAGGCGATAGGCACGCTGGAACCAGCGCCCCAAGTGGCTCTGGTCGGCAAAACCGAGCATGGCCGCCACCGTCCCGGCGCTCTCGCCAGAGGCCAGCAAACGCCGGGCGCGGGACAGGCGCAATTGGATCAGATAGGCATGGGGGGCCAGGCCGAAAGCAGCCTTGAATGCACGGCTCAGGCGAAAACGATCCACACCGGTGACTCGCGCCAGGTCGTCCAGACCGATGTCGTCGCTCAGGTGGCTGTGCAGATAATCCCGGGCCTGCTGCGCCACCAATGGCAACCGCGGATCCGGGTTGATCCGCGCCCGCCAGTGCAGGTGTTGGGTCAGGTTGGCCAACAAGGTATCGAGGGCCGTCTGGCGCACGATGCGGATTTCCTGCTCATGCAGGCTCTGGAAGGCCAAGGCCGTGGCACTCGCCAGCCGCGCATCGTCGGTCAGGGTGGCGGCGAATCCCAATTGGGCGTTGTCCGGCGCCCCGTCGAACAAGGAACGCAACTCACGCTCCAGCCATTGCGGTTCCAGGTACAACGTGCGGTAGGTAAAGCCGTGGTCGTGGGGCGCGTTGCCGTCATGCAACTCGCCGGGCTCGAGCAGGAACACCTTGCCCGGCGTGCTGTTGTGCTGCTGGCGGCGGCAATGGAACTGCTGCACACCCTGCTCGGTCACGCCCACCAGGTAGGTGTCATGCCAATGGGGATCATAGGCATGCCCCTCGAAATGCGCACGCACGGTCTCGATACCGGACGTGGCGTCCTGCTTGAGATCGATCCAGTTGCGCGCCGTCATGCCTGTCCCGTTTTAACGAATGTGCTCTTGGCAGATTAACTGCTGATGAGAGGTGTGTCTGGAAGATTTGTGCAAACCCTGTGAGGAGCGGGCTTGCTCGCGAAGGCGTTCAGTCTGTACACACACGGATCGACTGACCTACCGCTATCGCGAGCAAGCTCGCTCCCACAGTTTCTTGTGGTGCTCACAAGAAAATTCCCCTTCCCACAGGTTTATGGCCGTCTCAGGCATCCGGGGTGATCGCTGGCAGCACCGCCTCCACCGCCAGCCGCGCCAATTCCGCATCCTGCTCGGCCTTGACCCCGGACACCCCGATAGCGCCGACGCACTGGCCCTCGTGGTGGATGGTCACCCCGCCTTCAAGCATGCCCTGCAGGTGCGGAGCGCTGAGAAACGCGTAGCGACCCCCATTGATCATGTCTTCGAAAACCTTGCTGTCGCGCCGGCCCATGGCGGCCGTGCGGGCTTTTTCGGTAGCGATATAGGCCGATAACGGCGAGGCATCGTCCAGGCGCAACAGCCCGAGGGGATGGCCACCGTCGTCCACCACGCAGACCGAAACGGCCCATTGGCGCTGGTGCGCCAGTTCCTTGGCCGCCACCAGCAATTGCGCGACGTCCTGCTCAGTCAGTACCGCTTTGGTCTTCATGAATCACTCCGTGTTGTGTAGCAGCAACCCCGCAAGACAATCAGACACCCGCCCGGCAGGTCCAGGAATACTTCGTTCTGCGAACAATAGCGCACCCGCGGCCGTTCAATGAAGCCCCGGGTGCCAGCGACCTGCGATCGTCCATCGACCCACCAATGGATCCACTAAACAAGCCAATCATCCATTTATCCCGTAAAACCGTTGACAATTAAATTAGTTAAGGGAGTTAATGGATCCACAGACAAGAACAACATCCGCCTGGAGATCCGTCATGTACCCCAAAAACGCCTGGTACGTTGCCTGCACCCCCGATGAAATCGCCGACAAACCCCTGGGCCGGCAGATTTGCGGTGAAAAGATGGTTTTTTACCGGGGGCATGAAGGTAAGGTCACGGCCGTGGAAGACTTCTGCCCCCATCGCGGCGCCCCGCTGTCCCTGGGCTACGTCGAAAACGGCAACCTGGTGTGCGGCTATCACGGCTTGGTGATGGGCGGTGATGGCAAGACCGTCGAGATGCCGGGGCAACGGGTACGGGGATTCCCCTGCAACAAGACCTTTGCGGTGCGGGAACGGTATGGCTTCATCTGGGTCTGGCCCGGTGACCAGGCGCTGGCCGACCCGGCACTGATCCATCATCTGGAATGGGCTGAAAGCGATGAATGGGCCTACGGTGGCGGCCTGTTCCATATCCAGTGCGACTATCGTCTGATGATCGACAACCTGATGGACCTGACCCACGAAACCTACGTCCATGCCTCGAGCATCGGCCAGAAGGAAATCGACGAGGCGCCGCCAGTGACTACCGTCGAAGGCGATGAAGTGGTCACCGCCCGCCATATGGAAAACATCATGGCTCCGCCCTTCTGGCGCATGGCCCTGCGCGGCAACAACCTGGCCGACGACGTACCGGTGGACCGCTGGCAGATCTGCCGCTTCACCCCGCCCAGCCATGTGCTGATCGAAGTGGGCGTGGCCCATGCCGGCAAAGGCGGTTATCACGCCGCGCCACAATTCAAGGCGTCGAGCATCGTGGTGGATTTCATCACACCGGAAACCGAGACCTCGATCTGGTATTTCTGGGGCATGGCCCGGCACTTCCAGCCGCAGGATGAAGCACTCACCGCGTCCATTCGCGAAGGCCAAGGCAAGATTTTCAGCGAGGACCTGGAAATGCTCGAACGCCAGCAGCGCAACCTGCTGGACCACCCGCAGCGCAACTTGCTCAAGCTCAACATCGATGCGGGCGGCGTACAGTCCCGGCGGGTGCTGGAGCGCTGGATCGCACGGGAGCGCGAGCCTCAAGCCGGCTTGATCGCCAGCAGCCAGCAGCCACAGCTGGCGGAGCAACGGCCATGATCGAAGTCCAGGTCACGGCGCGACACCGCGAAGCCCTCGATATCTGCAGCTACGAGCTGACCCGCGTCGACGGCGAGCCGTTGCCGGCCTTCACCGCCGGCGCCCATATCGATGTGCACTTGCCCGACGGGCTGATTCGCCAGTACTCGCTGTGCAATCATCCCGAGGAACGGCATCGCTACCTCATCGGCGTGCTCAAGGACCCGGCGTCCCGCGGTGGTTCGCTCAGCCTGCATGAGCGGATCCAGCCAGGCATGCGCTTGCACATCAGCGAACCACGCAACCTGTTCTCCCTTGCTCCCCATGCCCGGCGCAGCCTGCTGTTTGCCGGAGGCATCGGTATTACGCCGATCCTGTGCATGGCCGAGCACCTGGCCCAGAGCGGTGCAGCGTTCGAGCTGCATTACTGCGCCCGCTCCCGAGACCGTGCTGCCTTTGTCGAGCGCCTGCGCCAGGCCCCGTACGCTGACCGGGTGTTTCTGCATTTCGATGAAGAACCAGAAACCCTGCTGGACGCCGCCAGGGTGCTGGCCGCACCCGATAACGACCTGCACCTCTACGTGTGTGGGCCCGGTGGTTTCATGCAGCACATCCTCGACACCGCCAAGGGCCAGGGTTGGCAGGAAGACCGCCTGCACCGCGAATACTTCGCCGCCGCCCCTACCGACACCCGTGCCGACGGCAGCTTTTCAGTCAAGCTCGCCCGCACTGGCCAGGTGTTCGAGGTGCCGGCGGACCGCAGCGTGGTACAGGTGCTGGAGAGCCATGGCATCGAGATCCCGATCTCCTGCGAACAAGGCGTGTGCGGCACTTGCCTGACCCGCGTGCTGGAAGGCGTGCCGGAGCATCGGGACATGTTCCTGACCGAGGCTGAACAGGCCTGCAACGACCAGTTCACACCGTGCTGCTCCAGGTCGAAAACCCCGGTGCTGGTGCTGGATCTCTAACGCCGAATACTGTGGGAGCGAGCCTGCTCACGATGGCGCCGCCTCTGCGGCATGGATGGCGACTGACACACCGCTATCGCGAGCAAGCTCGCTCCCACAAGGGATCTGGGCAAGAGGAAATTCTGACGTTACCTGCGACCGGGCGAGTTACTCCGAACGCAAAATCACCGTCATCCGCTCGTCAGCCAGCGTCGAGCCGAACACTTCGGCGTAACGCAGGGTCGCATTGGCATGCTCACGCATGATCGCCTCGGCACGGCCGCTCTGGCGATTGATCAGAGCGTCGAACACCGAATGGTGTTGCATGTGGGCATAGTTGAAGCGGCGAAACTCGCCGGCCATGTTCTGGCGATCCACCGCCAAGGCGGTGACTGAAGCGAAAGGCAGATGATCGTTGCGAGCCAGGGCGTCGGCAATCGCCGGGTTGTGGCTGCCTTCGACGATCACCTGATGAAAGCGCATGTTGAGGTCGTGATAGACCTCCAGGTCATCCTCGGTCACATAACCTTTGGCGAACAGTTCATCCCCCTGCACCAGGCATTGCTCGAGTATCGCGCGCGCTTCTTCAGACAAACCATGCTCGGCCGTCTGCCGTGCCGCCAGGCCCTCCAGCACGCCACGTACCTCCACAGCCCCGGCGATTTGCTCGGCACTGACCGAACGCACCTGAAAACCTCGCCCGCCAAAGCGCACCAGCAGCCCTTCCTGCTCCAGGGTGCGGAACGCCATGCGCACCGGCATGCGCGACACGCCGAACAACTCAGCGGTGGGAATTTCCATCAAGCGCTCGCCAGCGGCCAGCTCACCCGAGGCGATCATCTTGCGCAGCGCAACCAGCACCGTTTGGCCGGGCTTACTCATCCAGGCGATTCCAGAGAAAAGAAGCCCTCATAGTAGAAGGCTTGGCGCAACGTGTCACGGCGAGGCACGGGGGCGAGGCCTTGATAAAAGCCGGTGGTTCAAATGCCCGCCAGTTCCCGCAACTGCGCCAAAGCCTGCTCATCCAGGATAATCCCCTGCTCATTGGCCTTGCTGCGCTCGCGGTGTCGACGGTCTCCCGGCAACCGCCGCAGCCCGACGCCATGCATCTGCCTGACCAGTTCCCGGCTGCGTTCGGCGAAGTCTTGCCCGGCGGACTTGCTGGGGTCGATCACGATCAACAACTGGCCAGTCCACGGCGTCTTGGCGCCCGGATGATTGTTCCAGTCGAATTCGAATGAGAAGTTACCCCCGGTCAGGGCCGCCGCCAGCAGCTCGACCATCATCGACAACGCCGAGCCCTTATGCCCACCAAACGGCAGCAGCGCTCCGCCTTCGAGAATCGCCTTGGGGTCGCGGGTCGGTTGGCCGAGGCTGTCCACGCCCATGCCCGGCGGCAACAACTCCCCCTTGCGTGCCGCAATCTGTACGTCACCGTGGGCGATGGCGCTGGTGGCCAGATCGAAGACAATCGGCTCGCCGTCGGCCCGTGGCGCGGCGAAGGCAATGGGATTGGTGCCGAACAGTGGACGATCCGCGCCATGGGGCACCACACACGTCATGCTGTTGACCACGCTCAACGCCACCAGGCCTTCGTAGGCAAACGGCTCGACATCCGGCCAGAGCGCCGCGAAGTGATGGGAGTTGCGAATAGCCAGGACGGCGATACCGGCGCTGCGGGCCTTTTCCACCAGCAATGGCCGCGCGGCAGCCAGCGCTGGCTGGGCAAAGCCATTACCGGCATCCACCGCGACGAACCCTGACGCCACGTCTTCGACCACCGGCACGGCCTTGCCGTTGACCCAGCCGCTGTTCAGCGTCGAGACATAACCGGGGATGCGGAACACCCCATGGCTATGGGCACCATCGCGTTCGGCCCCGGCGCAGTTTTCAGCCAAGCACCGGGCGACTTCGGTCGACGTGCCATGACGCAGGAAAATCTTCTCCAGCAAGCTCACCAGAGCATCGAAGGACAGGGTGCAAGAAGCGGCATGATCGGATGGTGCAGACATCTGAAGCTCCGGAATGATTGTTGGAGGTAGCAACAGCGTGAAGGACCCGCCGGTGATTAAACACTGTTTCAGGCGCGCACTGTCAATCCTTCCCCACTGCCGATCAAAGAAGCCCGCGACCTTCATCCATGAAGTCTCCCATCAGCTGTTCGATACTCTCGATATCATCTATCTGGACGCGGTACTGCCATTCCTCGACTTGATTTCAACAGCGACTTATCTCGGGCAAGTGCAATACGCCAAGCAAAAAGGGCGTTGATCTTTTTTTCACGCACCTGTCCCGTCCTGAATAAGGTTTACACCTTCTGATCCGTTTTCAGGAGGGCGTAATGAAATCAGCAAAAAGGCGTAGTCAGCGCGACTACACGCTGACCTTTAAATTATCGGTTGTTGATCAGGTCGAAAAAGGCGAGCTGAGTTATAAAGAGGCTCAGGAGCGCTACGGGATTCAAGGCAAAACGACCGTTCTGACGTGGTTACGCAAGCACGGTCGACAGGATTGGAGCCCAGGCACATACATTGGCTCGCCGAGGATGGGGTCTATGCCCGACAAAAACCGACCATTAACGCCAGAGCAACGTATCAAAGAGCTTGAAGAGCAGTTAGCTCTGTCCAATCAGAAAGCG